>JAEZZG010000075.1 GCA_023442485.1 Actinomycetes bacterium | reverse complement strand
CCCCATGTCTGTTGGAGTCACAGCGCCCAAGGGTTTCCGCGCATCAGGTATCGCCGCTGGCATCAAAGCCTCCGGTATGAAAGACCTAGCTCTGGTCGTCAATGATGGCCCCCTCGACGTCGCCGCTGCCGTGTTCACCTCTAATCGCGTCTACGCGGCTCCGGTGAAATGGTCGAGGCAGGCCTGCGCTAATCATCAGCTCAAAGCCGTGATCCTCAACTCCGGTGGAGCCAACGCATGTACTGGCCAGCCTGGTTTTGCTGATTCTGAGGCAACTGCCAACAAGGTTGCCCAGCTCCTGTCCTGCCCAAGCGACGAGGTCGCGGTGTGTTCAACCGGTCTAATCGGTGTGAGACTTCCGATGCAGGCCCTCTTGTCTGGAGCTGACCAGGCAGTTGCCTGCCTTTCCGCTGATGGTGGCGCCGATGCTGCACAAGCCATCATGACCACCGATACTCACCCCAAGACGGTATCCTTCTCCGCTGACGGATACACCATTGCGGGCATGGCCAAGGGTGCAGGCATGTTGGCACCTGGTTTGGCGACCATGCTGGTGGTCCTGACCACAGACGCCATCATCTCACCAGATCAACTCCAGCAGTCCTTGGAGCTATCAACCTCGGTCACTTTTGATCGATTGGACTCGGACGGGTGCATGTCCACCAACGACACTGTGATCGCGATGGCCTCTGGAGCCTCTGGGGTCACCCCTGACGTTGACCAGTTCACCGCAAATTTGGCGCGAGTCTGTCACGAGCTGGGCATGCAACTACTCTCAGATGCCGAAGGATCCAGCCACGACATTGCTATTACCGTAACCAACGCCGCGACGGAAGAAGACGCAGTGACGGTTGGACGGCAAGTGGCCCGCTCAAACCTGTTCAAATGCGCCGTCTTCGGCAATGACCCAAACTGGGGAAGGGTGTTGTCTGCTATCGGTGTCACCGATGCGATCTTCAACCCGGATCAGATCGATGTCCGCTTCAATGGTGTCATGGTTTGTCGCGGCGGCCAGATCGGGGATAGTCGCGATCTGGTTGACTTGTCTGCCCGTCAAGTCAATGTCGATATTGATCTTCACGCCGGCGACAAAGCCGCCACCATCTACACCAATGACTTGACCTACGACTACGTCAAAGAGAACGCGGAGTATTCCTCATGATCACCTCTGAAATCGCCTCGTCTGCTCCCATTGACAAGGCCTCGATTCTGATTGAAGCCCTGCCTTGGTTGGAGCGGTGGCAAGGCAAGATCGTGGTAATCAAGTACGGCGGTAACGCCATGATCGACGACGAACTCAAACGGGCCTTCGCTGAGGACATCGTCTTCTTGCGTCTGTGCGGGGTCAAACCAGTCGTCGTCCACGGTGGTGGCCCGCAGATCAACTCCATGCTTGAACGTCTCGACATCAAATCCGAGTTCCGTCACGGGTTGAGAGTCACCACCCCTGAGGCGATGGATGTGGTGCGGATGGTGCTGGTCGGCAAAGTCGGTCGTGAACTTGTCGGGTTGATCAACTCTCACGGCCCGTTCGCGGTCGGCATGTCGGGCGAAGACGCATCCATGTTTACGGCGGTGCGCAAGTCAGCGACGGTCGCGGGCGAAGAGGTGGATTGGGGCCAGGTGGGCGACGTCACCGGTGTCAATCCCGACGCCGTCCTCGACCTCATCGAGGGCGGACGGATCCCAGTCATCGCCACTGTTGCTCCGGGTGAGGACGGGGAAGTATTCAATGTCAACGCAGATACCGCAGCGTCGGCTTTGGCGATTGCCCTCAAAGCCGAGCGCCTCGGCATGTTGACCGATGTGCCTGGTTTGTACGCAGACTGGCCGGCATCAACGGAAGTGATCGGGCAGATCAGTGCCCGGGAGCTCGCTCAGCTTCTCCCATCTCTATCCTCAGGGATGGTGCCGAAGATGGAGGCTTGTCTGAAGGCTGTTCGAGGCGGTGTTCATCGCGCGACCATCATCGATGGACGAGTGAAACACGCCTTGCTTTTGGAAATCTTCACCGACGCCGGGGTGGGAACCATGGTGACCTCCGACGAGGACTCGGAGCCCACTGCCAACGGGAAAACCCCCATCGCACCGAATCAGGAGCCCACCCCATGACCGTCATGCAACCCCAATGCAACACCGCAGACATGGATGAGCTTTACGACCAGGTCATGATGAAAACCTTTGCCCACCCGCAACGAATCTTCACCAGGGCAGAGGGCGTATGGATCTACGATGATCACGGTCGCAAGTACCTCGATCTTCTATGCGGATTAGCCGTCACTGGACTTGGCCACTGCCACCCGGCCGTGGTTGACGCCATCTCTGACCAGGCTGCCACCCTCGGCCACATCTCCAATATCTTCGCCTCAAAGCCGCAGATCCAGCTGGCTGCCAAACTCGCCCACCTAGTCGCAGAATCCTTCCCCGTCGAACAAACTGATCCTCAGGCGCGCGTCTTCTTCACGAACTCAGGTGCCGAAGCAAATGAGGCCGCCTTCAAACTGACCAGGTTGACCGGGCGGACCAAGATCATCGCGATGGAAGGGTCTTTCCACGGACGCACCGCGGCTGCATTGGCCGTGACCGCGAACCGAGGATATCGAGAGCCCTTCGAGCCCCTCCCCGGTGAGGTCATCTTCGTCCCTTACGGAGATGGGCAGGCCCTTGCCCGCGCCCTTGACGAGGATGTCGCAGCCGTCGTCCTCGAACCTATCCAAGGCGAGAACGGGGTCGTCGTCCCCTCTTGTGAGTATCTGGCCGAAGTGCGGGCCTTGTGTGATTCGGTGTCGGCATTGATGTGGGTTGACGAAGTCCAGACCGGGATGGGGCGGTGTGGCTACTGGTTCGCCGCGCAACACTCAAGGGTGCGGCCCGACATCATCACGATCGCGAAGGGGCTAGGCAATGGCTTCCCCGTCGGGGCGTGTTTGGCGCTGGGGAAAGCCTCGACCTTGTTCGCCCCGGGCCATCATGGGACCACCTTCGGTGGTAACCCGGTGGCGGCTGCAGCGGGTCTCGCCGTCCTGGACGTCATTGAATCCGAGGGTTTGTTGCAGCGTGCCCGCGACCTCGGTGACTATCTCGCATCCAGCCTCAACTCCCTTGAATCTCCATTGATTCGCGAAGTTCGAGGTTTGGGGTTGTTGCGAGGGATCGTCTTCGTCGACGACATCTCCGCGAAGGTGTGCTCGGCCTTGCTCGATCGTGGATTCATCACGAATGCTCCGCGACCATCGGTGCTGCGGCTGGCTCCTGCATTGATTACGACGACGGAACAAATCGACATGTTCGTGATTGCCCTCGCCGACATCCTTGACGGATACGCCTGAGAGTCCTCGGCTTTGCTGGGCTAGGTCATGCCCGTGACGATGCAATGACCCGGCCTGGGCAGCTCCAATCAACCCCATCCAGTTCTCAAGAAAGACAGGGAGATAATCGTGGCAGCACCTTCTAGATCTTCTCGCCACGCCGCCATCCGTTCACTCATCGACAGTCATCAGATCGGCTCGCAAGCTGAACTCCTCGAACTCCTCGTTGAGCGAGGATTCTCCGTCTCTCAAGGCACACTGAGCCGCGACCTGCTTGAACTCGGCGTCATTCGAGTGCGCTGCATCGACGGCTCCTTAGCCTACGCGCCTCAAGGATCGATGCCTGAGCTCGAACTTGACGTGGCCTGGACGCAGTTGGCGAAGCTGTGTGCCGAGATGGGGATCACCGTATCGGCCTCAGCCAACATCGCGGTGGTGAAGACACCTCCAGGGGCAGCTCAGTATTTTGGTTCCGGTCTCGATAAGGCGAACTGGGACGCGGTCCTAGGAACGATCGCTGGCGACGACACCGTCATGGTGATTTGTCGTGACCGAGATGGTGGCCACGCGGTTGCTGCCCATCTTGCCGCTATGGCCAAGTCAGGTGCCGTTCCTGCCGAGTGCGTCGCGCAACTGACGCCGACGACGAAATAAGCAATCACTAGACCAAGGAGTTCCGATGACGTCCAATACCCCCATCACCTCAGGTCATGCTCCGGGCATGTTGTGGGGTGGCCGTTTCTCCGGCGGCCCCGACGACGCAATGTTCGCCTTGTCGAAGTCGACCCACTTTGATTTTCGATTGGCCCTAGACGATATTGCCGGGTCGCTCGCCCATGCCCACGCACTCCACCACGCCGGGCTCCTCACCGACGGCGAATACCGTGACATGATCGCTGGATTGAATCAGCTTGCAAACGATGTACGCACTGGGAGTTTCACCCCGGCTAAGGCAGACGAGGATGTCCACGGGGCTCTCGAACGAGGACTGACGGCCCTCGTCGGTGCTGAACTGGGTGGTAGGTTGCGTGCAGGACGGAGCCGAAATGACCAGATCGCCACTCTGATTCGGCGCTATCTGCGTCGCGAGATCAGGCTGATTACCCTCGATGTGCTCGGTCTCATCTCTGCCCTGACCGGCCAAGCCGAGCGTCATCTCGAGGTGGTGATGCCGGGACGCACTCACATGCAGTCCGCACAGCCCGTCTTACTGTCCCATCACCTGCTTGCCCATGTCTGGCCGTTGATCCGCGACCTTCAGCGCTTCCAAGATCTCGACCAGCGTCTGATGGAGTCCCCTTACGGTTCCGGCGCGCTGGCGGGAACCTCCCTCGGCCTCGACCCTGAGCTGGTCGCTGCCGAACTGGGATTTAAGTCATCGGTGTGGAATTCGATCGACGGCACCTCAGCCCGGGATCTGATCGCCGAAACCGCCTTCGTCCTCGCCCAGCTCGCCGTAGATATGTCACGCCTAGCCGAAGACGTGATTTTCTGGTGCACTCAGGAAGTGGGGTTTGCCACTCTTGACGATGCCTGGTCAACCGGATCGTCAATCATGCCGCAAAAGAAGAATCCAGACGTAGCTGAGCTGGCCCGGGGAAAGGCCGGCAGACTGATCGGCAACCTCACTGGCTTGATGACGACGCTCAAGGGCCTCCCACTCGCCTATGACCGCGACCTTCAGGAAGACAAGGAGCCGGTCTTCGATTCCCTCGATCAACTACACATCGTGATCCCAGCCATGGCTGGCATGGTGGCGACCCTGGTCTTCCACGCTGACGTGATGGCTGCGGCCGCGCCCAAGGGTTATTCACTAGCAACCGACCTCGCTGACTGGCTTGTCAAACGCAGGGTCCCCTTCGCTGAGGCTCACGATATCGCCGGGGCGGCAGTCCGTCTCTGTGAGCGTGAGGGGAAGGAACTCCACCAGCTCACTGAATCGGAGCTGGCAGAGCTTTCCGACGTCCTCGACGTCTCAGTCTTAGACGTCTTAAACGCCTCCGGATCAGTGGCTGCTCGCAGCGGGCGCGGCGGTACTGCACCGGACCGAGTACGCGATCAACTAGTTGCTTTGGATGGCCTCGTGGGTAGATTCGGATCGTGGGCCGAGGCCCCGGCTGCCGGTGATCTCTGCTAGTGTTTCGCGGGTGAATCCTTTACTCGAAGAACTTCAGTGGCGCGGCATGATCGCCGCGACCACCGACCGCGAAGCCCTGGACGCACATCTTAGTGCTGGACCGGTCACGAGTTATGTGGGTTTTGATCCGACAGCCCCGAGTATCCACATCGGGAATCTGGTGCAGCTCCTGGTCGTCCAGCGACTTCAAAAGTACGGTCACAGGCCGCTGCTCCTAGTTGGTGGCGCCACTGGTTTGATCGGCGATCCGAAGATGACGGGGGAGCGCAAGCTCAACGATCGCGACATCGTCGCGGCATGGGTTGACAAGCTCAAAGCCCAGGTATCTCGCTTCGTTGACATGGATGGTTCGTCCGGGGCCAAGGTCGTCAACAACTACGACTGGTTGTCAAAGATTTCTGCGCTCGACTATCTGCGAGAATACGGAAAGTATTTCGCAGTCAACCGGATGCTCAATCGTGACGTAGTGGCGCGCAGGTTGGAGTCTGGGATCTCATACACCGAGTTTTCCTACGTCTTGCTCCAGTCGATCGACTTCCTGGAACTCTATCGACGGCAGGGGTGTACCCTGCAGACGGGTGCGCAGGACCAGTGGGGCAATATCACCGCCGGGGCGGAGCTGATCCGCCGGTCGGATCGGGGCATCGTCCACGGTCTCGTAACACCACTGTTGACGAAGGCGGACGGCACGAAGTATGGCAAGTCTGAGACCGGCACCATCTGGCTAGATCGAGACTTAACCCCGCCGTATGCATTCCACCAGTTCTTCCTCCATGCCGAAGACACGAAGGTCATCGACTATCTGAAGGTGTTCTCCAACCGCAGCGCCGACGAGATCGCCCAGCTGGAGTTGGATACCCGAGACAGGCCGCACCTGAGATTAGCCCAGCACGCATTGGCAGACGACATCACTGACATCGTCCACTCGGTCAAAGATCGACAAGACGCCAACAAAGCCGCACAGGCCCTCTTTGGTCGCAGTGATTTTTCTGACCTGGACGCTGAGACTCTCGCTGGAGTAGTTGATTCTCTCGATCTCAAAGCTGAAGTCTGTGGTCCGGAGTTACCGACCTTAGTCGACGCAATGGCATTGACCGGAGTAGTCGCGTCGAAGTCTGCTGCCCGCAGAGCGATCTCTGACGGCGGCGCCTACCTCAACAACGTGCGCGTCGACGACCCTGAATACCGACTCACCCCTGCCGACCTGCTTGCAGATCGCTATGTTTTCGTCCGCCGGGGAAAGAAGACGGTGGGTGCGATCGCGATCAAATAAGCCAGGTAACAGTGTGTTTGGCCTAGTCGTCGCGGAAACGGACAAAGCAAACCGACCGGATTTGCCAGGTGGGGTGTGTGGGAGTAATGTTTTCCGAGCCTTCTCGGTGGGGGCGAGCCCCGGTGAGCTTATTCTTCGGTGCCACTCATCGAGATTTCTGAGAAACTGAGGGGTCCTTCAATGAAGGAACCGAAGTTTCGACCGATCAGTCATCTGACGATCTGCTAGCTGCGGGCAACCTGCTCGATGTTAGTCGATCACTCGAAGCGACACGTACTGCACCTGACGGGTGAAGTGTGTGTCCGCCGATCACCTGCCACTCATTGTGAGAGTGTGGCTTGTGTCCAAAAGGGGCCGGCCCAAGACTCTGCAAGGTAGGAGATCACGGTGATTTGACACGGATTGTCTCACTGACTAATCTAGACCAAGTCGCCAACGGGCCGGACGGTCTTGAGGCGCGGCAAAAGCCCTAGTCAACTGCGGTTTTTGTGATTTTGACAACTCAATCGGGGTAGCAGGATTTTAGATCAGCGAGGCTCAGATTTTGTCTCTGTGAGAGGCGGTCACGAGCACCACTGCAACAACTAATCGCCAAGTTGACGAAGGCCAACAAAAAGAGTTAAATACTCGTCCTGGTGGCAAGCGTTACCTAGCGGAATCGCAAGATCCGCGAGTCGGGTTTGACTCGGTGAGGTAAACCTGCTAAACTAGATTGAGTCGCGACTTCCGCAAAACGAGATCGCGACACTAACTGAAAGACGTCGACTTGACAAGCTTCGAGCGATGAACTAAAGTTAGTAGAGTTGCTCCAAGGGTAACCGAGTGAATCGGAAACCTACGGAACGCACCCGAAACTTGAGAACTCAACAGCGTGCTTAAAGTCAATGCCAATCAATGCACTTGGCTTCATCAAAGAAGTGAAACTTCAATGGTGTAGCTAACGCGTTAATAAATTAGTCCCGTGTTTTGAGGTAACTCAAAACATTGGATTCCTTTGATTAAATGATAGATCCAGCAATGGATCCTGTCGGGATAATCAAACTAAAGTTGACGGTTAGGGTTTCGACCCACACCGATAGATTTCAACGGAGAGTTTGATCCTGGCTCAGGACGAACGCTGGCGGCGTGCTTAACACATGCAAGTCGAACGGTAAGGCCCCTTCGGGGGTACACGAGTGGCGAACGGGTGAGTAACACGTGAGTAACGTGCCCCTGACACTGGGATAACAAATGGAAACATTTGCTAATACCGGATATGAACCTCAAAGGCATCTTAGAGGTTGGAAAGCTCCGGCGGTCAGGGATCGACTCGCGGCCTATCAGCTTGTTGGTGAGGTAACGGCTCACCAAGGCGACGACGGGTAGCCGGCCTGAGAGGGCGACCGGCCACATTGGGACTGAGATACGGCCCAGACTCCTACGGGAGGCAGCAGTGGGGAATATTGCACAATGGGCGCAAGCCTGATGCAGCAACGCCGCGTGCGGGAAGACGGCCTTCGGGTTGTAAACCGCTTTCAGTAGTGAAGAAGCGAAAGTGACGGTAACTACAAAAGAAGCACCGGCTAACTACGTGCCAGCAGCCGCGGTAATACGTAGGGTGCGAGCGTTGTCCGGATTTATTGGGCGTAAAGAGCTTGTAGGCGGTTAGTCGCGTCGTAAGTGAAAACTCAGGGCTCAACCCTGAGCCTGCTTGCGATACGGGCTGACTTGAGGAAGGTAGGGGAGAATGGAACTCTCGGTGGAGCGGTGGAATGCGCAGATATCGGGAAGAACACCAGCGGCGAAGGCGGTTCTCTGGACCTTTCCTGACGCTGAGAAGCGAAAGCGTGGGGAGCAAACAGGCTTAGATACCCTGGTAGTCCACGCCGTAAACGGTGGGTACTAGGTGTGGGGAACATTCCACGTT
>JAEZZG010000060.1 GCA_023442485.1 Actinomycetes bacterium | reverse complement strand
TGCTGCATGTTGTGGGTGACGATCACGATCGTGTACGTCGCCTTCAACTCGTCAATCAAATCTTCAATCGCCAAGGTCGAAATCGGGTCCAAAGCAGAACAAGGCTCGTCCATGAGTAGCACGTCCGGGGAGACCGCGATTGCGCGCGCGATACACAACCTTTGCTGCTGTCCACCCGACAGACTCGCCCCCGGCTTGTCGAGCCGATCCTTCACCTCATTCCACAGATTCGCCCCCCGCAGTGACCGCTCGACCAGTTCGGCAGCGTCCTCGCGGCTGATCCGGCGATTATTCAACCGCACTCCGGCCAGCACATTCTCCCGGATGGTCATCGTCGGGAACGGATTCGGACGCTGAAACACCATGCCGATGTGACGACGAACCAACACCGGGTCGACCTGCGGGCCATACAGGTCCTCCCCGTCCAGCAACACCCGTCCAGTCACCCTGGCACCCGGAATGACCTCATGCATCCGGTTCAGGGTTCGCAAGAAGGTGGATTTACCGCAACCAGACGGACCAATCAATGCCGTCACAGACCTGGGGTGAATGTCCATGTCGATATCTGCCACCGCCCGGAATGAGGAGTAGTAGACGTTGAGATCGCGGACTTCGATACGTTTTGACATGGGTTTCCTTATCGGCTTCTGACGTTGAGAGGACTCGGGGTGACATCAACGCTTCGTTGACGGAGAGAATTTCTTAGCGATGAATCGCGCACAAAGATTCAAGGTCATCACGATGATGATCAGCAGTAACGCCCCCGTCCACGCCCGATCCATGAAGGCGGAGGCGGGGTTGCCTTGGTTGGTGTATTGGGTATAAACGAACACCGGCAGTGACTGCATTCGTCCGTGGATCAGGCTGTAGTTCATACTCGCAGTAAAGCCCGCCGTCACCAGCAGCGGAGCGGTCTCGCCGATGACCCGAGCGATAGCGAGCATGACGCCGGTGACGATGCCGCCCAGCGCCGTCGGAAGCACAACCTTGATGATGGTCAACCATTTCGGCACCCCCAGCGCATAGGATGCCTCGCGCAGTTCGTGAGGGACCAACCGCAGCATCTCCTCGCTGGAACGCACCACAACCGGCACCATCAACACCGTCAAAGCAACCGCCCCGGCGATGCCCAACCGCACACCCGGCCCGAACATCAGGGCGAAGACGGCGTAGGAGAACAACCCCGCCACGATAGACGGAATCCCGGTCATCACGTCCACCAAGAAGGTGATGACCTTATTGAGTAGGCCTTGCCCATACTCGACGACGTAGATCGCGCAGAGAAGCCCGATCGGCACCGAGATCAAGGTGGCTGCCAGAGTGATCAGCAAGGTGCCGACGATCGCGTGGAGCGCCCCGCCGCCAGCCCCGGTGACATTGCGCATCGAGTGAGTGAAGAATTCGGCGTCCAGCCGTGCCGTGCCCTTGCTGACCACCCCGATAAAGACCGAAATCAAGGGGATGGTTGCGAGGATGAATGCGCCGGTCACCAAGGCGGTGATCAGCCGGTCACAAGCCTTGCGCGGCCCTTCGACGAATCTGGACATGACGTAGATGACAGGGACGTAGAGCAGGGCCCCGCTCACGATGGCCCGGATCGGGGAGAAGCTGGCGGAGCTGGCCCCGGCGAGCAGGGCGTCGATCAGTCCAGCGACGATCACACAGGCCGCGAGGATCACCCAAGGTGTCGCTGACGGAAAGGCGTTCCCGGCCAGGGTCTGTGCCGACGGGGTGTGGACGCGCACGCGCATCATGGCCTCCTTGCGGTGTTGTGGCGGCGAGACACCATCCAGCGGGCAAAGGCGTTGACGAGGAATGTGGCGAGGAAGAGGATCAGACCGGTCGCGATCAGGACGTTGATATTCGTGCCGTAGGCCTCAGGGAAGGCCAAGGCGATATTGGCGGCGATCGTGGACGGGTTCTCGGCATTCAACAACTGGAAATGGACGACACCAGTCGCCGACAACACCATCGCCACCGCCATGGTCTCTCCGAGGGCACGCCCAAGCCCCAGCATGGCCGAAGACACCATCCCGGAGCGCCCAAAAGGAAGCACCGCCATCCGAATCATTTCCCACCGGGTTGCCCCCAGAGCCAGCGCGGCCTCCTCATGGAGGACAGGGGTCTGCAGGAAGATTTCCCGGTTGATCGCCGTCATGATCGGCAGAATCATCACGGTAAGGACGATCGCCGCCGTCAAGATCGTCCGTCCCGTCCCCGACGCGACCCCGCCGAAGAACCAGGACAGAACCGGGACATCGCTAAACATCTCGTTGAGTCGAACATAGTACGGCTGGAGGGCGGGGGCTAACGCTCCGATACCCCACAAACCGAACACCACCGAAGGAACGGCGGCGAGGAGGTCGATGACGTATCCGAGCACAGCCGAGAGCCGACGCGGTGCGTAGTGAGTGATGAATAACGCCACGCCAATGGCTAAGGGGGTAGCCATGAGGAGAGCCAGCAACGATACCCACACCGTCCCGAAGATCAGCGGCCCAACGTACGGCCAAAAGCTGGTCTTGAGGATCGATGCCTGATCGGAGTCGGCGACGAAGGCGGGAAGGCTGCGGACGATGAGAAAGATGGCCACTGCCGCCAGCGTCACCATGATCATCAGCCCGGCGCTAAGTGCCGAGCGTGAGAAGGCTAGATCGCCTCGGCGTCGATGCTTAGCTTGGAAAGGGCTCTCGGATGACGCTGTGGCCGCGCCTAGCGGCGCCACGTCGAGGGTATCCTCTGACGATGACGCCGCCATTGGCTTGGAGGAGGTTGTGTCTGAGCTCGGAGAGCTATCTGCTGTGTTCACAGGTGTCCTGTCGAATGACTCTTGACTTACTTGATCGCGTCGATCATTGGGGTGATGCGTTTGCGTAGCTCGTCAGATAGCGGTGCTGATCCGGCAGATTTCGCGCCGGCTGCTTGCCCTTCAGCCGACACCACCCAGTGGAAGTAGGCTTTGACAAGCTGAGCAGTAGATGCGTCCTGGTACTGTTCGCAACCGATCAGATAGCTGACCAGCACGATCGGGTAGACCCCGGCGGTGGTTGAGGAACGGTCCAAGGCGATCGCTAAGTCATGGTCGCTGCGTCCGCTTTCAGTCGGTGAGGACGCTACCGTCTTGGCGGCGGCCTCAGGGGTGTAGGAGACGTATTCGTCACCGACCTTGACCGCTACCGTGCCCAGGCCGGATGCGCGGGAGGCGTCCACATAGCCGATGGTGTTGACCCCGTTTTGTACTGCAGAGATCATGCCGGACGTTTGCGCCGCACCTTCTCCGCCTAGTTCAGTGGGCCACTGCTCGATCGTGCCGGGGCTCCATGCGTCGCCTGCGGCAGCAGCCAGATAGGCGGTGAAGTTCTCCGTCGTCCCGGACTTATCGGAACGGTGGACCGGCTTGATGCGTTCACTCGGCAGCGACACCCCAGGGTTTTGTGCGGTGATGGCCGGGTCGTCCCAGGTCGTGATTGCCCCCGAGAAAATCTTGGCGATCGTTTGTGCATCAAGCTGCAGCGATGAGACGCCCTTGATGTTGAAGACGACAGCGATGGGGGAGATGTAGGCAGGGAATTCGACGATGCCTGACCCAGGCTTACATGCCGCAAACTTGCCCGAGGAGATTTCCTTGGTGGTGAAAGCCCGATCTGAGCCAGCGAACTTGAAGGCTCCGGACTGGAATGACTCTCGCCCGGTTCCTGATCCGGTCGGGTCGTAGTTGACGGTGACGTTCGGGTTATCCGTCTGGAACTTTGCCACCCAAGCCTGCTGGGCTGAACCTTGTGAGGAGGCTCCACCACCGTTGAGTTCACCACTGAGGGAACTGCCGGTGTCAGAGGTGGAACCGTTGTTGGCTCGTTCATTCGCAGCGCACCCGGCGAAGGCGAGGCTGCCTGCGAGAGCGGCTGCAAGAAGGCGGTAGCGTTTCATACCCTTCCCTTTTCTCGTGTGAAGTATGGTCACGAATCTCACGTTAGACAGCCAAAATGAGGGGATCGTTCCCCCTCGGTAAACGGAGAGTGAATTCTTGCCGACGATAATCGTGAAGTCGCTTTCATCAGGTGCAGATCATCTGGGACGCCATACCCTTTGCCCTTGCCCGGCGCGCCGAGGTCAACGTCTCGACCATCGTCTGCACACAATCCAGCAGCGATCACCCGAACCGATACCCCACCCCGCGCACGGTGCTAATCACCGTGGGTGCCGACGGGTCATCCTCGATCCGTGACCGCAGCCGCTTGATATGGACGTCAAGGGTCTTCGTATCCCCGTAGTAGTCATACCCCCACACCTGCTCGATGAGCTGGGCGCGAGTCAACACCCGACCTTCATGGCGCATCAACATGGCGAGTAACTCAAACTCGCGCAACGGAATCTTCACCTCTTCGCCCTGGACGCTGACCTGGTAGCGATCCAAGTCGACGACGACGCCGTGGCTAGCTAAGACGTGTCTCTCCTCGTACTCAACCGCAGGGGCCGACGCCGGTGTCGCCCGGCGCAACACAGCCTGAATCCTGGCGAGGAGCTCTCGACTCGAATAGGGCTTCGTGATGTAGTCGTCTGCCCCGAGTTCGAGCCCGACGACGATGTCGACCTCTGAATCCTTCGCGGTCAACATGATGATCGGGACACGAGAACTCTTGCGCACGGTTCGGCACACCTCGGTGCCCGACATCCCCGGGAGCATCAAGTCAAGCAGGATCAAATCCACCGGCTGGGAGTTCACCGCCTCCAACGCGTCCGGGCCGTTGTCGACAACGACGACGTCGTATCCCTCTCTGGTTAGCAAGAAAGCCAGAGGCTGCGAGATGGACCTCTCGTCTTCAACAATCAAGATGTGGCAGCTCACTGAAGTCTCTCTCTGTGCGTTACTTGACGGTGACAGTTTCGTGGATGGGGAAGTGCAAGGTGAAAGTTGACCCGACCCCTACCTGAGACCATAGCGTCACGTCTCCGCCGTGGGAGCGCAGGGTGTTGCGGGCGATGGACAGGCCGAGCCCGGTTCCGCCGTCACTGCGGGCGCGGGCGGGGTCGGTGCGGAAGAAGCGTTCAAAGACGCGGTCTTGGAGTTCATCGGGGATGCCGGGGCCGTGGTCGGCGATGGCAACCTCGAGTTCGTGGGCGGCGACGGAGACGCCGATGCCGACGTTGCTACCTGGAGTGGAGTGTTCGATGGCGTTGGTCAAGACGTTTGACACCGCGATGCCTAGGGCTGATGGGCGCCCAAGGATGATCGCAGGCTGATTGTGGCGCGGCAATGTCAACGTCAGGGCAACGTTGCGTCCCTCGGCGAAGCTGCGGTGGGACTCGACTTGTTCCTGCACCAGCGCGACGATGTCGACCGGTTCCCGGTGCTGGGCCTCCAGCTCGGACTGAGCTTCGGAGAGGTGGATGATGTCTCGCGACAGCAGCGAGAGCCTGCGGGCTTCTTGGGTGAGAGAGTCGGCGAATGAACGAACCGTCTCGGCGTCGTCGGCGGCTTCAGAGATTGCCTCGCTGAGCAGGGAAATCGCGGCAACCGGAGTCTTGAACTCGTGGCTGGCGTTGGCGATGAGGTCACGACGCATCGCCTCGACTCGCTGGGCATGGCCGACGTCGTCAACGATGACGACGACGAAACGCCGCTTCAACCTGAAGGCCCGAATCCGGGTTGAATCTGTCAAGTCATCCGTGTGGGGCAGATGCAAGAAAGGCGCTCCGGTATCCATGACCTGGCGCATCTCTTTCAAGAACTCGGGTGCACAAATCAGCTCGTCAGTGATCGGCGAAGACGCGTCGGTGGCTGCGGTATTGGCGTATACCGCCTGAAGTGCAGAATCGAGCAGAACAGCCGCCTCCGGCAGTTGGCCCAAGATCTGCTTGGCGGCCTGCGGGATCTTCGGCCGGATATTCTCGCGTCGAACTTGCCCCGCATGGCGCAACTTAATCACGGCGACGGCGAAGCTTGCCCCGATGACGATACCAAGCAGCAGCCCGAGCCAGACGAACACAGGAGGGTTCACGTCCACCATGCTACGAGCCGGTGACAAAGATCTGCACAGAGTTTGCCTGTTGTTCACCTAATCGCCATTCGCGGTTCAGCCAGTTATGTCATGCTGAGGTCGAGGCTATGGATTCGACACAGTCTCTCCGGCTGCAGCCGAAAGGAATTCGATGCGCAACGTCTACCAGCAAGAACTCGCCGAAGTTCAGCAGCGTCTCGTCGAGATCGCCGAGCTTCTGTTGAATTCCACCGATCGAGCAGTGCGGGCATTCGGTGCCGCCGATGTGGCACTTGCCGAGGAAGTGATCGACAATGACGACCAAATCGACCGCCGCTCCGAGGAGCTAGACGCCCTAGTCATTGAGATCATCGCCCGTCAACAACCGGTAGCCAGCGATCTGCGGTTACTGATCGGTTCGCTACGGATGAGCGCATCTCTTGAACGGATGGCCGATCTAGTCCAACACATCGCCGAGTTGGCTAGATACCGCTACCCCGACATCGCTATCCCGTCATCCTTGCAGCCCACGTTCCGTTCGCTCGGCGATCTCGACGTCCAAATCGCCCGAAACCTCGTGACCTTGCTGCGTGACCTCAACGGTGAGTCGATCAGGACGATCCGGGAACTCGATACCCGCGTCGACGAGTTACACGCCGAGGTTTTCGCGAAGGTGCTATCCAAGACGGTCTCACAAGATCTCACCGGCATGGTTGACGCCATCGTGGCCAGCCGCTACCACGAACGTTTCGGAGACCACGCGAAGAAAATCTGTTGGCAGGTGCACTACTACGTCACCGGCAAGACAGCCTGACACCGGCAGTCCCGGCGCCGACCTGGTGAGGTAGTGCGCCACGGCGCCGACGAGACCAGACCCAACTCCGCCCGAAGTGGTCATTGAACGACCCCAGTGTGGGCGTGCCTGGCCCGACACCCCGGTGTGCTAGAGGTTGACGGTCTTGGGGTCTTTGAACTCTAAGACGCGTTGATCGTAGGCCTTGACCATCTGGTCAAATAGGTTGCGATCCATCTCGACGTCGTGCTCTCGAAGAATCTGCGCGGTGAAATGCGGATTCATCACCAAGAATGGGCCGATCAGATTGGTGAGGTAGAAATTCAGGTGCCGAAAACCCTCGCCCGCCATCTCAGCGGTATTGCCGAAACCGCGCAGGGTGTGTAACCAAGTCTGGCTTTCGGGGATGTCGTGGACCAGCCCGAATTGGGATTTGAAGCCGACGAATTCCAGGTGGTTAGCGTCTGTGCCGAGATAGAAGGAATTGTGGCGGTGCTGGTAGTCGACGAGGGTGTGGTAACTGAAAATACCGAGGCCTTCGACGGGGTTGGGCGCGATCCCGGCGATGTGGGTGCCGAAATAGTCTCCGCCGTTACCGACACATAGGACGGTACAGCCCTGCTCGATCAACTCTTGAAGGCGTGAGCGATAGGGGCGGAGTTGGTCGAGGATCGTGATCTGTTTCGGCTCACTGGTGGGGCCGATGTAGATCAGGTCGACGTCCTCGTCAGCGAACCAGGGGCGCTCGGTGAAGAGGGTGAATCGGCAGTCGTCGTTGAGAATCTGACGCAACAGGCGGGCATTGCCTTGCTCGCCGTAGAGGTTGATCATGTCGGGGAAGATGATCTCCGCTTTCACTGTGTCAACCTCTTTCGGATCTGTTCGACGTTGTAACTGGAGAAGGATTTGTTGTGGATGTCGTAGAGGATATAGATCACGTCCACCTCGTTGAGGTCAATGAACTCGTGGCACAGAAGTGGGTTGCGGGACAAATGGACGATGGATTCGTCGATGCCAGCTAGCTGGCACCTGACCTTGACGTCAAGAATCCGCTTGCCACCGACCACCAGGTAGCGGACACACGGGTTCGTCAACAGCTCGAAATCAATTTCATAGAGCCAGCCGATGGATTCACTCGTGACGTTCTTGGAGTCGTCATAGTCGCCCGTAGTGAGGAAGCCCGTCTCGGATTGAACCAGGATGATCGCGCACCGCTTGCCTTGTTGGACGATGTAGTCGAAGACGCGGGAGGTGGCGACCGGGTTCAATCCCTTCGCTACCGACGTGATCACCTGAACCGGCCCGATCTGCTCGGAACTAAAGCGTGAACTGGTCACTTGGAGTTTGGCGAAGCCGTCACGCAGCTTATCGACGTCGAAACCGAGTGCGCGCAGGACGGTGAGGGCTGCGAGCTGGTTGTAGAGGTCAAACTCACGCTCAGAGATAGCGGGCAACTTGTAGGTCTCGCCGTGATCGGAGATGGTGACCTGCTGGGCGTCACAATCGACCAACTCAATGTCGGCGTCTGGGGAGGCGAAACCGCAGTGCTCGCAGTGATAGCGCCCGATGTGGTGGTAGCGCCGGTAGTCCACGGTGAGGGGGTGCTGGCAGTTCGGGCAGTTGGTGATGTCGATCACATTGCTGACGTAGTTGCTGTGCTCGATCTCTTTGGCGAAAGAGTAGCGAATATGTCGGTTGCCGGCTTTGATCCCTGAGCTGAGCAGGTCGTCAGCATTTGTCACCATGACGGTGGAATCGCCGATCGCTCTTTCTAGGATGCCGAGGATGAAGTCCGGGTGGGCGTTGCGGGAATAGGAATCCCGGAAGATATTCGTGACGACCAGGTAATCGGGCGTCAACTTCTTGAAGATGTGGATGGAGGCGCGCTCGTCAATCTCAAGGACGAGGTAGTCTGCGCTGACCCGCCTACCCTTCGATTCTCGCATCAGCAGTGACGCAATCCCTGATTCGGTGTTGGAGCCGAGGGAGTTATTGATCACGCGAGCCCCGGCGTCGCTGAGAAAATCAAACAAAAGGTTGCTCGTGGTGGTTTTCCCATTCGTTCCCGTGACGGCGATCACGGTACCGTCAATCTCGAAGTGAGACAGATAGTTCTTATCTATCTTGAGGGCGATAAAGCCTGGCAGTTGAGTGGCGTTGCGGCGCAGTAACCGCAACAGCCGATGGACGGCGGTGCCGACAAAATGGGCCACATGGAACCGGAGCGAACGCACAACCACATCCTTTGCGTCAGCGATGCTCGCCGAGACGGTGAGGTGCGAGACATCTTGTGCGCCCATCCTACCCGGCCTTGATAGGGTTCAAACATCGTCAGTGGCAATGATGGTAGCCAACGAAGGCAGGTGTACCTCGTGAAAGCCGTAGTATCCGATCAGCGGGTGCGTCTCGTCGGTATCGTCGTCCTCGCCGGGGGCAAGGCAAAGCGGCTCGACGGGCAAGACAAAGCCCAGGTTGTCGCCGCCGGACGCCCGCTGTGGAGCTGGCTAGCCGCAGCCCTCGACCATGTCGGGCTATCATCGGTGCCCGCCGTGATCGTCACCCCCACTATCGGCGATATTCCCGCCGCAACCTTTGCCCAGACCTGCGAAGACCCGCCGCGATCAGGGCCCGCCGCAGGGGTCCTAGCCGGGGTGGCATACCTGAGTGGGGGAGCCGATACGGACGAGCCAGACGCTTCAGGCACCGCAGCTTCGCCTCGAGTAGATGCTGACCCGGGCCGCACCCGAGACCAGCCTCGGCACGACTACTACGCCATATTGCCGGTTGACGCCCCGTTAAGCGGGCTCGTCTTGCCGCAACTAATCGACCATGCCGCATCCGTGACGGATTCGCGCACCGCCGTCATGGCTAGAGCCGACGGGCGACTTCAATGCGTCATTGGCCTTCTCCCCGCTAGCTACACCGCCACCTTGGCTCCGACGGACTACCTCAACACCTCGATGTATCGACTCCTTGATGCCTACCAGATTGAGGAAGTTCCGGTGGATTCGCGCTGGATCAAAGACGCCGACACTCTCGCCGACCTCTCCCAGCTTGAGGCGATCCTGGGTGACCAGCACGTCCTAGCCGCCACCGGCAAATGTCACAGCGACGATGCGTAGTTGACGATCTCGGCGATCGCCTCGAGGAGATGGGCTCGGGGGCAGGCCATGTTGATCCTGATGTGCCCCTCACCTTCGGGGCCGAAGTCATCGCCGGGGCTGACTCGAACCCCGGCGCGATCCAGGAGTTGTCGGCACCAACGCTGGGTGAGGGATTCCTCTGGGGCGAGGGGGTCGGTTTCGCCGCGTCCGTTATGGCAGTCTTGGTTGGTTACACCTGCGGTGGAGGTGACGGCGTCGGTGTTGATCGCGGCGGAGAGGTCGATCGTCGCCCACATGAGGTAGGAGGCGACTTGCCCGCCGACGACGCCGAGCCCGGCGCGCGATGCGCGGTCGTCGCCGAGCGCTTTCTCGACTGCGACCCGGTTTCCGTGGAGGTAGCTGCGGAGGGCGTCGAGCCATTCGGCGCCGGCGTCGCTGTAGGCGGCTCGGATTACTGGCGCGGCGAAAATGTTCATCTCTCCGACGTGGTCGCGGTTGAATCCGGCGGATAGCCGTCCGCGAACGTCGTGGTCGGAGCACAGGGCAGCGCCTGATTGGATACCGGCGACGTTGAATGACTTCGACGGAGACACCAGCGTCACCCATTTACCGCTTCGAGACAGATCGGCGTCTGGGCCCGGCCAGGAGTAGTGCTGGATTCCTGGCATAGTCAGGTCCCCGTGAATCTCGTCGGAGATGACGAATACCGAGTGCCGCGCTGCCATGTCGGCCAGGCGGGCCAGATCGTCGGGAGACCACGCCGTCCCGGTTGGGTTGTGCGGGTTACACATCACCAGGGCAGTTACTTGTGGGTCTGAGAGAACGGCTTCGGCCCTAGCCCAGTCGATCGAATAGCCGCCGTCGTCGTGACTGAGCGAAATCGGGGCCATGCGCCGCCCCGAGTTGAGGATGCAGTTGAAGAAGGTGCCGTAGACCGGGGTGAAGAGGGCGACGTATTCGCCGGGGGAGGTGACGGTGCGGATCGTAGAAGACAGGGCCGGGATCACCCCGCCGACGGGGGTGATGAGATCGGCGCTGACCGCAGACAGGTGACGCGGACCTCCCCACCAGTGCGAAACTACCTCGCCGAGGTCGGGCGGGCAGATGCTGTATCCGAGGATTCCCGACGCGGCACGCTCGGCGATGGCGTCGCGGATCACGTCGGCGGTGGGGAAATCCATATCCGCCACCCACAAGGGGTAGGGGCAGGGAGTGGAGTCCCACTTCAATGATTCAGTCCCCCGACGGCTAGGTACTAAATCAAAACAGGTGACATCCATTGGGGCTCCCTTCAAATCCCTAAGCTCGACCCCATTCTAGGGCCGCGAGTTTCACCCCTGCGCGTGCCCGTCAGGATTAGCCGCCGGAGAGTTGACCCAGGTGCGGTAGCCGCCGTCCAGGTTCTTGGCGCTGCGTCCTGCCCCGGCGAGGATTCGGGCAGCGATGTGGCCTCGGATTCCCACGGCACAATGGACGATAAGCTCACCTGCGGGCAGTTCCGCGAGGCGTTGACGCAATTCGTCAACAGGGATATTGATTGCACCGGGAATGGCGCCACCAGTGAACTCAGCCGGGGTACGCACGTCAATCAGTGTGGCTTGATTCATCGCCTCAGCGAGCTCATGCCACTGGATAGACTCGGTCACGCCTTGGGCAAGATTGAGGTTGACATATCCGAGCATGTTGATCGGGTCCTTCGCCGACCCATATTTCGGTGCGTAAGCGAGTTCAAGATCGGCTAGGCGGGACGCTGTGATTCCGCCAGCTATCGCGGTGGCCAGGACGTCGATGCGCTTATCTACGCCGTCACCGCCGACCGCTTGGGCGCCGAGAATCCGATCAGTTTGCGGGTCGACGAGTAGTTTCAGCGCCATAACCTCAGCGCCTGGATAGTAGCTGGCGTGATTCATCGGATGGGTGTGGATCACGCGGAAAGGACGATGTCTGGCACGCAGCCTCTTCTCGGACCAGCCAGTCGTAGCCACGGTGAGATCGAAGACCGACACGATTGCGGTACCGAGAACGGGCCGATCCGCCCCGGGCCGATCCGCCAAGATGTCAGCCAAGACCCGACCCTGCCGGTTCGCCGTATTCGCCAGCGGGACTAAGACCGCCGCGTCGGGGTCAGGTTCGGTTCCCACTGTAGCCGGGGAGGTGTCGGCGTAGAGGGCGTCGATCTTCTCCACCGCGTCACCGATGGCATAAATGTCAGGGTTGGAGGTGAGCATCGTCGCGTCCACCGCGATACCGCCGCGAGGACCAACCTTTACCCCGGCCTCACTCGCCCAGCTTGTCTCGGGCCGGACCCCGATGGCTGCAACCACCAGGTCGGCGGGCAGTTCGCCGTCGTGGTCGATGGTCACAGATTGATCGCTGATCGCCGTCACCGTGGTGCCCAGGTGTAGCTCGACTCCGTGTCGGCGCAGTTCGGCGTGAACAAATCCGGCCATTTCCACGTCGAGAGGGGTCATCACCTGGTTCTGGGCCTCGACGAGGTGGACCCTCAACCCGCGACGACGCAGATTCTCGGCTACTTCGAGACCGATGAATCCGCCGCCAATGACGACGGCTGACTTCGACGCCGGATCGTCGAGGGCATCAATCGCGGCTGCCATCTTGTCGGTGTCCTCGACGTTGCGCAGCACTAAAGCCTTGTCGATCCCCGGGATCGGCGGGATGACCGGATGTGCCCCGGGGGAGAGCACGAGCTGGTCATAGGGCAGAAGCCGGGTCGTGCCCTCAGATTCGACGGTGACCGTCTTCGATTCAGGGTCAATGGCGGTAACGGTGGTGTTGACGAGCACATCGATGTTGAAGCGCGCCGCCAGTGCCTCGGGTGTTTGCAGAAGTAAATCGTTGCGTTGGGAGATCACGCCGCCGACGTAATAGGGCAGTCCACAGTTAGCGAAGCTGACGTGGCCGCTGCGTTCAATGACGGTGATCTTGACGTCTTCGTCAAGACGACGGAGGCGAGTCGCACAAGACATGCCGCCTGCGACTCCGCCGACGATGATGACCTGACGTTGGTCTCGTTGTTGGATAGCCATAACCCAAGAATAGATACCCCATGGGGTATAGTTCAAATACCCCCAGGGGTATATTATTGTTGAGAGGTGAGTCATGTAGCCAAGCTGCATGACGCCGCGAAATCAGGAATGAAGGAGAGCAATCATGTGTCGTCCCGTGACGTGCAAGGTGTGCAAGAAGACGACGTGGGCAGGCTGCGGCCAGCACATCAACCAGGTGAAACAACAGGTCCCGGCATCGCAATGGTGTGACGGACGGCACACCGAGGAAGAGAAATCCCAGGTCAAGCGCGGCTTCTTGGCGAGGTTGCTGGGGCGCTAGATGCAGATTGAAACCATGCAGCTAGATGCCGAGTTGAAGCGTCTGCGCAGGGCTCATGGTCAACTCGGCGGGGTGATCAAGATGATCGAGGCGGGGCGAGACTGCAAGGACGTGATGACTCAGCTAGCTGCTGTATCGAAGGCCCTGGATAAAGTCGGTTTCGCGATCATGGCTTGCGGGATGCGTCAGTGTCTCGAAACCGCTGAGGATTCACGCGCCGTGGACGAGGCGATGGCGGACCTGCAGAAATGGTTCCTTGCCTTGGCTTAGGTATCGCCCGTTGCCCGCTCGAAGTTGGGCTTTGAACGCCTTGGCTTGTGAGGTGTAAGAGGGTACCTCACAAGCCAAGGGCGATTGGCGGCGGCTAGCTATTCTTCAACCAATCATTTCCGGGTAGGGAGCTGAGCTTGGTGATGTCAAGCTGAGGTTTGATGTCGGTCATCGGGGCAGCCTCTAGGGCCTTGCGGCGTGCGTCAATATCGTCGATCGCAGCCTTGGCGACGTCGTCATGGCCGGTCATCTTCCCGATATTGGAGATGTCGGTGCTGAGGGCGTCCCATAGGTTCATGGTGCCTCGGGTCTTGTCGGCTTTCCGGCAGCTTTCGGTGAGGACATAGGCGCCGATGTTGTGCTGGGCGAGGGAATCGGGGTTGAGGTCTCCGCCGTCTTTGAATCCGTAATTCCACCCGGCGAACATGACCTGCGGCTGGGCGCTAATCACATTCTCTAAGGACGGGGCATTCGGTGATATCGAGTTGAGTTTGGTCACCTCATCGCCGTATTTCAAGGTGAGAACAGCGCGGTCGTGCTCCATCTTGCTCACGGCGACTACCGCGTCACCGGCTCCTGAGGTCAAGGTGATAGCGAGGATATTTCCGTCATTGACGAAAAGTTTCTTGACCGGATAGGGGTATCAGCTATAAGTATGAATCGTTGACAAGGTGAATGCCCAGGATTACTTCGAGAAATACCGCATCTATGGGTACAACCCCGCGCGTCTGGACCACAACAGCGACACGGCTACGAACTCGACACTGCACACCTGGATTCAGGCGTCGTCTCGGCAGTGGGCCGAGTGGTTGCGTTGACCGACACTGCCCAGCCAAGGCCTGCACCAGCGATCAAAGCCAGGATCAGGGTGACTGTCACCTGCCCCCATATCGAGGCGACGATACCAGCGAGGGGGTAGGTAATCAGGAAACAAGCGTGGGAGAGGGAGAATTGAGCGGCGTAGACCGCTGGGCGGTTCTGTGGTGTGGAGTGGTCGCGTAGCAGCCGAGACGACGTGACCAAGGTGACGGAGTTGACTGCCCCCATCGCGAACCATAGGGCACATGCGCCGACCCACAGGTATCCACCGCTGTGGGGCAGTAACACCAAGGCGATGACTGAGAGCAAGATGGGCGTGGGGAGGGAGCCTGCCGTCATGAATGTGGCGGCGTTGACGCGTCGCAGAATGTGTGGCGAAATCAAGGCGATCATCATCGACCCGGCTCCATACCAGCCCAGCAGGAGGGCGACGTCAGATTGACTGCGAGAGAAGTTGGCTTGGACGATGACGACGGTGTTGACCAGGACGAGGGCAGTCGAGGTCGCCACGGTCAGGTTGAGGCCCAGGAGTGAGCGCAGGGGCCGCTTCGTCCAGAACACCCGCACCCCTAAGGTGAGCCGGTCGGCGAAGGATTGGGTAGTGTCGGGCGGAGCCAGCTCGGGGAGGCGAGTGCTGGCGACCAGAGTGGCAGAGGCGACGAAACCTGCCAGGGTTCCGAGGAAGAGAGAATGGTAGCTGACGATGGTCAGCAGGGCCGCCGCAAGCATGGGGCTCATCATCGCCTCTAGGTCGTAGGCCAGGCGCGAAAGAGAGATGGCGTTGGTGTAGTCGTCTTCGTCGACGAGTACCTCAGGGATGACTGCCTGAAATGTGGGAGTGAAAGCCGCCGATGACGTCTGCAAGATGAGGATGAGGACGTAGATCATCCAAGGCCGATCCACCCAGGGCAGACACGCTGCAACCAGGGCACGGATCACGTCGGCGCTGATCATGACCGTCCGAGGCGGAAGGGAGCGCACTAAGGTGGTCAGAATGGGTGAGACGAAGACGTAGGCGATCATCTTGATGGACAAGGCGATCCCGAGGACCCTGGACGCGTTGGTGCCTGCAATGTCGTAGGCGAGCAGACCTAGGGCGACAGTCAGTAAACCGGTGCCGACAAGGGCGAGAACCTGTGCAGTGAAGAGGTGGGCATAGACCCGGTTGCGTAGAACCTGCAGCATGGGAGGCTCAGTTTCCGGTTCAGTGGTGGGAGGGGAGCTGCCCGGGAGGGGTCAACGCGTGCTCGGCTTGGCGGATGGATTCGCGCACCAGGGCCAGGGCGTGTTCGTCGGTGAGGCGGTAAAAGACGCTGGTTCCGTCTTGGCGGGAGGTGACCATTTTGGCCATGCGCATCTTCGCTAAGTGCTGAGAGACGGCAGGCGAATTGCGTTGGACGATGGAGGCTAGATCACCGACCGCGAGTTCACCGTGGTCTCCCAACGCCAAGATGATCTTGATTCGGGTGACGTCGGCCAGCATGGTGAATACGTCGCGGGCACCGGTGACGAGATCGTCAGCGAAACCCAACCCCGCAGTATCCTTATTTGCGCACATGCGCACATACTAACACAAGGAGGTGTTTAGCTGGTGCCCGTCTGACAGTGCTGTGCCGGTTCGGCGTGGCGTAAGTAGTAGAAGGCCAGGAGGGCGGCGATTGCGACGACGATCCACGCCAAGGTGTAGGGCAGTGCCGACGCTGCAGAATGGGACGTGAAGGCCGTCGCGACGATCGACGTTGCCAGGGGGATGAACATCGTTGACGCAAGGGATTCGACGATGACCGATGAACTCGCCATTTCTTCGATACTGATCCCGTCGGGGACGGTAGGTTCGTCGAAGAAGATGTTGAGGGTGTCGAGGTAGACCAGCCCCATTCCGATGCCGGCAATCGTCCAGGCAATCACGAAACCTAGGACGAAGGATTCTGGGCGCCACGAAGACTGCGTCCATGCAGCGAAGATGACGGCGACGGTGGTGATCAAACCGAGCCCGGACGATGACCGCAGTCGATACGCGAGCCTGCTGGTTGCGGGTTTGATTCCACACGCTACCCCGATGATTGCCCAGCCGAGACCGCCTCCCATCAGGATTAGCCCGAGGGCGTCTGCCCCGGCTTGGAAGATGTCGTGCGCGGTCAGGCTGACCAGTTCATTGGCGCATAGGTAGCTGCCGGTCAGGAAGAACATGCCTGCCAGGGCGGCACGTCTGGGCGTCTTCTTGGTGAAGGTGTGTGTCGGCATCAGCAACACGGCGACCCGACCCAAGATGATGATGCCCGCCACCAACAGGATGATTTTGATGGCTCCGGTCGCGGGGATGACTGTCATGCCCACACCGACAACGATCAGCAGCAGGGCGACGTAGGAAAAAGGTGCGTCTTTTCGCTGAGAGTCGATGGTGAGGTTGACGGCGATGACGACGCGGGCGACGAGGAGGAAGGGAAGGTAGAGCAACATCGCCCAACGCCAAGACAAAAGGTGGGTCACCCAGGCAGCGTAGGTGGGGCCGACGATGGATGAGATCACCCAGCTCGCGGACGAAAACGCCAGGGTGAGTTGTCGGGCACGTCCCGAAAGCCCGAGTGCGACCGCCCCGATTGAGGTCATGGCGAGGACGGACCCGGCTAGCCCTCGGATGATTGCCCCTGCGAGATAGACCGCAATATGTGGGGAGACGGCGCTAATCAGCGCACCGACGATAAGAGCGGTCGTAGCCCCGAGTAAGAGGCGGGGGAGCCGCCAGCGATTCATGAGTGCTGCACCGATCGGCAAACCCGCCATGGACGCAATTGCGGATACCCCCATGATGATGCCGTAAGACCCTTGGGCGTCGAGGTCTTTAGCAAGGATCGGCAAGATGAGCTGACTGAGATAGGTCTGCATTCCGCCGATCAGTTCAAGGATGATGACGGCGAAGGCAATCAGCAGGCCGGATTTGGATTTACTCATGGCAGCCTTAGACGGAGAGCGGAGCAGGTGAAGTCAGTCTACTTCGAAGCCTGAGGTGCCCAAAACGCCTAGTAATACGAGCCGGTCTAGCCGTGGCTTACCGCGATCTCGTGGGCTGAGTCCGCGAGCCCTTTATGATGTGGGTGGACGTTGACCGATGATTCGTGCGGTCAAGATCCACGTCTTTATGGTTTTGTCGTCATTTAATGCCTGTATCGACGCGCGCCTATCCCAGGTACGGTTTTGGGAGACTGTGGTCGGGGCGTGTCCGACATAGCGTTTGAACACCCTGGAGAAGTATTTGTAGTCCGGGATGCCCACGGCTTCGGCAACTTGGTAGACCTTCATGTCTGTGGAGGTCAGGAGGTGAACCGCCTGTTGAATCCGGTAGCGATTGACGTAGTCGGCCAGTGTTGTTCCGACTTCGGCTTTGAACTGTTCATTCATGTAGTTCACTGACATTCCGACGTGGGCGGCGACGTCGCGAAGTAGGATTCGTTGAGAAAAGTGTTGGTGGATGTAGTCGAGAATCTTGGCGATCGTCTTGGGCCACACCCCGGCTTCGTGTTCGTTGGGGAGTGCGTGGAAACCGAGGGCCTGGTCTGTGATCTGATCGGTGTCTCGGTTGCGGATAGCTTCGATGTGTTCGCGAAGGTTGTCGATGCAGCTAGCGAGTTTGTGGTGCCAGCCGAGACTATCCTAGGGTCGGCGTAGGGCGTCGGTGTCCATCTGCGCCTAGCGAAGGCGGTAAGACGACACCGGCCCTGCACCCGTCGTCGATCTTGTCGTAGTTGGTTTCGTCGCGGTCACTGATCCGCCGCATCTGAGGTTATTTGAGCATGTAGAGCACCATCTTGGCGCGGCTAAGCGCCTTGACCGCGTGCGGAAGTCGTGTGGTGAAGTGAACGAATCCCCCCGGTAAGAGGGAAACCGTCTTCCCGTCCGCAGTGATCTCGATCTCCCCTTCAAGGGTTTGGACGATCACCGGCATGGCTGCGGTGTGCTCGGACAGTTCCTCACCTTCATCAAAGGAAAACAAGACCACATTGACTCCTTCGGCTCGCATCACGGTCTTCGATACCGTTGAGCCGTCGGCGTAGTCGATTCGATCGGCAAGGTTGTCAATGAAACCAAGCATGGCAGTGGGCAAGAGATCAGGCTCAGACATGGTGGGACTCCTCTTTTCAATCAGGGTTCGGCGTGGAGCGGCTCGGTTTGCGAGCCACGATAGCGATCCCAGTGAGGTGATCCTTGTACTCGTTGAACGTGGCGCGCATAGCCAGGATTCGTTGCCGAAGTTCCTTGTCGCGAAGCATATTGGTGACGATCCTGGCCACCCCGCAGATTCCCTCGTCGGCGAGATTACGGCGTGGTGACAACAGGGCCATCGGCTCAAACCCTACCCACTCAATGACGAATCCGGCACGCTCCAACATGTCGCGCCATTCATTTTCCGTCAGCGGACGTGCATTTACTCGAATGGTTTGAGCTAGTTTTTTCCGCAAGTTATCGGCGAGCTGAGGGTCGATATCGTTTGGTTTGAGGCCGAGTTCGTGGATGGCGTAACAACCACCCGGTTCAAGCAGCCGAAAAGCCTCGTTCATGATCTCGGACTTAGTGCGCTCCCCTTGCATGGTCAACATGGCTTCGCCAATGACGACGTTGGCTGAGCCGTCTCGAAGACCGGTGTTTTGAGCTTGGCCGGTGACGACTTGCCCACCGTGGGGGCCGACGATTGTGCGAACATTAGCGACCGCATCTGCGTTCTGGTCCACACCGGTATATGAAGCCACGCCTGATTCAACGATCATCCGGGCAGTGCGGCCTAGTCCGGGTGCGAACTCGACGACATTCTTATCTTTGATTGACGCGCGCTCCAACATTCGGGTGGTTAGTTTGAGCCCGCCAGGCCTCAAAACCCGCTTGCCTGCCCGCGCAAGTACCCAGTGTCCGGCGGCAACCGCCGCAGAACGATCACTGTGAGGCAGAGAAGGATTGCTATTCATGACACAACAATAGCATCAATTTGGAAACTAAAGTTTTGTCTAATTCTTTGGTTGGGCGGGGTGGCGTCAGTGTGTTGAGCCGAGGTGAGGTAGCCGTGATGGAGTTAGGGTGTCGGTGCATCGCGTCGTCATGGGTAGATTAGGGGCCCAAGACGTGCTCAATGCCGTCAAGGAGGGCAGCGATAACAAGGCTGTAGTACTTTTCAGACAGATCATCTTCCCTGTTCGGGTTAGACAAAGGCGCCAGATAGTCGTCGACCATGGCCTTTAGGCCTGGAGAGGACTCCATCAACGGGGCCAACCTCTCCAACATCTTCGTCAAATCATGTCTTTCCCCGGATTGATGGTAGGAGCGCAAGTTGCGGCTACCGATAGTGGCGATAATCTGATTGGAAATCATCGCATAGGCTATCGCTGCATTTTCTCCAAAACCGGCGTCAATGAGTTTCGCGTAGGCGGTATCTAGTATCGGAAGAAAACTCGCGGTGAATTTTCCTCGGGCCATCCGGTCAGTGATTCCGTGGTAGCGCAGTAAAGTCGGCCTGACGTTGTGTGCCAGTGCGGTGAACCATTCCTTCCACCCCAGGTTTGGGTCGGGCATCGCAATCTCAGCACACACCCGATCAACTACCGCGTCGCACAATGATTCCTTATTCGCAAAGTAGTGATACAGCACAGAAGGGACCACACCTAGGCCCTGGGCGATATCGCGGATCGACCACCCGTCAATACCAACCTCAGCCGTCATGGACACGGCGTAGTCAACGATTTGTTCTGGGCTCAGTCCAGCCCGCCTACTCGTCGGTGGGGTCTTGGTGCTCATGGTTCTTTACTGTATCCGACATTGACGATTCTAGAACGGTGTTCTAGCATTCGAGTGTAGAACACCGTTCTAGCCCGGAGGTTGCCCATGACCACTACAGCAAAGACGCCAATAATCCCTGCACCCGCCCAAGTCGGGTTGCTCAGCGTGGTGGTGTTCTTGACGTATATGGGCCAGATGGTGCTCAACCCGATCATCGCCCCGCTATCGCGTGAGATGGGGCTTCGTGACTGGCATATCGGGGCAACAATCTCACTATCAGCCGTGGTCTTAGCTAGCCTGAGCACCTACTGGGGGCGGGCTTCGCAACGTCTAGGCGCCAAACGCACCCTCGTCGCCGGGATGAGCATTGCGATCGTCTCCCTCGCGGTATTTGCGGCACTCAGCTTCTTCGGAATGCGCCGAACCCTCACCGGGGTAGGGCTAGTCTGCGGTGTCCTCATCAGCCGAGGTCTAGCCTACGGTGCCGGAATCTCTGCGATCTCGCCGACTGCCCAGGCGCATCTCGTCACTCACGTCACCAATGAGGGTGGCCGAGTCAAAGCCCTAGGAATGATTGGCGCCGCACAAGGTCTGGCATCCATCGTCGGCGGGATTGTCGGAGGAATCCTCGCCACCATCGGCGGGTTCCTACTTCCGCTAGCTGTGATGCCGGTGATCATGGCCGTTGGTCTCGTGGTCTTAAGCGTGAAATTCCACCCCGACACTAAGGCTAGCCGTCCCGTCCAACCGCAACACATCCGTTTCACCGATCCCCGTGTCTGCCCCTGGTTGATCAGTGGCTTCGTAATGTTCCTCGCATTCTCGTCGGTATCGACGATCTTCGGATTCACCGTCCAAGACCGATTCTCACTCTCTGGCCAAGCGACTGCCGGAATATCTGCCATATATCTAACCGTCATGGGAATCACCATGATTGTCGCTCAGGCGGTTATTGCTCCCATGACGAAATGGAAAGCCAGCAAACTATTGCGCACCGGCTTGATCGTGGTGCTCTTGGCCTCGATCTGCTTTTGGCCAACCGCCTCTCACCTTCTGCTCGCCGTGGCCTCAGTATTGCTCGGCCTCGGGATGGGGCTAGCGATGCCCGGATACAATACCGGCCCGACACTGCAAATGAGCCATGACGAACAGGGGTCGGTCGCAGGAATCATCAATGCCACCAATGGTGCCGCCTACGCTATCGCCCCACTCTTATCAACCGCGTTGTATAGCCTCAACTCGCTCGTCCCCTTCGTCCTCAATATCGCTGTGATCGGCGTCCTCGTCGGATATGTTCACCTTCAGCCGCTCCTACGTCGGTGACGAAGGAGGGGTGGACAAGGCGATTGCCCCCATCATCAAGGCCATTACCGTGCCGAGTGGCATTCCCTTCGACCACAGCGTCTCGCCGATCGGGACCACACCGCCGCCATTGGCGTAGAGAGGGACGCCGAGGAGGGTGGCGAGTGGGACCCCCAACGGGGTGTTTGTGCCAATGTGGGTAGAGAAGAAGTCTGCCGGAATCCATCCGTGAATCCCCGCGCCGATTCCGACGCCGACGATTACCCATATCCAGATCTTGGTGAAGATATCTTTGGCCTCACCGACAGCCGCGTCAACGCGCTCGCGCAGCGTGGGGATATGGCCGCCAGACCTGAGCCGGGCAACCTTCGTGTCGAAAACTGATTCCTCCACCCAGCGTTCGAGGTTGAAACGGCTGAACCCCCACCCGATACAAAAAGAGATCAATGATCCGGCAATCAGGTAGGACGCGGCAATGCCCCAGCCGAATTGGGAGCCGATCAAGATTGCAGCAGTCTTTGTCGAGGCTTGACGGGTCCACATCGGCTTCAACCGATCGCGGTGACATTGGCGTGGTTGTCGAGGCCGGTGGGATAGTCGAGGCCGGTGGGGTTGTCGAGGCCGGTGGGGTTGTCGAGGCCGGAGGGGTTGTCGAGGCCGGGGAAGTCGACGAAGACGGCAAAACCATGTCGTCTTGTCGAGAATCAGCAAGTCCTCGGGTGCAGCACTTGAATCAATATGTCTTGAGGTGTAGGTGGTGTAACCGTCCGTCGCAAGTCATCTCCTTGCTCAGGCGACGATTTAATCAGCGGAAGATGAACTGTTTGACGTCCCGGTCCCAGACTTCGATGGCTTCAATCCCATAGACCTCGTTGATCAGGTGGGTGTTGAGGGTATCGTCCGGGGTGCCTCGGCTAGCGATCTGTCCTCGGTTCATCACGATCACTTCGTCACAGTAGCGAGCAACCAGGTTGAGGTCGTGGAGGACGATGACGGCGGTGTCGGCGAGTTCTCGAATGAGGCTGAGAATCTGGTGCTGGTATTTGACGTCGAGGTGGTTGGTCGGTTCGTCAAGCAACATACAAGAACACTGCTGGGTGAGTGCGCGGGCGATCAAGACGCGCTGGCGTTCACCGCCAGACAAGGTCGTGAAAAACCGGTCTCGTATCCCTCCCATCCCGACCTTTTCGAGGGCTTGGTCGGCAATTTCGTGGTCGTGATCTGAATAACCTTGGAAATCGGTGCGGTGGGGAGAACGTCCAAGTAGGACGAACTCCCCGACGCGCATCCGATCAATATCATGTTCAAATTGGGAGACTACAGATAGCTTCGTTCCGATCTGGGACGCTCGCATCGTCCGAATGGACTGTCCCGAGACCTCGATTCTTCCTTCGCTGAGTTGTTGAGCCCCGAACAGGGTGCGCAACAAGGTCGTTTTCCCGGACCCGTTAGGCCCGGCAATCCCTAGAACCCGCCCTGGTGTGACCTGGAAAGAGACACCGTCGAGGGCAGTGAAGGAACCAAAACGCACGGTTGCGTCAACAACATTCAAAGGATATTCGGCCACAGTGTCTCCCCAATTCCTTGCCTAAATTCCCTCGCCTATTTCTGAATCTGCTTGGCAAGTTCAACGGTGCCGTAGAGGGCGGTGGGGGAGGCGTAGGCCATGGCAGACTCGGCAAAGTAAATCTGCCCATTCTTCACAGCCTTCATCTCTTTGTACCCGGGGATTTTTTCCAACCGAGCCAGGGTAGATTCCTTCGTCGCCCCGCCCATCCCGACGAGGATGATGATCATATCGGGGTCAGACTTGATGAATGCTTCGTCAGCGATCGGGCCCTGATGGGGGTGGTAGCTAGGGTCAATCGCGACCTTCAAGTTCAAGGTTCGAGAAATCTCGCCCATCACTCCCTTATTTCCGTAACTGTAGAGGCCTTGGTCTTCACCGTAGTAGTAGGCGTAGGAGACGCTTCGGCCTTTCCCGGGGTTGTCCTTGGTGACCTGGGCAATCTTGTCTTTGAGGTCCTTGACGGTCTGATTAGCCTTCTCTTCGGTCCCCATCAATCGCCCAAGCTGGGTGATCTCTGCAAGAATCGCGTCAAAAGACTCATTCTCGGGTTCATCGGGATAGAAGTAATGACATTCGGGGGCATCGACAACCGCCGGGATTTTCTTGTCGATCACCTGATCTGGGGATAGTGAATTCGTGCCGAAACCGCCACCATAAACCAGGTCAGGCTTTTCCGCGACGAGGGCTTCCATCGACAATTCCTCGGGCACGGACTTGATCTTGTCTGCCCGCCCGCCCATCCATTCGGCCGGTTCTTCTCCCCACTCATTTGCCCGGAGAATGATGCTGTCGTCAGCACCTGCTGCCATCAGATAGGCAAGGCCGGTAACTCCCAGGGAGATCACCTTCGACGGCGTCGAGGTGAAGGTTTGTTCCTTCCCGCAGTTATTGATCGTGATTGATCTGCTAGGCGTCGGCGACGCGGAGCTTTGGCTTGTCGACGTGGACGAACAGGCGGTTATGCCGAGGCTGGCGACTACCAGCGAGGCAACGAGGGCAGTCATTTTCTTCGTTATTCGCATCGTTTCTCCTTCAATGATGGGCGTGAACTAACGGGCGTGTTTCTTGACTAGAACCATCAGCATCGGGGTTCCTACCAAAGCCGTAAGAATCCCGATGGGTAGCTCTGCGGGACGGATAATCAGCCGGGCGCATAGGTCCGAGATGACCACGAGGACCCCTCCGGCCAGGGCCGCCACTGGCAGGGTGTTGCGGGTCGATGATCCGACGAGAAGTTTGGCCAGATGGGGGATGACTAGGCCGATGAATCCGATCGCGCCGGTCAGGGAGACCAACACCGCGACGGTGAAGGCGACGATCGCAATCAGTAGCGCACGGTAGGCGCGGGGGTTGGTGCCCAGCGACCTGGCACTGTCATCACCAAGATTGAGGACGTCAACGCGTCTGCCCATCAAGAAGAACAGAGCGAAGGCGAGCGATGTGGCGGCGGTAGCGATCCAGACGTCGTTCCAAGACGCAGAGGTGAGTGAGCCCAGCATCCAAAACATAACTGATTTGGCGCCAGCCGCATTCTTGGCCATGACGGTGACCAGGCTGGTCAGTGCGGAGAAGAAGTAGTTGACAGCCATACCGGCGAAGATGATTCTTGCCGGTGTGATCCGGCCTCCGGCACTGGCTAGGAATCCGACGATCACCATGGCGACCAGGGCTCCGAAGAAGGCACCGACGGTTACTCCGAGAGAAGCCAGGATTGCGTGGGAACTTCCCATGACGATGACCAGGGCGGCACCGGTTGACGCGCCAGAGGAGATGCCGAGAATGTAGGGGTCGCCGAGGGGATTTCGCAGCAGGGATTGGGTGATCAAGCCACACATCGCCAACCCCGCCCCAGTCGCCAAACCCAGCAGAACGCGAGGCATCCTGATATCGGTGATGATTTGCTGATCAACACCGTCGGTAGCGCCCGTCAAGAGGTTACGGCACCCTTGGATCACGGTTGAGATGGGGATCGTCGTCGCCCCTAGTGCGATGGAGATGATCAAAGCTGCGATCAAGGTCAGGACAAGGCCGATGAGTAAACCGGCGCGGGCGCTTCGACTCCTTAGCATGGGGTTCGTCCTTCGTGTGGGCACCCTTCATGCACGAGCGCAGCGGCGAAACCGGGATCTGTGTCGCTATAAATGCCTAAAGATTTGTTGTGTATTGACCATTGAGACGATGACCTGATTCTGTTAGACGAGCCAATGATTTCGCGTGACATCGCCGCCGAAGCTGCCCCGAAACCCCGGTTCTCGTGTGATTGCTGCGATCTTCCTCCTTGTGAGGAAGCATTGGAGGTTCTAGCCATCGTCCCTTGTCTAAGTTGAAAAGCCCTGTATGATTTATTTAGGCTAGCCTAACCTAATTCAATTGGGAAGTGGTGGTTTGGGGATTCACCACAACGAAGAGAGGTGAAGGTACCGGGCGATCTTGGCCAGGTTTCCTGAGCCGAAGGCAGCCCAAACAGTCGCAGATTCGCTTGATCCCCGCCCTGCTGGGGGTGCCGTCGAGAAATCTTCGAGGCCGAGGCGTAGCTAGTTGAGTGCAACCAAGGAAAGAAGGATGTTCACGCAACAAAGACGAGTGATGAAAGCCGGTGGTCTGACGGCGTGGCTGTTGATCCCGCCCGTCCTGATCGGATTGGTGGTATCTGCCTTATATATCACCACGGCGATACTGAATGCTCGTCTGTTTACTGAACTTCTCGGACAACGACGCTACGCCACTGTCGCAACACTGATCGGGGCCGTCGCTGCTTTGCTGATCGTGCGCCCCTTACTTGATGTGTGCAGCCAGCTCATCCAAAACCGGGTTGGGCTGATCGTCAAACGCAACCTTCGTCGCGCCCTGCTCCAAGAACTGGATCGACAAGGGCCGATGCGGGTCGGGCTCAGTCGTTCCGGCAATATCCAATCCGTGATCACCGACGGGGTCGAGGCCGTCGAGCCCTATTTCATCAAGTATTTGACTCAACTCGCGGTCACCGCCGTCACCGCGATCACCTTGACACTGGTATTAGCCCGGGTCAGCGTGTGGATCGCGCTCGTGCTCCTGGTCTGCGGCCTCGCCGTCGTCGCCATTCCTAGGCTGTGGGATAAGGCACTCGCCGAACGGGGGCAGACACATTGGATTGCTTACGAGACACTCAACGCTGACTTCATCGACGCCATGATGGGGATGTCGACGTTGAAGTCTTTCGGCGCGGCTGACTCTTACGGGGATAGGCTCAATCGTCAATCCCGGCAACTACTCACTTCCACACTGGGCCAGTTGAGACTCTCGCTAGGGGAGACCGGGCTGAGTGGCATGATGAAGGTCCTCGGGCCTGCCTTAGCCTTGATTATCGCGATTGTCCAAGTGCGGGCCGGGCAGATGGAGATCGGGCAGTTATTCCTCGTCACGATGCTGTCGGTAGAGGTATTCCGTCCCTTCAACCAACTGTCGACGTCCTGGCACGAGTCCTTCTTCGGAATCTCTGCCCTCCCGTCGATGAATGAGATTTTCACCCGCATCCCCGCAGAGACTTCTCGCCGAGACTCTGCGAAACCCGATCAGGCAAATCCTAGTCTCGGTATTCGCTTCGAGAATGTCTCGTACACATACCTAGGAGCTGACCACCCCGCCGTTGAGGAGATGAGTTTCGAGATTGAGCCCCGGCAGACCAGCTCCATTGTCGGATTGTCGGGGTCCGGGAAATCGACCGCCCTCGGCCTGCTGATCGGCTACGACCGGCCCGAGAGCGGCAACGTCTGTGTCTTCGGACTTTCCCCGTCCGAGACAGACGTCACGAAGCTGGTTACCCTCGTGCCACAAGAACCCATCATCTTCCCCGGAACTATTCGAGAAATCCTTGCCGGTGCGAATCCTGACGCCACCGACGAAGAGATGGTGAAGGCCCTTACCATTGCGAAGGCAGATCGTCTCCACATCGAGTTCGACGGCGGAGAGAATGACTCGGCCAATAGCTGTGGCCTTCGGCCAGATTCGAGGCCTCTCAGTGTTCTCGATGTCCAGATTCTCGAACATGCCAAGAATCTTTCGGGCGGGCAGAAACAGCGACTTGCGATCGCGAGAGCCCTGATTCGCGGGACCGAGGTCCTGATGTTGGACGAGTCCACATCGGCACTAGACACCTATACCGAACACGAACTCATCCGAGAATTGCGGGCGAACTACCCCGAGCTAACCCTCGTCATCGTCACACACCGGATTGACACCGCAGCGAAATCGGACCGCGTCATCGTCCTATCTCAGCGCAGGGTGAGCTGCGCAGGAAGTCCCGTCGAGCTATCAAAAGATCACGATTCGGCCTGGTCGAAGCTCGTGGCAGCTCAGCAAGGAGAGAAATGAGATGACGGAAACGATGACTCACATGCTCCGGTTGATGCGTCGCTTGCGGGAGTGTCTTCCCTTATTCACCGCCTCCACCATCGCCACGGCTCTGGCACAAATCACCCTGGTGGGGGTCACCGTCACCTCCGTGTGGATCGCCACCGGGTTCTTCACCGACGTCAATGCCCCTTTGTTCGGCTTGTTCGCACTGCTCTTCGGACTTGTGGCCGGTCACGGCGTGGCCACACTTCTGGAAGTCTGGTGGTCACACGAGGTTGCCTATCGAATCCTGCACACCTTCCGAATCCACATTTATCGGGCGATCAAACACATCGCCCCGCTAGGGATTCAGGGCAGGCGCACCGGCGATGTGGCCTCTGCGGCCATGGATGACGCGGAGAAGCTGGAATGGTTCTACGCCCACACCGCCTCCACCATTATTTGCGCAATCGTCAGCCCCACCTTGTTCATTGCGACCCTAATTTGGATCATCGGGCCTGCGGGTCTGATCATGGCGATTCCGGTTGTCACCATGATTGTGATTCCCGTCGTACTGCTGCCTATCCAGCAAAGACAAGGCGACCAACTGCGCGAAGGGCTGGTCGATCTGCGAATCGCCGTGCTCGACTCCATCCAGGGGCAAAGAGAGCTGCGTTCCCTCGGGATGGTCGCCAAACAGCATGGGATTATCGACGCCCACACCCGCCGAGTTCAAAACATCATCAACCGGCAGTCGCTTCGCAAAGCCTGGGAAGGTGCCTATGCGGCGATCTCAACCGCAGCCTTTTCGACGATCCTGCTCGTCATCCTCACTCGCCGAGTTCTCGACGGGCAGCTCGACGGGACGCTGCTGCCTGTGGCCATCGTCCTTGCCGGGATGAGTACCGCCCCCACCCTCACCTTGGTGGGGATGATCGGGCGAATCGGAGAAATCGGTGCCTGCGCCAAACGCATCAACGAGATTCTCGACGCGAAAGACCCGATCCCCACAACCCCGGAAAAGGTGCAGGTGGTCCCCGGGGAGCAGGATTGCCTGGTCGCCGAGGAGGTGTCTTTCAGTTACGGAGACCAGCAAGTCATCAAAGGGGTTTCTCTCGACGTGCGCCCCTGTCGCTCTCTCGCCATCGTGGGTGCGTCAGGAGCAGGGAAAACCACCTTCGCGAACCTTGCGATGAGGTTCCTCGACCCCGACGATGGCTCGATGAGGTTCGACGGCAAGAACCTTCGCGGTTACGAGCCCGACTCCTACCGTCACAAGCTCGCCCTGATCCCGCAAGACTGCCACATCTTCGCCGGGTCAATTCGCAACAACCTGACCCTTGCACGTCCCGACGCCTGTGACGACGACATCTGGGAGGCGCTGCGCGTCGCGAAAATCTCCCACCTCGTTGAATCCCTCGGTGGACTCGACGCCGAGGTAGGTGACCGAGGCACCACACTCTCGGGAGGGGAACGCCAGCGCATCGGCATCGCTAGGGCGATCCTGCGAAACCCGGAACTGCTCATCCTCGATGAACCACTGGCCAACATTGATCCATTCCTTGAATCCCAGATCGCAGCTAACGTGAAGGAGCTTCGCGCTGGGCGAAGCACCGTCGTCATCGCCCACCGGCTAGCGTCTATCCGTATCGCTGACCAGATCGTCGTTCTTGACGACGGCAAGATTGTCGCCTGCGGTTCCCATGAAGACTTACTCGAAAACCCGACCTATCGCCGGCTGATGGGGGACCAAATCTCGACCGGCAGTAAGACCGTCAGCCGAATCGATTGAGGGTAGTCGCGAGGGACGGAGGGACTAGTCCGGGATGTGGTTGAGGAAATGACGTCCGCCCCTGGTGAGAGCGAACAGGGTGGACAGGACGACCGAGAACAAGATCGCGACCATGATCGCCAACTGGTAGGCCACAGCCACCAGGGGGAGGGAGCCGGAGAGGATTTGCCCGGTCATCATGCCCGGAAGGACGACGATCCCCAGCGAGAACATCGTAGTAATGGTGGGAGTCAAAGACGCCAGAAAAGCCTCACGAGCTACGGGTGCAACGGCGTCGCTCTTTCGCGCACCGAGGAGGACAGCGGAGGTGATCATGGTCGCCTGCGTACAGATTTGGGTGTGCATGGAACGAATCGCCAGATTCATAGCGGTCATGGAGTTGCCGACGATCATGCCGAGCAGAGGCAGTAGATAACGCGGATTGACGAGCGGATTTATCCCAACCACGCCGTAGATGAAGAGGGCACATGCGATCAGCGACCCGCCCACGAGACCGAGTACGGCGTAGCGTAGGACAGCTTTAGGGACGGTGCGGCGATGCTCGTTGACGACAGTGATGGCGGCGAAAATCTCCATCACTGTTATCGCGAGGATCGAGACGAGTGGGTGGGGGTGGTCGAAAATGGCGACCAGGATGAAACCCATCAGCACCAGTTGGAGTGTCATCCGGATTTGTGCCCAGATGATTTTCCAGCCGTGTGAGTGAGAAAAGTACTGGACGATTGCGGCGCTGGCCAAACCTATGGTTGCAAGGAGTGCGTAGCCCCAAGGGCCGATGTGGACGATGGTGTTCATGACGGCTCGACGATCCCGTCTCGGACGGTGAAGCGGGTGTCTGCACTGGCGAAAAGCTGAGTGTCGTGGGTGACATAGACCAGGCTGAGGTCCCGGCCGGTCAGTTCGCTGCGCACCCTAGAGAAGAGGGAGTGGGCCGCATCAGCATCGAGGGCCGCCGTCGGCTCATCCCACAGCGCCCACGATCGCTGGACAAGTAGGCAACGCGCCATCGACAACCGCGCTCTTTCTCCGCCAGAAAGCGTGTCGCAATCAGTGTCGAGGGATTTATCCAAACCCACCACAGTGAGTACGCTGCAGAAGCTGGAATCGTCGGGGATAGGGCGGTTGTGAAATTGATACCCGACGCTGAGGTTGTCGCGAATCGTTCCTGGCCAGATGAATGACTCCTGCGGGATCGCCAGCACCTGTCTGCGCAAAGCCACCCCATCCCATTCGGCGAGGCTTTTGCCGAGGAAGGAAATCTTTCCAGATGTCGGTTCTACCAGCTTCGACATGAGTCTCAGCAGCGTTGATTTCCCGCTCCCGGACTGCCCAGAAACGGCAGTAATCCCCGGCGGAATATCAAAGGTGACGTGCCTTAGGGGGCCGTAGCTGACGTCCTCGAAGCGAAACATGTGACCGTCCGAAAAATGAAACCAGTTCTCTGCGTGGCGGGTATCGGCAGAATATCAGCCCTGGTCACGAGGTGGTGAGCCTGGCATCCATTTCCGTCGAGGTCCCCTGAAGTCGTCGGCGGGCGGAGGCTGTGGGCTAGGCTAGGGCGCGGTGATCGCTACCGGTCTCCCATCGACCTGCAGCACCTTCGTCTCAACCGCGAAGATATCTTTCAGCGTCTTTGGTGTCATGACCTCAACCGGGGTCCCACTAGCGACAACTTCGCCATCGCGAAGTGCGATCAAATGGTCGGCATAGGTAGCGGCCGTGTTGATGTCATGGAGGACGATCACGACGCTGAGCCCGCGTTGGTCACAGATCTTGCGCAGGTGACGCATCATTTCCCGGGCGTGATGTAAATCCAGGGCTGCCAGCGGTTCGTCAAGGAGAAGGTAGTGGGCGTCCTGGGCCAAGGTCATCGCAATGAACGCTCTTTGGCGCTGCCCGCCAGACAGCTCGTCAAGGAAACGGGACACATACTCGGTCATGTCAACGGCCTCGATTGCCCCCGCGATCGCAACCTCGTCTGCCTCGCTGATCCTCCCGCCGGAGTGGGGGTGCCGCCCCAAGGCCACCAGTTCGGCAACGGAGAGCCGAAGAGACAGGTGATTCTCTTGCCGCAAGATCGCGATTTGTTTCGCCAGGTCCTTCGGTTTCCAGTCGGCAAGGTCTCTCTGATCGACAATGACGCGTCCCGACACCAGCGGCAATAGCCGACCAATGCCGGACAGCAGGGTTGACTTCCCGGCACCGTTGGCCCCGATCAAGGCGGTTATTCCAGTATCCGGCAAGGTCAACGATACGTCTTTGACAACCGGCGTCCGATCGTAGGCCATGGTTACGCGGTCTAGTTCAATCATCGCCGTGACTCCTTAATGATCATTCCTAACAAGACAATGCCGCCGACGAGTTCGATGACGACGGGGAGTACCGTTGCGCGCGAAAAGATATTCTCCAGCAGCCATTGCCCTCCGGCTAATACTGCGATCCCGATTGCGGCAGAGCCGGGAATGAGAATCTCGATTCGCGAAGTGCCCAACGCGAAGATCGCGATATTGACGATCAAGAGGCCGAAGAACATCAGTGGCCCGGCCAGGGCTGTGGCGCACGCCACCAGGACCGATGACGCCACGAGGGCCAGCCGACATTGCCTGCGGTAGGAAACCCCAAGCCAGGAGGTGCTTCGTGAATGAGGGCCAGGCCGGTATGCATATCGTCACTTGTTTCTCGATGACAGATTTTGAGGGCGAAAGTCACCTCGATTACGCAAAGAATCTCGCGGTAATCTAGGTGCACTGCCCTCGGCAAACTCCTTCTATATGGCGTTGCTGACGGGCTGAGTGAAAGCTTTGCGGTCTTCCCACGAGTCGGCTTTGGCGATGCCTTGTTCGTAGGAGATGAGATAACCCCACTTTTGGCCGGCATAGGTTTCCTCGGCGGCGAGGCGAAGGACGAGGGTTTCGGCTGCCTTGCGTTTTGCTTGAACTTGGGCGTCATCGCGTCCGCGTTCTGACTTGGCCTCGATGATCCAGTGGACTTCGTCGGTGTCGAGGGCTACGAAGTCCGGGAGATAGCGGTCTTTGACGGTGTAGTAGACCACTGCTCCATCATGTGGGTGTAGCCGGTGCCTGGCATGGGTTTGGGCCTAATAGTCGGCACTTCTTGTGCAGCACGCAAGGTCCGGTTCACATAGTTGGTGATGACCTGCCCTAGCTGATCTTGGGCCGAGGCAAGAGACTTCACTGTCCAGCCGTCAACGTTGACGGCCTTCAAGAATCTAGGCACCAAGTAGGTTCTAATATAGGTTGAGGTTTTCGCATCCTTATAAACCAGCGGCATGTTGGCCACGAGCTTTTCCAAAGCTTTCCTGGCAAGTTCATCAAGGAGCTGTGTTTGCTTCCTTTCTTATTCACCACCGAGATCAAACGCAGCTCTGTATAAATCACGTAGCCCTCTTTCGTTGAGCCATACAGTACTCGAACCTTTACGCACGGGCACCTGGAGGGCCTTAGTATCTTTCGACTCTGCAGTGTGCATCAAATGAGGCTTGTTAGACGAATCAGGCACCCTGATTGCAACCAGGGTCTTGTCTTCGTTCTCATGTGCATAGACACGAATATCAAGGGTGAAATTGAAGATTCGGTCTTTACCAGAATCCGAAAAAGACGCTCGATACTTTCAGCATCGGAATGAGATCAAAATCAGTTACGTACATAACTACCACCAAAGACCTCCTTGCAAACACCACCACTATCGCACAAAGAACTGGTCGGTCTTTTTAAGAATCCGGCACAAAGAACCCCTGAAAGTTTTCCGTGAAAAAACCTTCAGGGGTTGCTTTATCTAGGAGTCATTCGCCAGGATTTATATCCTTGCTCTACGGAATCTCACCGCCGCAGCCAAGGCGAAGATGGCAATGGCTACTAGCCCAGATGCAGATCTTTGAGCGCCCATATCACCTGTGTTTGGTAACTTGTGGGGGTTCTGAGGCGCCTCTGGCACAGGTATCACAGGCTGTTCCGGATCTGGTGTCGGTGTCGGTTCGGGGGTTTCTACGGTCTTCTTCCATGTACCTACGAAGGTCACGTTATCGTGATTGATGGTGTCAGAATCCTTATCCCATGAGACAAACGACCACACGGCAGTGC
>JAEZZG010000057.1 GCA_023442485.1 Actinomycetes bacterium | reverse complement strand
CCGTACTCGATCAACAGGTCTGCGTGGGCGCGGACCTCATCGGTGACCGTGAAGAAATCACCTAGCAAAAGACCCTGGTAGCCGTGCTTGTACGCGATGATTTCGGTATCGGGAGATTTCGAGGTGTATTCAGAAATCAAACCAGAGATTGCGGTAGACAAACAGGGGGCATAACCGCCAGCGGTGAGGATTGCCACCTTTTTCACCATGGATAACAGCCTTTCTTCAACGACGGGAACACCCATCAGCTTATGTGGACGATGTGGATAACGGAATTTCCTCAGCACAAACATGCAAGACTAAGAATCGCGATCTGACGTCCACGAATAGTCTACGTCAGGCAACCCTCACCACTCCAGGAGCCTCCATGAACCGGGACGATTCACGCGGCACCCTCACCCATCTTGTCGGCGCTGAGAGGGGAGTCTCGATGAGTGTGTTCTGGTGTGTCGCCGTCGTGGCCTTGTTCATCTTGGCCGGACTCGTCATCGACGGGGCTCATCTGCTCTCTGCAAAACGCGAACTCCATGCCGTCACCTCCCGGGCTGCGCGAGCCGGTGTGGAAGCGACCAGCCCCTACCGGGCTATGGGTTTGACGGTCCAGCCATCTGTCGCCGTCAAAGCTGCCCAAGACGTCCTAGCCGAGTCTCCTGAGTATCAATGCGTGGTCGAGTTCACCGATCCGCAAACCCTCAGCGTCGATTGCACCAGTCACGTCACCACCTTGTTCCTATCCCTGATTGGTGTCGACGAGTTCACCCCAACCGTTCAATCCTCAGCCTCACTTCGCCACATCTGACCCGAAATGAGATAGGTTTCACCTATGGTTGACTATTTCCGAGTTCATCCCCTCAACCCGCAGCCACGGGCACTGCGTGCCGTCGTGGACGTCGTGAAATCCGGCGGACTGATCGCCTACCCGACCGATTCAGGATTCGCCTTGGGGACCAGGATGGGCAATCGTGACGGAATGAACCGGATCAAACAGATTCGTCAACTCAACGACAAACACAACTTCACCGTCATGGTGAGCGAATTTGCCCACATCGGTGACTATGTCGAGATGGACAATCGGGTATTCCGTGCCGTCAAGGTTGCCACCCCCGGGCCATTCACCTTCATTCTCAAAGCCACCCGGGAAGTCCCGAGGGTGATGCTACAGCCGAAGAAGAAGACCATCGGGATCCGAGTTCCCGATCATGTCACCGCCTTGGCTATCCTTAAAGAACTCAATGAACCCCTGCTCACTTCCACCTTGATCCTGCCGGGGCAGGACGAACCCGAATCTGACGGGGAGTTGATCCGAGATCGGCTCGGCCATCTGGTAGACGCAATCATCGATTCCGACGATGCCGGACGGGACCCGACTACCGTGATCGACTTCAGCCTTGACGAACCAGAGGTCGTGCGCCTGGGAGCCGGAGACCCCGAGATTGTGATTGGATAACAGATGGACGCATTACTTAGCACAAGCCAGTTGCCCTATGAATTGCCCGATTTTGACCAGTTTGATTTGGACGATCTCAAGGCAGCCATTCAGGAAGGCATCAAGGTTCGCCGTGACGAGATCGATGCAATCGCCAATAATCGAGCACCTGCCGACTTCGACAACACCGTCGCAGTTCTGGAAATGGCCGGCGATCTATTGCATCGGTGCCTCAATATCTTCTTCGTGATGGCCAGCTCCGACGGTGACGACGCTTGGCAAGAATATGAGGTCGAGTTATCCAAGGAACTCGCTGCCTTGTCGATGTGGGAGTTACACCACCCGGGTCTGTTCGCTCGTCTGGATGACCTCTACCAGAAGATCGATTCCCTCGATCTCAACGAATCATCCCGCAAACTCCTCACCGATCTGTGGAAGGAACGCAAGCACGCCGGGGTCGATCTCGACGAAGACACCAAGGCAAAGGTGCGCCAGCTCAAAGCTGAGATTGCCGAGTTGGAGGCCCGTTTCGTCACCAATGTCACCAAGGACCGGAATGATTCTGCGGTCCACTTTGATTCGGCAGACGAACTCGACGGGCTCAGCGCCGATCAGATCGAGATCTGCCGTCAGGCTGCTGCGGATCGAGGCCAGGATGGCTACCTGGTTGACCTGGTTAACTTCCTCGATCACCCCTTCCAGATGTCCCTGACGAATCGAGAATCCCGGGAGAAGATCTTCCGGGCCCAGCGGGCTGTGGGCCGTCGAGGCAACGAGTGGGACAATCGGCAGTTATGCATCGACATTGCCGTCAAACGCGCCCAGTATGCGTCCCTGTTTGGGTACCAGACCTTCGTCGATTACAACACTGCGATTGACTGCACCGCCCATTCAGCCCAAGAAATTGAAGACCTGCTCTACCCACTCGCCCCCATCGCACGCGCCAATGCCGATCGTCGTGCAACTGAATTGCAACAGGTGGCGGATCGGTGGGCAGAAGACCACGGCGTCGACAAATTTGAACTTCAAGCCTGGGACTGGTCCTTCTTCACCCAGATCGCGCAACAGGAATCCTTGGGGATTGACCAGGCCAGGGTGCAGAACTATCTCGAATACCGCAATGTTTTAGAAAACGGTGTGTTCTACGCAGCTACCCAGCTCTACGGCGTCAGTTTTGAAGAAAAGCATGACCTGAGGGCTTTCCGTGACGACATTGCCGTGTTTGAGGTGCGCGACAAAGACGGTAGCCCACTGGCACTATTCCTGCACGACCCCTACACCCGGCCAACCAAACAAGGTGGCGCCTGGATGACGAATCTGGTCGATCAGTCCCACCTGATGACTCGCCGTCCGATCGTGATTAACTGCCTCAATCTGCCGAAGCCGCAGGAAGGCAAGCCCACCTTGTTGACCTTGGACGAGCTAGAGACGATGTTCCATGAGTTCGGTCATGCTCTCCACGGCATTTTCTCCGATGTCTATTACCCCTCACAACAAGGCACCGAAGTTGCCCGTGACTTCGTCGAATACCCCTCACAGATCAATGAAATGTGGATGAAAGACCCGCAGGTGTGGCGTCACTTTGCCAAGCATTGGGCCACCGGTGAGGTGCTCGATGACGAAACCATCGAGGCTCTGTGTCGCGACGACGTCTCTAACCAGGGATACCTGACCTCGGAGTATCTTGCGGCTACTCTCATCGATCAGGAATGGCACAAGATCTCGGCTGATCAACTGATTGCCGACGCCGATGAATTTGAGAATGAGGTATTGGCCAAGGTTGGCCTGGACAACCCGAAGGTCCCGCCGCGTTACTCGTCTCCCGTATTCAGCCACACCTTCTCTGGGGGCTACGCCGGTGGATACTACTCCTACATCTGGGCAGAAATCCTTGCTGCCGAGACTGAAGAGTGGTTCCGCAACAATGGCGGCATGACCCGAGCCAACGGGGATCACTTCCGTGCCGAGATTCTCTTCCGTGGCTCGACCCGCGACGAGATGGAATCCTTCCGGGCATTCCTGGGACGTGACGCAACGGTGGAGCCGCTCTTACGCAAGCGCGGACTCCTAAGCTAGGAACCGCGAAAGCTATCGGCGATGGTGATTTCATCATCGCCGATGACGGCGACAAGGCAACCCACACGGGTGGGTAAGGTAACGAGAAACGGTCAAGGGTGGTGACGATGTATCTACGCGATATGTTCGCCACCCTTGGCTACGCGCTGTCCTTTCAGTTCGATCAGGTATCGGCGCTGACATCTGCCTCGCGCGGCTGGGGGATCGTCTTGGGGATCGGCATCCTTAGCGGTCTGTCCGTCATCATCGGACATTCCATCATCCTTGCCATCAATCACCTGCGCGGGCTCAGTTTGGCTCTAGGCATCTCATTCTTCTGTGTCGGCTCGATCCTGCAATATGTGTCCCAAGGCGTCATGATCTGGGTGATGGGGTCCCTGGTGCTTCGCAGCGATCCCTCCATCGGCGACCTGGTCAAACTCGTCCTGGTCTCGGCCTCCCCCTTCGTCTTCGGCTTCTTGATTCTCTTGCCGTGCGTGGGGGCTTCCATCGGTAAGTTTCTAGCGGCGTGGATGTTGAGCATCATGTGGGGGTGTACACAGGCGATCTTCCATGCGTCCTGGTATGCCGCCCTCATCGTCGTAGGCTTGTCCTGGCTGATCATGCAGATCGTCTCCAAAGCAACAGCGAATCCGCTGAGACGGTTGCGTGACTGGCTGTGGCTACGGATGCACGGCGCCCCGCTGTTACTGTCGTCCCAATGGATCATGGACTACTATCCGTCATTCTCCGGACGTGACGAAGAAACCGGGCCGAGGGCATACGCCTCCTTGACGCATACGATCGGGCACCCACCATGGCCAACATGGAATCGGGGACGTCCATGATCGCCAACATCGTCTTGACCGCCCTGGTCTTCTTGATCATCGGCGGGTTACTCGCGCCCATCGAGGCCCTATCCTGGTGGGCAAAATCTGGTCCTCAATCCCTAGCGCAAGTCGAACAGGTCAAGCAGTTGCGTCCCGACCCGTCGCGAGCCAAGGAAGCCGAAGACTCCAAATCTTTTATGGTCTATATCTCCGGAATCGGCGTGTTAGCGGGGGACTACCTACCGCCGGTAGAGCTACCCATGGTTCAGACCTTGTTCGACCGGCTCGGACGCACCACGATAATCACCGATGTCTATCCCTATTCTCCAGACAACGTAGGCCTCACCCAAGACCGCCGCACTGCCTGGATATGGCGTCGCCTAGCCAGACTCAAAGGAACCAGGGGAGCCGGGATTGCATTCTTGATCAATATCCGCAACGCCTTACAACTGATGGTGTCCTTAGACCGACGATACGGGCCGGTCTATAACTCCGGGGTTGCCCTGGAGATCATGAAATCACTAGTCAATCACGGTTATGACATCAACCATCCCAAGCCGGTGGTCCTGCTCGGCTGGTCTGGAGGTGGCCAGATTGCGGTAGCGGCCTCCTGGTATCTATCGGCCTTGGGCGTACCCTGCTATGTCTTATCGATGGCCGGAATTCTCAGCTCAGACCCAGGACTGGAGAGAGTTGAACACCTGTGGCATCTCTATGGGTCAAAGGATCGTGTGCATCGCAGTGCCCGGTTCTACTTCCCGGAACGCTGGAAGATATTCCCAAATTCCGCCTGGAACCGAGCCTTGCGAGCCGGGAAGATGAGCTTCATCGAGCTTGGCCCGGCCGCACACAAGGGGCCACAAGGTTACTTCGCGGGCAGCGACGAGGTCGAGCCTGGCAAGACCCCGTTCGGTATGACAGCCGAAGCTATCATCAAGCTCATGGTCGATCATGGCTTCGCGGTTGATCAAGGAAGCCCGAATCCGGCTGCGGTTCCACCCGTGGTTACTCAACTCAACATGACCCGAAAGAAGGAGACCTCTCTATGACGTGGATGTATAACTACGTCGGTATCGATCTCGAGACCACCGGGGTCAGCGTCGAAGATGATCAAATCGTCACCTGCGCCATAGTCTCGGAACACGACGGTGACGGCCAGGTGGTCACCAACCTACTCCTCAAACCCGACCGCCCCATCTCTGATTCCGCCGCGGCTGTTCACGGAATCACGAATGACTACGCCAGTCAGAACGGGATGGATCGGGCCGAGGCGATTACTACCATCCACAAGGTGATCACTGAGGCTCTCTCGCGCGGTTGCGCAACCATTGCATACAATGCGCCTTTCGACCTCACTATCCTCGATCGTGAGTTCCGACGTTTCGACTTGCCGCCGATTGACTTCACCGCGTTCCCGGTGATTGACCCGCTCGTCCTGGCTCGCTTCCTGTTCCCGAAGAAGAGAATGAAACTGGTGGATCTGGCACAAGCCTTCGCGATTGAGTTCGACGCCCACGACGCTCTCAGCGACATCACCACGACGATCGAGATCGCCAAGCGGCTGGGGGATAGGGAAATCAATCACCGTGAGCTAAAATCTTGGCCGCTGCGTGACCTGCACTTCTTCCAGATGGGGGTGGCTGGCTTCTTCGCGGTTGATCTGCGTGCCTACTTCCTCAGTCGTGGCCAGACGGGGAGGGCCGGGACCGTCAGTAGCGACTGGCCGATGATTGCACCCCCAGGTCAGGGCAAGCTGTGCTAGTCGGTGCCGATGAGCTAGTGCGGTGAACGACTTAAACCATCAATGAGGTCTTCAACCTGGAGTGGATGAAGACCTCATCGATGATTTAGCAAGTATTTGCTCAGTAGACGGCCAAAGACCTTAAGGCAGGAATTAGCGGGTGAAGTCAGCGAGGGTCTGCCGCGCCTGATCCAGCCACTCCTGGTAGGTGGCGATAGAATCGCGCAGCTTCTTAGCATCCTTCTCCCGGCCAGCCGCTTCGGCTTTTTCGACGTCGGCGGAGAGCTTGGCGATCTGGGTCTCGAACATGTTGACCGTTTGTTCGGCCAGTTCCCGTGCCTGAGGGTCAGTCCGCTTCCATTCAGCAGCCTCGGCGTCCTTGATCGCGCGATCAATTGCAGACAGGCGGTTGTCGATGGAACGGATAGAGTCGCGCGGCACCTTGCCCCACTTGTTGAACTCCTCCAGGAATTTGCGATAGCCAGCCCGGGCCTGGTCAACGTCAGTTACAGGAAGAAGATTCTTCTCAGCCTCGTCGAGGAGAGCTTGTTTGGCCTTCAGATTCTCCAAGAACTCGGCATCTTGCTCATTCTGAGCGGCATTACGGGCATTGAAGAACTGATCCTGGATGGCGCGGAACTCAGTCCAGAGTTTGTCTTCGACCGCGCGGTGGGTGGCCCCAGCAGCCTTCCACTGATTCATCAGGTCACGGAACTCGCGTGAGGTTTGGCCCCAGTCGGTCGAGGTCGCCAACGGACGCGCCTGTTCAAGGATCTGCTCCTTGATCCTTTGAGCCTGATCCCGACGAGCGTTCTGTTCAGCGAAGTCGGCCTTACGGCGGCGGGTGAACGTCGTGCGGGCAGACGAGAACCGGTGCCACAGCTCATCGTCGGTAGCCTTATCGATGCGAGGCTGTTTCTTCCATTCTTCGAGGAGTTCACGGAAGCGATTCACCCCGAAGCGCCACTGGGTAGAAACCGATAGCTTCTCGGCTTCTTCAACCATCGCCGTCTTGATGGCCTTGACCTGCTCAGCCTGGGCAGCACGTTCGGCTTTGCGGTCCTCGGCTTGCTGGTCAATCAGCGGTTCAAGGGCTTGAAGCTGAGAAATGAGCGAAGCGAGATCGCCGACAGCGTTGGCAGTTTCGACGTTAGCCTTCGTCGCTGCGACTAGCTTGCGGGCCTCACCGGGGCTGACCATTCCAGCGCTGATGCGTGACTGGAGCAGTTCCACCTCCGTCGCCAAGCTCTCGTAGCGGCGTACAAAGAACGCCATCGCTTCTTGGGGAGAAACGTCCGGAACTTGACCGACGAAGCGTTCGCCCTCGGCGGTGCGGACGTATACGGTCCCGTCGTCCTCGACGCGACCAAAAGATTCAGGATTCGTAACTTCGCTCATGGGTACCATCTTGCCCGATAGGGTGGGAATTGTGTTTATTGGATCATTTGTTGCGACACCGTGGGCTTCAAATTGCTACATAGTTGCGCCAAAGAGTGCAGCTTCGTGCATCATCATCGACCCTGGAATCACGTCCTATCAGACCTTATCGCAAGTTGTGCGTGAGCACGATTTCGACCCGGTGGCAATTTTATGTACTCATGGTCACATCGATCATGCAGGCGACGCTGCTAAGGCCGGAGAGGAATTCGACTGCGAGGTGTGGATTCATCCAGCAGACGAAGAGATGCTCACCCGTCCCATGGCAGGGCTGTCCGCACAGATGGCTCCGCTGCTCGGGCAGGTCCTAGGCGATAGCCTCGAGATGGCTCCGCCGCGAAGAGTGAGGCATTTTGCAGACTCGATGACGCTGACTATCGCCGATATTTCGATTGGCATTAAGCTTGCCCCCGGACACACCCCAGGATCATGCCTGTTGCTGAGTTCTATGGGAACCGAACGAGGTCCGGTGTTCAGCGGCGACGTCCTCTTTGCCGGTGCGATCGGACGCATGGATATGCCTGGGGGAAATCAACGCCAGATGGCCCACACACTCAACGAAGTCGTGGGCTCGCTGGCCGATGATTTGACCGTCCTTCCTGGACATGGCCAGGGCACCACCATCGGCCATGAACGACGCACTAACCCATATCTCACCCCTGAGGTCATATCTCAGTTGATGGAGGATAATCTCTAATGGCTCGACCCAAACCCATCTCGGGTTTCCCAGAATTTCTGCCGTCGGGGCGTCTCGTCGAGAACCGAGTCCTTGACATTCTTCGCCAGACCTTCGAGCTCCACGGCTACGCCCCGATTGAAACCCGCGCAGTCGAGCCCCTCGACCAACTCTCCCGCAAGGGGGAGATCACCAAAGAGGTCTACGTCGTCAGGCGTCTCCATGAGGCAGAAGAGGGCAGTGGCAAGGGATCGGCTGAGGATTCACTAGGCCTGCACTTCGACCTCACTGTGCCCTTCGCCCGCTACGTCTTAGAGAACGCCGGGCATCTACAGTTCCCGTTTAGGCGCTACCAGATTCAGAAAGTGTGGCGTGGAGAAAGGCCCCAGGAGGGGCGCTACCGGGAATTTACCCAGGCTGACATCGATATCGTCGGACGCGAAACCCTTCCTGACCACTGCGACGTCGAGGCTCCACTAGTAATGTTGGCGGCCTTCGAGAGGATTCACCATGAACTCGGCCTGCCTCCGGTTCAGATCCACGTCAACAATCGCAAACTTGCCGAAGGCTTCTACCGTGGGCTAGGTATTTCCGACACTTTGGCGGTGTTGCAGCGCGTCGATAAGTACGACAAGGTTGGCCCTGAAGCCGTCACTGGGATGTTGGTGGACGAACTCGGTCTCAGCGGCGAACAGGCCAAACAATGTGTCAGTCTTGCTGGGATATGCACCGCAGACTCGTCTTTTGCAGATCAGGTCCGCCAGCTTGGTGTCCGCCACCCGATGCTTGATGAGGGGATTGAGGCATTGCAGGCCGTCATCGACGCCGCCAACCAGGTCGCCCCAGGGCGTGTCGTCGCCGATCTCAAGATTGCCCGCGGCCTGGACTACTACACCGGCACCGTGTACGAGACCATGTTGGTCGGTTACGAGAAGATGGGTTCGGTGTCGTCTGGTGGACGCTACGACGCCTTGGCCTCGGACGGGAAGACCACCTACCCCGGAGTAGGGATTTCACTGGGTGTGACTCGTCTGGTTGCCCCGTTCATCTTGAAAGGGAAGCTGTCTGCCACGCGGGTGACGCCCTCTGTCGTCGTGATCGCCGTCGACTCGGAAGAAACCCGCCACCAAGCCGAGGCGGTTGCATCCGCGTTGCGTGCCCGACGGATTCCGTGCGAAGTCAGCCCTGACGCGGCAAAGTTTGGCAAACAAATCAAATATGCCGACCGTCGGGGCATCCCGTTTGTCTGGTTTGGAGGAATCACGGGTCAGATCAAAGACATTCGCTCAGGGGAGCAGGTGGACGCGAACGCGAACCAATGGGAACCGCCGGTAGCTGATATCAAAGTTGGGGTGATTGCCGACCTGTAGCGGTCTCACTACACTTGTCTGATGGGTTGTCGTCGAGTCTGAGACGAAAACGCCAGATTTCATAGCTGCTACCGCAGGTAGCACAACGTGGTGCCGCGCACCGTCTATGCGTGGGCACGAAGAAAGGAAACCGCATGTTGCGCACTCACAAGGCCGGCGAGCTGACCAAGGCTGATGTTGGCACGACTGTCACCCTCGCTGGATGGGTGGCTAAGCGTCGTGATCACGGTGGCGTGGCCTTCATTGATCTTCGAGACGCCTCTGGTGTATGCCAGGTGGTGGTTCGGGATGAGTATCTTCAAACTGCAGGCATCCATGATCTGCGCAATGAGTTCTGCATCCAGGTCACTGGTCTGGTTGACGCTAGGACCGAAGAGAATATCAACCCCAACATTCCTACGGGTGAGATCGAGGTCGCGATCCGTGAATTGAGTGTGCTGAACCCCTCGGCCCCGTTGCCGTTCCAGATTGATGAGCGGATCAGCGTCGGCGAAGAGGCCCGCCTGAAGTATCGCTATCTCGACCTGCGCCGTCCAGGCCCGGCACATGCCATGAGGCTGCGTTCTAAGGTCAACCAGGCCGCCCGTGACGTGTTGATCAACCACGACTTCGTCGAGATTGAGACTCCGACCTTGACTCGGTCCACCCCAGAAGGTGCCCGTGACTTCCTCGTTCCGGCTAGGCTCTCGCCTGGGTCTTGGTATGCCTTGCCCCAGTCCCCGCAGTTGTTCAAGCAGCTACTGATGGTGGCCGGTATGGAGCGCTACTTCCAGATTGCCAGGTGCTATCGCGATGAGGACTTCCGGGCTGACCGCCAACCTGAGTTCACCCAGCTCGATGTCGAGATGTCTTTTGTCGATCAGGACGACGTGATTGGTATCGCCGAAGAGATTATCGAGAAGGTGTGGAAGCTGATCGGTTATGACATCAAGCTGCCGCTGCGTCGGATGACCTACGCCGAAGCCATGGACAAATACGGCTCTGACAAGCCTGATCTTCGCTTCGACAACCCGATCTGCGAGGTGACCGATTTCTTCAAGAACACCCCGTTTAGGGTTTTCCAGGCACCCTATGTTGGTGCCGTCGTGATGCCTGGTGGCGGTTCCCAACCGCGCCGGACCTTCGATGCCTGGCAGGAATGGGCGCGCCAGCGTGGCGCTAAAGGCTTGGCATACGTCATCGTTGGCGAAGACGGCGAACTTGGCGGTCCGGTGGCGAAGAATATCTCCGACGAAGAACGCGCGGGATTGGCCGATCAGGTCGGCGCCAATCCTGGCGACTGCATCTTCTTCGCTGCGGGTAAGAAGGCCCCATCTCAGCAACTCCTTGGAGCTGCGCGCGTCGAGATCGGTCATCGCACCGGGCAGATCAACCCCGATGATTGGTCCTTCCTGTGGGTTGTTGACGCGCCCTTGTTCAAGCCGGTTAACGAAGCTGAGGCTGAGGGAGATGTCGCCGTTGGTGACGGTGCCTGGACCGCTGTCCACCATGCCTTCACCTCGCCCAAGCCGGAGTGCCTCGACACCTTCGATACCGACCCGGGTTCGGCTCTCGCCTATGCCTACGACATCATTTGCAACGGCAACGAGATCGGTGGCGGCTCGATCCGTATCCACCGTCGCGATATCCAAGAACGCGTCTTCAACGTGATGGGACTGTCAGAGGATGAAGCCCAGGCGAAGTTTGGCTTCCTGCTTGATGCTTTCGCCTTCGGAGCGCCACCGCATGGTGGTATCGCCTTCGGCTGGGACCGGATCGTGTCTTTGCTGACCAAGTCCGAGTCCATCCGAGAGGTGATCGCCTTCCCCAAGACCGGGAATGGATATGATCCGTTGACTGCGGCCCCCGCCCCGATCACAGCCCAGCAGAGGCGTGAAGCAGGGGTAGACGCAAAACCGAAGCCGAAGGGTGAGGCCACAGCCTCTGGTGAAGCAAAGGCAAGTGGCTAGGGTGAGTGGCTAACCCTAGATTCGGAGTACGCCCACGTAGCACCGGCCAGGTGAGGATTGACAATGCACCTGGCCGGTGCAGTTTTATTCGATATGGTGGAACCGTCAGATCGAAAGGGAGGAAGGGGTAAGCCTATGTATCGCACAGCCTGGATTGAAGCCGAAGGCTTGGTGAACTTACGGGACACAGCAGGCTTGCCAGCCATTCACCCCAGGTTGAACATCCCCCTCGAAATCCAGCCGTTGCGTCTTTTGAGAAGCGATAACTTGCAGACGTTGACCCCGACGTCGATCAACCAGCTCGTTGAGGAACTCAACCTCACCGACGTCGTCGATCTGCGCACCGAACTTGAACGCACCACCACTGGTCCTGGTCCGCTCCATCTTGACGGAAGGGTCACGATCCACGGATTGAGCCTCTACGTTGAAAACTCTACCCAAGGAGCACTCCCGGACGCCGCCCAAGACCGCCACAATGACCCGGCAACTGAGCCCGATTCAGGCGAAGATGTTGACGATAAGCCGTGGGGGGATGAGTGGGATTCCCACACACCTGAAACCCAAGAAGAACATATCGAGTTCTTGTCTCATCACTATCTGCACTACTTCCAAGACCGTCCTGAGAATGTGTTGACGGCACTGAAAACCATTGCTCATGCCGAAGGCGCCACCTTGGTCCATTGCGCAGCGGGCAAGGACCGCACAGGGTGTATCGTCGGGTTGGCTTTGGCAATCGTAGGCGTACCGAAGTCCTATATCGCCTACGACTACTCCCGCTCCAATGAGCGACTGTTGAAGATTCTCGGCAAGCTGTCCACCCAAGCCGTCTATGCTGTCGAAGTCGAGGCGAATCAGGAAGCAGCCAGGCAAGCAACCCCGGCAGGCGCGATCCTAGCCGTGTTGCGTCTGATAGAACAGCACTACGGCAGTCTCCAGGCCTATCTGGAATGGATCGGGTGGACCGAAGCCGACACCTTGGCCATGCGCGCCAAACTGCTGGGTATGGCATAGGCCCCAACCCCGATCACTACCCACCTTCACCAGATTGACCAGCGAGGATTCGATGAGCGTTGACCTCTTCGGTAACCCAATTGACGAGGATATGCCGGTGGGGAAGTCAGCGACGAAATCCTCAGCTTCGCATCCATTGGCCGGGTCCTTGGGCGGCACTATCGACGACGGTGCCCCCTTAGCGGTGCGGTTACGTCCTACCTCCTTGGACGAAATCGTGGGCCAAGAACATCTTCTCGAGCCGGGAGCCCCGCTGCGCCGTCTGGCCTCCGGGCAACCAATGTCGGTGTTCTTATGGGGGCCTCCCGGGGTCGGAAAGACCACCATCGCCGCCGTCGTCGCTCAAAGCACCGACTCTCACTTCATGGAGCTGTCTGCGGTCACGACCGGAGTCAAAGATGTGCGAGCTGCCCTCGACCTGGCCACCCGCCGACTTGAGCGTAGCGAACGCACCGTCTTATTCATTGATGAGGTGCATCGTTTCAACAAGGCTCAGCAAGACGTACTCCTGCCCGCCGTTGAGAACCGTCTGGTCACCCTGATCGCCGCCACCACCGAAAACCCCTCCTTTTCCGTGATCTCCCCGTTGTTGTCACGCTCCCTCGTCTTGACCCTTAGAAGTCTCTCCGACCTCAACATCTCCACCTTGATTGACCGAGCGCTGACAGATCCACGCGGGATACACACTCCTTCTGGAGGCCAGTATCGTCTCGACCCAGATGTTAGGGCCTCGCTGATTCGCCTCTCCGGAGGGGACGGTCGGAGGGTACTGACCTATCTCGAAGAGGCAGCGGCATCGGCGAAGGCCGCCGACAGTGAAGAGATCACCTCAGCGATTCTCCAAGCCGCCGTCGATCGGGCAACTGTTCGGTATGACAAAGCCGGCGATCAGCACTATGACGTCATCTCCGCCTTCATCAAATCAGTGCGCGGATCGGACGTTGACGCCGCCTTACATTATTTGGCGCGGATGATCGAAGCCGGGGAGGATCCACGCTTCATTGCCCGACGCTTGATGATTTTGGCGTCAGAAGACATCGGCATGGCTGCACCAGGGGTGCTGAGTTTGTGTGTGGCAGCCGCCCAAACCGTCCAGTTGATCGGGATGCCAGAGGCTCGACTGACCCTCGCTCAGGCCACCATCGCCGCCGCTACCGCCCCGAAATCAAACTCCGTCATCACCGCCATTGATTCGGCTCTCGCCGACGTCAGAGAAGGCAAAGGCGGTGTGGTGCCGGCCCACTTGCGAGACGCCCACTACGCAACGGCGTCTGACTACGGGCACGGGGTCGGCTATCAATATGCGCACAACTTCGAGTTCAGCGTTGCCGCCCAAACCTATCTGCCCGAAGATATCGCCGATGTGCGCTACTACAAGCCCGGCCAAAACGGGGCGGAATCGGCGATGGGCGAGCGACTGGACCAGATTCGTCGTCTGTTAGGTCGCACAGAGGACAAGCGGTAGGCTTAGCTCGGTTATTGGCAATTGTCAGTGAGGTAAAGGACCAGGCATGAAGACAGCAGAAATCGGACGCAAATTCGTCGATTACTTCGTCAACCATTGCGACCACGCCGAGGTGCCTTCCGCATCCTTGCTGTATAACGATCCAACCTTGCTTTTCGTCAACGCTGGCATGGTGCCGTTCAAACCCTATTTCACAGGCGATGAGCCAGCCCCGTGGAAACGTGCGGCATCAATCCAGAAGTGTGTGCGCACCCTTGACATTGACGAGGTGGGCAAGACCACCCGTCACGGCACCTTCTTCCAGATGCTCGGAAATTTCTCTTTCGGCGACTACTTCAAGAAGGAAGCTATCGAGTGGGCGTGGGAACTGGTCACCAGTGAACCTCACCACGGCGGTCTCGGATTTGACCCATCAAAGGTGTGGGTGACGGTTCTTGGCGGCGGCTATCACCCTGACTATCCCGACGGCGACAAGGAAGCCTACGATATGTGGCGCAAAGTCGGCGTCCCCGATGAGCGTATTCAACAGCGTTCCTTGAAAGATAACTATTGGAATATGGGCGTGCCTGGTCCGGGCGGTCCATGTTCTGAGATCTATATTGATCGCGGCCCGGAATATGGCCCCGACGGTGGCCCAATCGTCGATGAAGATCGTTTCCTAGAGATTTGGAACCTGGTGTTCCAAACCGAAGATTTGTCTGTGGTTCGCGCCAAGGACGACTTCGACATTGCCGCCCAGTTGCCGACGAAGAACATTGATACCGGTGCCGGTCTCGAACGCATCGCCTACCTGCTTCAAGGCGTCGATAACCTCTACGAAATCGACCAAGTTGCCCCGGTGATTGAGCGTGCCGCTGAGATGGCAGGCAAGAAATATGGGGCCAATCCCGACGATGATGTCAGATTCCGGGTGGTCGCCGATCACGTCCGCTCCGGCATGATGCTGATGACCGACGGCGTCACTCCCGGCAACGAGGGACGCGGCTACGTCTTGCGTCGCCTGCTTCGTCGAGTGATCCGCTCGATGCGCTTACTTGGAGTCATGGATCCGGTACTGACCGAACTCATGCCGGTCTCGCGCGACCTCATGAACGAGACCTACCCCGACATTGACGTGCAGTGGCCGCGCGTCATCGAAGCCGCCGAGAAGGAAGAACACGCCTTCCGCTCGACCTTGACTCAAGGGATGAAGCTCTTCACTAAGGTCGTCAAGGACGTCAAACTGACAGGGTCTACACAAATCTCTGGCGATCAAGCCTTCAAACTCCACGACACCTTCGGTTTCCCGATTGACCTGACCCTTGAAATGGCAGCCGAACAAGGTCTTTCTCTCGATCAAGACGGCTTCAAGAAACTTATGGATGAACAAAAGGCCCGCGCCAAAGCCGACTCCAAGGCCAAGAAGGGTAGCCAGGTCTCTGCGGAGGTCTATCGCGAGCTGCGTGATCAAGGCGAAACCCCATTCTTTGGCTACACCCAGCTTTCCCTCCCCACCAAGGTTCGCGGCATCATCCAAGACGGCGAAATCGTCAGCCACGCCGACCCGGGTTCCACCGTGGAGATCGTCCTCGACGAAACCCCCTTCTACGCCGAATCGGGTGGCCAGGATGCTGACCGAGGAGTGTTAACTCTCGGAGGTGGAGCCCTTGACGTCATCGACGTGCAGCGTCCGGTTCCGGGTCTGATCGTCCATACCGTCAAAGTCAGCAACCCGGTTGAGATCGGCAATGAGGTCACCGCTGAGGTCGATGCCCAGCATCGCTACGGTGCCTGCCAGGCCCACTCTGCAACCCACGTCATCCACGCTGCCCTGCGTGAGCTGGTTGGCCCGTCGGCAACCCAGGCCGGTTCTTATAACAAGCCCGGATACTTGCGATTCGACTTTTCGGCCAAGCAGGGGTTGTCGGAGCAGTTGAAGCAAGAGATTGAACACCGCTGTAACATCGCGATTCGTGACGACTTGGCTGTCACGGATACCTCGATGACCCTCGAAGAAGCTAAAGCCTTGGGTGCGATGGCGATGTTTGGTGAGAAATACCCACCGATCGTCCGCGTCGTCGAGATGGGCGGGCCTTGGTCGCGCGAGCTGTGTGGCGGTACCCACGTTTCCCGCTCATCACAGATCGGCCTACTCAATCTCCTTGGTGAACAATCTATCGGTTCTGGGGTCCGCCGAGTCGAGGCCCTCGTCTCCACCGACGCCTTCGCCCACCTTGCTGCCGAGCGGGCCTTGGTTCACAATCTGACTCAGATCCTCAAGGTCCAGCCTGACCAGTTGCCGGGACGAATCGAGAAGTTGATCGCAGACCTCAAGTCGGCACAGACCACCATCGATCAGATGAAGTCCCAGCAGCTACTCGCCAATATCGATCAGGTTCTCAAGTCTGCCGAAGAAGTCAACGGCATCTCGCTGGTCACCACCAACCTGCCTGATGTGGCAGCCGGTGATCTGCGTAACTTCGTCATGGATTTGCGCAACCGTGTGGCAAATCAGCCAGCAGTCATCGCCGTCACCGGCGGCAGTGACGACAAACCGGCCCTGGTGGTGGCCACGACTGAATCTAGTCGTGCTGTAGGTGCTAAGGCTGGCGATTTAGTCAAGGCCGGCTGTGCCAAGATTGACGGACGCGGCGGCGGCAAGGACGATCTCGCCCAAGGCGGTGGCACCAACGGTGCCGGACGCGCCGATGCGCTGGTTGCAATCCGCGAAGCCCTCACCGCACTTCAGTAAGACAGCATCAATGTCGGTGGGAGAGTTTCGACCCGGTGTCCGGCTTGCACTCGACTGGGGTAAGGCCCGGATCGGGGTGGCTGCCTGTGACGCCGAAGGAACCTTGTGCTACCCGGTCGAGACCATCCCGAACACCAATCAGGCGGTGTCGCGCGTGCGTCAACTCGTCGCCGAGTATGACCCGATCGAAGTCATCATCGGGATGCCGGTTGATTTGCAGGGGAGGCACTCAGTGGCTGCCGAGACGATGGGCCGGATTGTCGATGTGTTGCGTCGCCACCTCGATCCAGTCCCGGTTGTTGCCGTGGATGAGCGGCTCACCACGGCACAAGCCAGTCACCTCGTCATCGATGCCGGGGTGAAACCATCCAAGCGGCGAAGCGTCATTGATCAGCAGGCAGCGGTTCACATACTGCAGTCCACGTTGGATCGGCAACGATGGAACCGTGGTGGTGGAGACCCGTCCACAACCAGGCTGGTTGACTAAGATCTTTCGTGGCGGACCGCGCCGAGGTCTGGAATGGAAGAGACCAGCAGGTAGAATCCAGGAATCCACCAGGGAGAAAGTGAGCGAAGATGAGCGAGCCGATTCAGGATCGAGCCGAGACCATCCGTCGAGCAAAATCCGCCTTCGCAGTGGTTTTATCCTTCGCGATCATCATCTCGGTGATTGTGGTGGCCTCCAAGTTGATCTCCGACAAATGGTACGAATACCGCACCGCAGATGACTACCTTGGCATGGGTGCCGAAGAGGTTGAGGTCGTCATCCCTAAAGGTGCCAGCATCGGTGAGATCGGCCAGATTCTCGTCAAACAGGACGTGGTCAAATCGGTCAAGGCCTTCCGTCAGGCAGCCGTCAAGAATCCGCAAGCTAACTCCTTGTCTTACGGCAAATACCGGCTGCACAAGCAGATGGAAGCCAAACTCGCCGTCGAGGCTTTGCTCAATCCCGACAACCGGGTCCGGGTATTCGTGACCCTGCCAGAAGGGCTCACATCCAGCCAGCAGAGCGCCATCATCGCCTCGAAAACATCGATTACTGCCGAGAGCCTAGAAAAGGTCCGCAAGAACCCGAAGGATCTGAACCTGCCTGATTGGGCGGAAAACAACGTTGAAGGCGTGCTGTTCCCGGAAACATACGAGGTCGAGGATGAAACCACCGCCACATCGCTGTTGGCCAGGCAGGTACAGCAGTTCAAACTCGTGGCTAACGAGGTGGGGTTGAATAATGCAACCGAGCGAGTCGGCTACTCAACTCCTCAGGTCCTCGTGGTGGCATCGCTGATTGAACGCGAAGTCAACCAGGAGGAATACCGCCCCATGGTTGCTGCGGTCATCTATAACCGGCTCAAGGCGGGGATGATGCTCCAGTTTGACTCCACGGTCCACTACGCCAACGGCACCATGGGTGATGGCCGGGTCACCACTACTGCGGAAGAGCGAAAAATCGATTCTCCCTTCAACACATATAAGGTCAAAGGATTGCCGCCGTCGCCGATTTGTAACCCCGGACGCTCGGCGATGTCTGCGGCATTGAACCCGGCTCAGTCGGATGCACTGTACTTCACCACCGTCAACCTCGACACAGGCGAGACGAAATTCGCCAAGACTAATGAAGAGCACAACGTCAATGTCGCCGAGTTCCAGCAATGGTGCCAGGCCAATCCGGGACGGTGCTGACGTGAAAGATCGCCTCTGCGCGATTGCTGCGATGCCGGCTCGGCACTCATTGTCCCCGGCCTTGTACACGGCCGGTTTCGCCCAATGCGGTCTCAACTGGGAATACCTGGTCCGTGAGGTTGACGTTGACGGTTTTACTCGTCTTGTTGACGAAGTGGCAGCCCTTCCCCAGTGGGCCGGTCTGTCAGTGTCGATGCCGCACAAATCCAGGCTCGTTGAACTCGTCCAAGGCAGAGGAACCGTCGATCCGATTGCCCTGACTTTGCATGCAGCTAATACCTTGGCTCGCGGCGAAGACGGCACTTTACATGCCTACAACACCGATGTTGAAGGCTTTTGTCGTGCCCTGCGTTATCGCGGTGTGGGCTTAGTGGAATCAGTAATCATTGTCGGCAATGGCGCCACCGCCAAGTCAGCCCTGTTGGCGGTCAATCAGATGGGTGCAACCCAGGTCATCTTCGTAGCGCGTGACCCAGCCAAGGCGCAGTCGCTGGCGGTCCTCGCCAAAGATTGGGGGATGGACGCTGATGTGGCCCACATTGGTCAGCGAACCTCCAACGCCGACATCCTCATCTCCACGATCCCCGCGACCGGGATGAATGGCCACGCCGACCGTTACGCCCAGATCGCTTCTGCTGTCTTCGACGTCTCCTACGATCCCTGGCCGACCCTGCTCACTCAACAAGCCGCTGAGTGTGGGGCCATCGTCTTGTCAGGTCTCGATCTGCTCGTCCACCAAGCGGTCGTTCAGTTCAGTATCTTGACTGGCTGCCAGGTTAGCCCAGAAACTCTCTATGATGCTGGTCAACGCGAATTAGCTAGTCGTTGACGCAGTCAATCTGGACGAGAGGTCACCATGTTTCGATTCTTGACATCGGGGGAGTCCCACGGTCAATCCCTCGTCGGGATCATCGAAGGGATACCCGCTCATGTGAGGATCTGCACCGAGGACATCGACAAGGAGCTGGCCCGACGCAGGCTCGGGGCAGGTCGCGGGGCCCGGATGGGATTCGAGCAAGACCAGGTCAGAATCATAGCCGGGGTGCGCCACGGCGAAACTCTAGGATCACCGGTCGCGATTGAAATCGGCAACACCGAGTGGCCAAAGTGGCAGACGGTGATGGCGTCCGATCCAGTACCGGCAGAGGAATTGACCGGGCTCGCCCGCAACGCCAAACTGACGCGTCCGCGCCCCGGACATGCCGACCTGGCTGGGATGCAGAAATATGACTGGGATGAGGCCCGCCCCTTACTTGAACGTGCCTCGGCTAGAGAGACCGCAACCAGGGTCGCCCTCGGCACCGTCGCCAAGAATTTCCTCGCTCAGCTAGCCGGAATCACCGTCATCTCCCACGTTGTTCAGCTCGGGCCCATCACCTCAACCCCAGATCACTTCCCAACCATGGCCGACCTGCCGGTTATTGACGCGGATCCGGTCCGCTGCCTCGACCCACTCGCCTCTGCCCAGATGCAGCGCGAGATCGAGTCCTGCCACAAAGAAGGAGACACCCTCGGCGGTGCCGTCGAGGTGATCGCGTGGGGATGTCCGCCTGGGCTCGGGTCGCACATCCAGTGGGATCGCCGTCTCGACGCCAAACTCGCCGCCGCCTTGATGGGTATCCAAGCAATCAAGGCGGTTGAGGTTGGCGACGGCGTGGAGCTGGGTAAGGTTCGTGGCTCGCGCGCCCATGACGAGATCGAGCCCGGCCCGTTCGGCATCCGCCGGTGCACCGCCCACGCTGGCGGTATCGAGGCGGGAATGACGACGGGCGAAGCCATCCGGGTGCGGGCGACGATGAAGCCCATCGCGACCGTGCCGAAGGCTTTGCGTACCTTAGATGTCTCCACCGGGGAACCGGCCACAGCCCACCATCAACGCTCCGATGTGTGTGCGGTTCCAGCGATGGGCGTGGTGGCAGAGGCGATGGTCGCCCTAGTGCTCGCCGAATCCGTCCTTGATAAGTTCGGCGGAGATTCCTTGACCGAGACTAGACGCAATCTCCATTCCTACCTGCGAGATATCAGCGAGAGAGGTTTAGCGGTCAGCCATGACTAAGCCAGCTGAGCGTGCAACGAGTATGCAACTACTGGAGATTTCCGAGAATCCGCACGGATTGGCGTCTTCACCGACGCCGTTGACCGATCCAAAGGTTTTGTCGCCTGACACTGCAATCATCTTGATCGGTGCCCCCGGGGCCGGAAAGACCACGACCGGCCGGATTCTTGCATCCGAGTTGGGGCGGACCTTCATCGATGTCGATGCCGAGATTGAATACCGTCTTGGTCGAACAATCGGTGAAATTTTTGCCCTCGAGGGAGAGGATTATTTCCGCGCAATCGAGGCTGACGTCACCGCCGATGTGATCTCCTCGAATACCGTGATCTCCCTCGGCGGTGGTGCTGTGATGACGGAATCAGTGCGTGCGGCAATCTCTCGCCACACAGTGGTCTGGCTTCAGGTTTCGGTAGTTCACGCCACCCGGAGGGTCGGCATGAATCAACTGCGTCCGCTGCTGCTCGGGGATGTCCGTTCCCGTCTTCAGGCCCTGTTGGATGCTCGAGAAACTGTCTATCGCCAAGCCGCCGATATCGTCGTCTCAACCGACGGCATCACCCCGCGGACGGTGGTCGCCTCGATCATTGACGGCCTTTCCGCACTGCAATCGCGAACTGATTCATACACGGGGGAGTGATTGATGTCTGTTCAGATTCCAGTCAGTGCCGAACACCCTTATCAAGTCATCGTCGGTGACGGAATGATCTCCTGCTTGGCTGACCATGTCGGTCACTCCAGAGTCGCCGTCATCTATTCTCAGGACCGTCCCGAGCTCGCAGCGGCGGTTGCGAAAGCGTTGCATGTCGGTGAAGTGGGGGAACGGTCTTCGCTCGAAGATCAAAAAGTGATCTGGCTGTCCGTCCCCGATGGGGAAGACGCCAAGACGGCGGCTCAGGCGGTAAGGCTGTGGGATGACTTGGCCGAGGCGAGATTCTCACGTTCTGACATCATCGTCGGAATCGGTGGAGGCGCGGTGACCGATCTCGCCGGGTTCATCGCAGCCACCTGGCTGCGCGGGGTGGGCTATATCTCGGTTCCCACCTCGGTCTTAGCCATGGTCGATGCCGGAGTCGGCGGCAAGACCGGCATCAACATCCCTGCCGGCAAGAATCTCGTCGGGGCCTTCTACGAACCGAAGACGGTTGTGTGTGACTTGAACTTCCTCTCAGGCCTGACCGAACGCGACCTCAGCTCAGGATTCGCCGAGGTCATCAAGGCCGGGTTCATCGCCGACACCTCCATCCTTGACCTGGTCGGCACCGGCGGCCTGATTTCCCTGTCTGGCGATACCCGAGCCGAGCTGATCGCCAAGGCAATCCAGGTCAAGGCCACCGTCGTTACGAGTGATCTCAAAGAACGCGGGGTCGGCGCAGGTGGGATTGGACGCGAGCAACTGAACTACGGCCACACCCTCGGTCACGCCATCGAAAACCGTGAACACTTCCGTCTCCGCCACGGGGAATGCGTCTCCATCGGCATGGTTTTTGCCGCCAAACTCGCCGCCTTAGCCGGGCTAATTCCGGACGATTTAGTCGACACCCACATCGACATCCTCACGAGTCTCAACCTCCCAGTCGGCTACCGAGGTGTCGACCTCGACGACCTCATGGAAGGTATCCGCCTAGACAAGAAAACCCGCTCCGGGACGCTACGATTCGTCGTCCTTGACCGCCACTTCGGTTCGACCCGAATACTCAGCGACCCCAACCCGGCCTGGCTCGCCGAAGCATTTTCACTAACAAACGCCCTGGCTTAGCTGATCTAGCCCCGACCTGTCTCCTCCCTCACCCAGCTCTATCTCAGACGCGCGGCAACTGATACTATCTGGACGGTGCCTGACCAGGTGTCATCAGCCATCGCACTGCCCAGTTGAGCCGTGACCTCTTCGGGTGCGACTGCCGCCGATGCGCCAGTAGCGCAGACCATCGAGAGCTTATTTTCGATGAGGCCCCTCCCGTCCACTCGGCTGGTCATTCCCGGTTTGCCCGCCCAACATCAAAGCAGAACTATCGGCTTTTGAACCAAGAACAGATATGTACATTCCACAACACTTTCAGATGCCTCCAGCACGAGTGATGAACCTCCTCACTCAGCGCCCCTTCGGTGACCTGGTCACTATCCACAAGATGGACAACCCAGAGCCAGCCCCGGCAACGTCGGCTCAACCGAGCCAATCTGGCCCTGCTCAGTCGCACCCCCGCCTCCACTCCACCCCCGCCCCCTCGTCGTCACCCCTGACCGGTTTGCGCTCTAGTTTCTTGCCCTTTTCGATTCATGACGACCAGACGGTGCTCAGGGCACATCTCAACCGAGTCAATCGGCAATGGGAGGATGAGGGCGAGGCTCTGGTGATCTTCCACGGGCCTTACTCCTACATCAGCCCAACCTGGTCGCCGTCAACCCGCTCCGGCAATTCCGTAGCCCCAACATTGAACTACGAGATCGTTCACGTCTACGGCACGCTGACTGCCTATGACGATCCTGAATGGATCACCCAACACATGGCCGACCTATCCAAACAGACTGCCTCTGAATGGGATTACCACAGCGTCGATATGCGCTGGCTGAAACGGATGGTTCCGGCAACTGTGGGGATCGAGATCAAGATCAACCGGATCGAAGCGAAAGCCAAGATGAGCCAAAACGCCAAGGCGGGGGATATCGAAGGGATCATCGCCGGGTTGACTGCCTCGGGTGCCGATCCGGACATCGTCAAGTTTCTCACCGAGATATCGCTGCCTTACGCCCAAGATAAGGAGCAGATGGTGGATTCGCTGAGATCATTCACCGTCGTGGCAAAATCCGTTGCCGACGGCCTCGACCCGAGCAACCACCCCTTCTAATCCGCCTGGCAATCCCACAACCCCAGGTTTTTCGTCTCAGACAGGATCGGCTACACTGGCGAGTTGGACATTCTTAATACGCACCAAGCCCGCTGCCCGGCGGCTTCACTGACCTGACGGAAGGTTTTCTCGTGGCATCTACCAACGACATCAAGAACGGCTCTGTTCTCTCCCTCGACGGACAGCTCTGGCAGGTGCTGTGGTTCCAGCATCACAAGCCAGGCAAGGGGAACACCGTCGTGCGCACCAAGATCAAGAACGTGCTCAACGGCAAGGTCGTCGACCGGACCTTCCCGGCCGACACGAAGATCGACATGACCCAGGTTGATCGCCGTGAAATGCAGTTCCTCTACGTTGACCCGGCTGGCTACGTCTTCATGGACACCGAAACCTATGATCAGGTCACTTTGAGTGAGGAAGCTGTCGGTGACCAGAAGTACTACATGCTTGAAAACATGACGGTCAACATGGCCTTCCACGAAGGCAACCCGCTCTACTTCGACCTGCCTGCTTCGATCGAGGTCGAGATCACCTACACCGAGCCTGGCTTGCAGGGTGACCGCTCATCTGCCGGCACCAAGCCCGCCACCGTCGAGACGGGTCTAGAGATCCAGGTCCCGCTCTTCATCACCACCGGTGAGCGCGTCAAGATCTCCACCGACGGCGGTTCCTACCTGGGCCGAGTCAATAACTAATGGGCGGCTTCATCCCTCCTTTTGATCCTTCCAGCGAGGAAGTTAAACCAGTTGGCGAGCCGGTGTCGATGGCTCGCCACCACTCCGCGCGCACCAAGGACCGCAAGCAGGCCCTCGACATCCTCTTCGACTCCGATCTGAGAGGCCGCAGCATCCAAGACTGCCTCGACGTCTTCGTGTTTGAAGCTGGGGTGCCGCTGCGCATCTATTCAAGACAGATCGTCTCCGGTGTAGATGACCATGCGCAGGAGCTAGACGAGGTGATCTCTAGCTGTCTATCAGGCTGGACCTTGGACCGAATCCCTCGGGTCGACCGCTGCCTGGCTAGGATCGCCACCTGGGAGTTGGCTCACACCGACACGCCCACCGCAGTGGTCATCGCCGAAGCCTTGAACCTTGCCGACGAGCTATCGACAGATAACTCACAAGGGTTCTTGAATGGATTACTCAACTCCGTCGCTACCCAACTTCGTCAAAAGTAGAAATCGTCGACAATCACGACAGTTGGGATGTCTGAGAGTCCAGACATCCCAACGATGCTTTAAAGCTCCTTGTCCTGCCGCTAGACAGGGCGACCCTGAGTACTTTCAGCCATACCTAGCCGCCACCCCCCGGTATCGGGAGGGAAACTCGGGCTTGGGCCTTGACGGCCACTCCGCGCTCTGGGGTCAGGTCAGGCCAACTCGGGCTCGATAGCAACCTTCATCGCCGAACGATTCATCACCATTTCGTAGCCTTGGGCAATCTGAGCCAAGCTAAATGCTTCAGATACGATGCCGTCGGGCTTGATTCCGCCAGTAGCGAGGATCTGGACGGCCTGGTCAACCATGCGTCGGGGAGCGTTAGAACCTCCGGTGACGCGAAGCTCCTTGTAATGGATCAAGTTCGGTTCCATCACCGAGGTAGAGCCTGAGGGGAATCCGGCAAAGAAGTTGACTCGTCCCGCATTAGCGGCGTAGGTGAGTGCGTCTTGGGCTAGCTCCGGTGCGCCAATCGCCACCACTACAGCGTCTGCGCCGCGACCGTCGGTGTGATCGAGGATGGCTTGGTGAACGTCGTCGCTAGTCGGATCGAGAGCCAGGTCGGCCCCCATTGACAAGGCGAGTTCTCGCCGCTGCGGGGAACGATTAGTGACGATGATCTGGGTCGCCCCGCGCAGTTTCGCGAGTTGGGTATGGAGGAGGCCGATCGGCCCGGCACCAAGCACTACCACGGTATCTCCGGCTTCGATCCCCATCTGTTCTTGGCCGTTGAGTACGCACGATAGCGGTTCTGCCAGGGAGAGTGTGCGTGAGGGGATTTCGCGCGGGGTCACTACGACATTGCCTTGGGCGACTGCCGGGGCCGGAACCAGCATGTACTCGGCGAATCCACCGTCTATCCAGTAGCCGATCAGGATTAGGTTTGAGCACAGGTGCTCACGCCCGTATTTGCATTGGTGGCAGCGTCCGCAACCGACGACGATAGAGACGGTGGCCTGCTGGCCGACCTGATACCCTTCCACCCCGTCGCCGACGCCGGCAATCCTTCCGGCGATCTCATGCCCGGGAATCACACCTGGTCTGACCCCTGCCGTCTTAGCTCCGGTGAAGACGCGTCCGTCAGTTCCGCAGATCGTGGTGGTCTCAATCTTCAGCAAAACCTCGCCAGGGCCGGGGGTTGGGGTGGGGACTTCCTCGACGCTGAGGTGGTTCGGGGAATGTAGGACGGCGGCCAACATTGGGCATTCTCCTTGATTAGATTCCGGGATTTTCTGACAAGTGTAGGCGTCCATCAACGGTGCATGGTCGGGCCCGATCAGAAAGAGATGGTATTGTCTCCAAAGGGTAGCGCACCCCCTTTGAGAGATTATCGAAGGATGGTCATGGATTACGAATCCTCTCAACCTGCGATCCTCGTTCTCGAGGACGGTAGATCATTTCGGGGTTACGCCTTTGGCGCCATCGGTGAAACATTCGGTGAAGCGGTTTTTTCCACCGGCATGAGTGGCTATCAAGAAACCTTGACTGACCCCAGCTATCATCGCCAAATCGTCGTCGCAACATCTCCACACATCGGAAATACCGGGTGGAACGACGAAGACGACGAGTCTGGGCGGATCTGGGTCGCCGGATATGTTGTTCGCGATCCCGCCCGGGTCCCCAGCAACTGGCGATCTCGTCGCTGCCTCGACGAGGAGCTCCATCGGCAAAACATCGTCGGAATCAAAGGTATCGATACCCGCGCATTGACCCGTCACCTCCGTGATCACGGCGCAATGAGAGCGGGTATTTCATCGATAACCACCGATGTCGATCAGCTACTGGAGAAGGTGCTGGAGTCGGAGGTGATGGATGGTCAGAATCTGATTGCCGATGTCACGACGGACTCCCCCTATGTGGTGGTCCCGGATAATCCGTGCGGTTTGAAGGTTGCCGCGATTGATCTAGGGATCAAGTCGATGACCCCTCGCCAGATGGCAGAGCGTGGCCTGCAGGTTCACGTCTTGCCGGCCCAAACCAGCATCGACCAGATCATTGAGATCAACCCGGACGCCGTGTTCTTCTCTAACGGCCCAGGCGACCCGTCCACGGCCGACGACCAGGTTGAGTTACTACGCCAGGTGCTGGCGGCCAAGATCCCCTTCTTCGGGATCTGTTTCGGCAATCAACTCTTCGGCAGGGCTCTAGGGCTGTCAACCTACAAGCTCAAGTTTGGCCATCGCGGCATCAACCAGCCCGTCCTTGACCGAGTCTCTGGACGTGTGGAAATCACCGCCCACAATCATGGATACGCGATTGATGCCCCACTAGATCGCGATACTGACACTCCGTACGGTCAGGTGCGGGTCTCCCACGTCTGTCTCAATGACGACGTCGTAGAAGGGCTGGATTTGTACCGTGGAGACACCCTGGTGGGTTTCTCGGTCCAGTACCATCCAGAGGCTGCCGCCGGTCCGCATGATGCCAACTATCTGTTTGATCGATTCTGCGCGATGATGCGCGGTGAAGAAATCCGCAAACCTTTCGTTTCGGCTCTGACCTACCAGCGGGTCAACACTTCGGGGAAGGACGACAACTAATGCCGCGCAGAACAGATCTCCACTCGATTCTGGTGATTGGTTCGGGCCCGATCATCATTGGCCAGGCGGCTGAGTTCGACTACTCCGGCACCCAGGCCTGTCGGGTGCTGAAGGAGGAGGGCTACCGGGTCATTCTAGTCAACTCCAACCCCGCGACCATCATGACTGATCCAGAGTTCGCCGACGCCACCTATGTTGAGCCGATCACGCCTGAGTTCGTCGAGATGATCATCGAAAAAGAACGCCCTGACGCGATGTTGGCGACGTTGGGCGGCCAGACGGCGCTGAACACAGCAGTTGAGCTGCATAACCGAGGGGTTCTCGACAAGTACGGTGTGGAACTGATCGGTGCCTCCATTGACGCGATTCAGCGCGGCGAAAACCGTGAAGAGTTCAAGGAGATCGTCACTCAGCTCGACGTCCCGGGTGGCCCCGGCGAGGTGGCGAAATCCCGGATCTGCCACAGCATCGAAGCAGTGATGGCTGCCGGTGACGAATTGGGATACCCGGTCGTGGTCCGGCCCTCCTACACCATGGGTGGGGTCGGTTCTGGTTTTGCCCACACCGAGCAGGAGTTGCATGACATCGCCACGATTGGTTTGGCAGCCTCCCCAGCGACTGAGGTCTTGATCGAAGAATCCATCTTAGGCTGGAAAGAATTCGAGCTCGAGGTGATGCGGGATAAGGCCGATAACGTCGTGGTGGTGTGTTCCATCGAGAATTTCGACCCTGTCGGTGTGCACACCGGCGACTCCATCACGGTTGCCCCGGCAATGACCTTGACCGATCGCGAATACCAGCGAATGCGTGACCTCGGGATCGGTGTGATCCGGGCGGTCGGGGTAGATACGGGCGGATGTAATATCCAGTTCGCGGTCAATCCGGCCGACGGGCGGATGATCTTGATCGAGATGAATCCGCGCGTGTCCAGGTCCTCAGCTCTGGCGTCGAAGGCTACCGGTTTCCCGATCGCCAAGATCGCAGCCAAGGTCGCAGTCGGCTACACTCTCGACGAGATCACTAACGACATCACCACCCAAACCCCTGCCTCCTTCGAGCCCTCCCTCGACTACGTCGTGGTCAAGGTGCCTCGGTTCGCTTTCGAGAAATTCCCGACCGCCGATGCCGAGTTGACCACGCACATGAAGTCGGTGGGGGAGGCGATGTCTTTGGGGCGCAACTTCACCGAGGCGTTGAACAAGGCTTTGCGTTCTATCGAGAACCCGGATGCGCCCTTGGATTTCTCCACACCGATTGACCGCAGCGTCGGTGAACTACTCGAATCGATTTCCCGTCCGCACGAGATGCGGATTCAAGAGATCGTCTTGGCAATGCGCCAAGGAGCCAGCGTCGACCAAATCGCAGGTGTCACCGGCATCGATCCCTGGTTCTTGGACCAGGTCGAATTGATGGTCAGCCTAGCCAAGCACATTGAGGCTGCTGATGATCTCACCCCCGATCTGCTGCGTGAAGCGAAGCGTCATGGTTTCTCCGACGCTCAAATCGCTGGGATTCGCCACTTGCCGACGGCGGTGGTGCGTGGGCTGCGCTGGGCTTTGGGTATTCGTCCGGTCTATAAGACAGTCGATACTTGTGCCGCAGAGTTCGAGGCGCGCACCCCCTACATGTATTCCAGCTATGACGAAGAGACCGAGGTTCGCCCACGCGAGAAGCCTGCGGTGATCATCCTCGGATCTGGCCCGAACCGGATTGGTCAAGGGATCGAGTTCGACTATTCCTGCGTTCATGCCTCCATGGCCCTCTCCGACGCCGGATATGAGTCGGTGATGGTCAACTGTAACCCCGAGACAGTGTCGACTGACTACGACACCTCGGACCGGCTTTACTTTGAACCGCTGACTCTTGAGGACGTCCTGGAGGTCTATCACGCAGAAAAACAGGCCGGGCCGATCGCTGGGGTTATTGTCCAGCTTGGCGGACAGACCCCATTGAAGTTGGCGGCCGAGCTCAAGGCCGCAGGTGTGCCGATCGTTGGTACTACCCCTGAAGCGATTGACTTAGCAGAGGACCGAGGCGAGTTTGGTCAGGTGTTGACGAAGGCTAACCTGCTCGCGCCTAAGCATGGGATGGCTAGGTCTTATGTTGAGGCCGCCAAGATCGCTGACGAGATCGGGTATCCGGTTCTGGTGCGTCCGTCCTACGTCTTGGGAGGCCGTGGGATGGAGATCGTCTATGACGACGCATCCTTGAAGCACTACATCGCAAACTCGACTCTGATCTCGCCGACCTCTCCGGTACTGATTGACCGCTTCCTTGACGACGCGGTGGAGATTGACGTCGATGCCCTCTATGACGGTGAAGAACTGTACATGGGCGGAATCATGGAGCACATCGAGGAAGCCGGAATCCACTCAGGTGACTCGGCCTGCTCTTTGCCTCCGGTGACGCTGAGTCGAGACAACATTGAAGAGATCCGGCACTACACGAAGGCGATTGCCAAGGGTGTGGGGGTGCACGGTTTGATCAACATTCAGCTCGCCTATGCTGGTGACACCCTCTACGTCATCGAGGCGAATCCGAGAGCATCGCGGACGGTGCCATTCGTCTCGAAGACAACCAACACCTCGCTGGCGAAGGCTGCAGCTTTGATCATGCTGGGCAAGACCATCCGTGAGCTGCGCGATGAAGGCATCCTGCGACCAGTCGGGGATGGCGCCGACATGTGGCATGGTCAACCGATCGCAGTCAAAGAAGCCGTGATGCCGTTCAATCGTTTCCGCACTCCCGAAGGCCAAACCGTTGATTCGGTGCTCGGTCCAGAGATGAGGTCAACGGGTGAAGTGATGGGAATCTCGGATCAGTTCGGCAGGTCCTTTGCGAAGTCCCAGGCGGCAGCTCTAGGGCCCCTGCCGGTGGAAGGAACCGTGTTTATCTCGGTCAATAACCGTGACAAGCGGCATGTGATCTTCCCGGTTCGGGCGCTAGCCGATATGGGCTTCACCATCACCGCTACTTCAGGAACGGCGTCTGTCCTCGAACGTCACGACATTGACGTGGTGCCGGTGCGCAAATTCAGCCAAGGCGAAGGGCCAAACGGCGAGAAGACCATCGTTCAACAGATTCTTGACGACGAAGTGGACCTGATCTTCAACACTCCGCGAGGCAAGACCCTCGGTGGTGCTCCTCGTGCCGACGGCTACGAGATCCGCACCGCCGCGATTATGCGCGAAACCCCGATCGCCACCACCGTTCAAGGACTCGAAGCCTGCGTCCAGGGGATCGCAGCGTTGAGGGCTGGAGATTTGACGGTAAAGTCCTTGCAGGAGTGGGGTGCCGAGATCGATGCCTATACCGAAATGCTTGGCCAAGAAATGAACGTGAAGGCGTCGGCATCGACTCACCCGATGGGCGAAACCAGAGATGGTGGGGCCAGTGAGCGGGGCGTTGAGTTGTGATGGATGAGCTCTACACCCGGCTACTCAAGGCCGGATACCAGCATCTGGTCAGGCCGTGGTTTTTCCGTCATGGGGGAGGAGATCCCGAGGCTGCTCACGAAGCCATGATTTCGGTGCTAAGCAGTCTGCCTCGGCCGCTGCTTTCCTTGACCGGGTGGATCATGGATCACAAACGCAATCCGGTTACCGTGGCTGGGATTGAGTTCCCCTCACGGGTCGGGATCGCCGCCGGTACAGATAAGGATGGGCTCGCCGCCCGATCTTGGTCAAGACTCGGTTGCGGATTCGTTGAATTGGGGACGGTTACCCCGCGTCCGCAACCAGGTAATCCGGCTCCGCGTCTGTATCGTCTGCGCGATTCCGAGGCCGTGATCAACCGGATGGGATTCAATAACAGGGGAGCTGCGGCTTTGCGGGACACCCTCGTCGCGATGGGGCATAGACGCGGATCGAATGCCTTAGGTATCCCGATTGGTATTTCTATCGGGAAGAATAAAACCACCGATCTCGATCAAGCTCACCGAGACTACGAGGCTTGTGTCGATGCGGTAGCCGACGTAGCCGACTACCTTGCGATCAATGTGTCATCGCCCAATACCCCGGGTTTGCGGTCGCTGCAGTCTGAGTCGTCCCTGCTAACTGTCGCCAAAGCAACGGTCAATCGGGCAGGCCAGGTGCCGGTCTTCGTCAAGTTCTCTCCCGACATGGACCCAGATCATTATCTCGACGCGATTCGGGTCTGCGAGGACGCAGGCGTCAAAGGCATCATCGCTACGAACACCACCCTAGGCCGCGATGGGCTGACGGTGACGGATCAGAAATGGGCTGACCAGCCGGGGGGACTATCTGGCAGACCGTTGACCGACAAAGCCCTCGCCGTCGTGGAGTTGATCGCCTCGCACACCGATCTGCCGGTGATCGGCGTCGGTGGCATCATGACCCCCGCTGATGGTCAGCGTTTCTTTGACGCTGGAGCCACACTCCTTGAGGTCTATACCGGTGTGATCTATTCCGGGCCTGCCCTGATCTACGGTTTGAACACCCTAACCCGTCCGTGACTAGGTGAAACTTAGATAAATCTGTTTCCTAGAAAGTTTCCACCGGTTAGCGGAAACATAAGAAAGGACTCGCCATGACAACCTACTTCAGCCGACTCAACCATCTGGTCGCCGAACGTGGGGCATTGTGTGTGGGGATTGATCCGCAACCGTCGATGTTGGCGGCGTGGGGATTGACGAATTGCGTAGAAGATGTCGAGTTCTTGTGCCGCAGCGTGGTCGAAGCGTGTGCCGATATTGCAGCGGCTTTCAAGCCACAGTCGGGATTCTTCGAGCCCTATGGTTCAGCGGGTATCGCTGTTCTGGAGCGAATCCTCGATGATATTCGTCAATCCAAAGCGGTGTCTATCCTTGACGTCAAGCGTGGCGATATTGGGTCGACGATGGCCGGTTATGCCCGGGCATATCTTGAACCCGGATGTCTGCTCGAAGCCGATGCGATCACCGTCTCTCCCTTCCTTGGATTCGAGTCATTGCGTCCCGCACTGGATTTAGCTTCCAAGAATGACAAGGGGATTTATGTTCTGGCTAAGACCTCAAATCCAGAAGGTGGAGATGTTCAGTCTGCCCAAACTCAATCTGGAATAAGTGTTACCCAATATGTGATCGAGGCTGCGCAGCGCGAAAACTCCACCACCGGGCTCAACCATGTCGGTTTGGTGATCGGCGCCACCCACCACGATCTCGGCTGTGACGTGAGTCGGTTCTCCGGTTCGATTCTCGCCCCGGGCATCGGAGCCCAAGGAGGCACGATAGACCGGATGCGCCAGCTCTTCGGTGACGCGCTCGCTTCGGTGCTGCCGACCGCATCACGTCAAATAATTTCTGCCGGTCCGAATCGTGAAACGATCCGCAAGACTGCTGAACGGTTGCGGTTAACCCGCTAGGTTAAACGCCGGTCACCAATGGCCGTTGACTCGCAGAGCTGAATTTCGCGCCTGTTGTGTTCTTTGATCGCTTCGATTAGTGAGACTCACCGAGTGTTAGGCGACGTGCTATAGTGATCCGCGACGAGCGGTGATTGAGAAACACGTTTGATGCTTCTCGTAGTTTTATCAGTCAACGGCGACACACGGCCAGGGGGACGTTCCGTGTAGCGACTCGGTGGTTCAGCCCGTCATCTTGGAATGGTTGGGCGTTTGAACTGAATCCGCCGCTTCGTCTGGATGATTTCAACGTTCCCGCTCATTCCAAAATATGTAATGTCCGTGAAAATGGAGGCTGGCGTGGCAATCCCTTCACTATCACCTGAGCAGTTGCAGTTAGCGAGGAAGGCTGCAACTCAGGCTCGGCGCGAACGTGCCGATTTCAAGCAAAAGGTCAAGAATGGTCAACTCTCGTTGGCGGAAGCTCTTGACTTGAGCACGACAAATGACGTTGTCGCCCACATCAAGGTGGTCGACCTGATAAAGACCCTGCCTCGGGTAGGGGAAAAGCGTGCCGCTGAGATTATGGATCGGTTGCAGATCGCTCCGAATCGTAGACTCAGAGGCCTTGGGGGTCACCAGACTCAGGCCTTGAAGGCAGAGTTCAACTAGCAACATCGTGATTATCCTGATGAGAGTGCATATTCTCTAGTGAGTAAACTCCCCGGATGTCCGGGGAGTTTCTCATATCCCCAGCTTCGCCAACCCGCGTAACGATTCGCTATTGTGATCCCTATGTCTGTCGTCACCAACACCCACGACATCCACGACGGAGACGCATCCGCTCGCCCTTGCGTCTTCGTGATCAGCGGGCCGACCGCTGTCGGGAAAGGCACCCTGATCAGGATCATCAAACAACGCTATCCCGATGTCTATGTGTCCATTTCTGCGACAACACGCCAGCCGCGTCCGACCGAGACTGACGGGGTCGACTACTTCTTCGTCACCGACGCCGAGTTTGATGATTTGATTACTCATGACGGGTTGCTGGAGTGGGCCGAGGTGCACGGCTCCACCCGTTACGGGACTCCCAGAAAGGCGGTCTCGGACGCTGTGGCAGCGGGCAAGACCGTTATCTTGGAGATTGACCTCCAAGGTGCCCGTCAGATCCGGCGCACCATGCCTGATGCCGTCCAGATATTCATCCAGCCACCGTCATGGGACGAACTCGTCCGTCGCCTCAGAGGCCGGGGGAGTGAAACCAAGGAACAGCAGCAACGCCGTCTTCAAACAGCGCGCATCGAGATGGATGCAGCCGCGGAGTTCGACCACATCGTCGTCAACGACGTCCTAGGTGAAACCGTCAACACTCTGGTATCATTGCTTGGTCTGTGACATCCAGTCGGAAATAGCGTATCGACGAGACGAAGGTTTACTTTGACCGAGAACATCCCAGAAGGAATCATCAATCCTCCGCTAGACGAACTACAAGAACGGGTTGATTCCAAGTACCAGCTCGTGCTGTTTGGCGCTAAGCGCGCCCGTCAGATCAATGCCTACTACGCTCAGCTTGGCGAGGGCCTGCTAGAAAACGTTGGCCCCCTCGTCGAGGTTGGCCCCAACGAAAAGCCCCTCTCCATCGCCTTGCGCGAGATCCAGAGCGGTATCCTCGAATACCAGCCGATCGACCCCGAGGCAGAGGCCGCCGAAGCCGCCGCTGCACTAGCCGATCCTGAGTTTAGCTTCGACGCTTTTTCTGGATTCGACCCCGCCTAAATCCTGACAGAACTGGCAACCACCATGCTTTTCACCTCTGAATCCGTCACCGAAGGTCACCCCGACAAGGTTGCGGACGCGGTCAGCGACGCCGTCCTCGACGCACTCCTCGAGAAGGATCCCGCCTCTCGAGTTGCCGTCGAAACCATGCTCACCACCGGCACCTGCGTCGTCGCCGGGGAGGTTACCACCTCAGCCTATGTCGATATCGCTGACATTGCCCGCAAAACCATTCTGAAGATCGGCTACAACAGTCCTGAAGCCAGCTTTGACGGGGCATCTTGCGGAGTGTTGGTGGCCATCGGGTCCCAGTCTCCCGACATCGCCTGTGGTGTCAATCAATCTTGGGAAGTTCGACACGGAGTAGGTGTTGACCAGTACTCCACCCAAGGTGCCGGTGATCAGGGCCTGATGTTTGGCTATGCCTGCGACGAAACCCCGTCGCTGATGCCGCTGCCAATCGACCTAGCTCACCGGCTCTCCGAACAACTCACCAAGGTTCGCAAGTCAGGTGTGATGGATTATCTTTTCCCGGACGGGAAAACCCAGGTCACTATCGACTACGACGAAGATTTCCGGCCGAGAGGAGTCGATGCCATCGTGGTGTCGGCCCAGCATCGAGCCGGGGTTGATCTGGATTCGACTCTGCGTCCCGCAATCATTTCCCACGTCATCTCCCCGATCCTCGACCGCTACGGTCTCACCTGCAACCCTGACCGCATCTTCGTCAATCCCACTGGGACATTCGTCGTCGGCGGCCCCATGGGTGATGCCGGCGTGACCGGACGCAAGATCATCGTCGACTCCTACGGCGGCATGGCCCGCCACGGTGGCGGTGCGTTTTCCGGCAAAGACCCGTCCAAGGTTGATCGATCCGGCGCCTATGCCCTTCGCTGGGCCGCAAAGAATGTGGTCGCCGCCGGCTTAGCCCGTCGCTGCGAACTCTCCGTCGCCTACGCTATCGGCAAGGCCAGCCCGGTCGGTTTCTATGTCGACTGCTTCGGCACTGAAACCGTCCCTGAAGACCAAATCTCGGCTGCTATTCAAGAAGTCTTCGATCTGCGTCCAGCAGCGATCATCGACCAACTTGACCTGCTGCGTCCGATCTACTCATCTGTGGTCAATTACGGACATTTCGGAAGAGAACTTGACCAGTTCACCTGGGAACGCAAGGACAAGGTCGAGCTACTTCAGCGCAGCGTGCGGGGCTAGTCGAGGAGACGATGACCTCCCCTGTGATCGCCCGGGTCGCAGTCGACACCCAACATCGTCACTTGGATCGACTGTTCGACTACGCTGTCCCGGAATCGATGCAGGCACTCGTCAGCCCCGGCGTGCGGGTTTTGGTGAGGTTTTCGGGCAAGGTCACTGACGGTTTCGTGATCGAGCTGGCAGAAAAGTCTGGATACTCACAACACCTCGAACCATTAGAGCGCGTCATCTCGGCCGTTGAAGTATTGACCCCAGAACAAATCCAACTCGCCCATGTGGTCGCTCAACACTACGGGTGCACGTTCTATGACGTCATCCGAAGCTGTGTGCCTCCTCGCCACGCAGGGGTCGAGAAGGAGCCGTGGCTAGCCACCTCGCAGCCGGGTCTAGGATCGGGTAGCTACGACAAGGGTGGGCTCAACGCCTACCCGACTGGCCCGGCTTTCCTTGACGCTGTCCGGGCAGGCCAATCTCCTCGCACATTCTGGCAAGTAGCCCCCGTCACCGGCGACGACCACGGTTGCGGAAACTGGGTCGCTGGGATCGTCCAGGCAGTGACTGCCACACTCGAAAACCAACAATCTGGCCTGATTGTTCTCCCCGACGTCAAACAGGCTAACCGCGTCGCCGCCGAACTCAGCGATGTTTTCGGTGCCGGATCTGTGATTAGCTACCACTCCGACCTGTCTCGATCGATGAGATACCGGTCCTACCTGGCGATGGTGAAGGGGGAAGCCAGGATCGTCGTCGGCACCCGTTCTGCGATTTACGCCCCCGTGAAGAACCTTGGTTTGATTGCGCTGTGGGATGAGGGCAATGACAGTCTTCAAGACGAATCCGCCCCCTATATCCACGCCCGCACAGTCGCAGTATTGCGCGCCCACCACTTCCATACCGGCTTGTTGCTGGCCTCGTGGAGTCGCTCCGTCGAGGCTCAGCGACTGATCGAGCGGTCTTGGCTGAGGGAGATTCGGCTCGCTAACGATCAGATTCGCGGCATCTGCCCGATGGTGAGCGGGGCGGGAGATTCCGATTTCGAGCTAACCATCGATTCTCGCGCTGAACAATCACGTCTGCCTCACCGTGCCTTTGAGACGATTCGGACCGGGCTGATGAATGGGCCGGTACTGATTCACGTCAGTCGGCGTGGCTATTTACTGGCGTTACAGTGTGGTAGCTGTCGCACTGCACTCAAATGTCGGTCGTGTGAGGGGCCGCTGCGCTACGCCGATAGCAGCGGGGCACAGATGCTGGAATGTAGTTGGTGCGGCAAGGCAGTGGCAGAGTTCGCGTGTCCACACTGCGGATCACATACGGTGCGTTCCCCCGTCGTGGGGGCGGAACGGACGGCAGAAGAGATCGGTAGGGCATTTCTTGGAGTGCCGATCTACGTCTGTTCTGCTCAACGTCCCATCGATCAAGTCTCAAACCAGCCCTGTATCGTCATCTCGACCTCCGGGGTAGAGCCTGAAGCTGACGGCGGATACTTCGCCGCCGTCATCCTCGACCCAAGCCTCGACCTGGCTCGCCAGGATTTTAGGGTTGAAGAAGAAACCTTCCGTCGCTGGATGCAGATCGTCGCCAAGGTTAGACCTCGCGACAAGGGTGGGCGGGTCTTCGTCGCCGGTCCGGCGAAGTGGCCGGAAATTCAATGGTTGATCCGACTCGACGCCGCGAACGTGGCACACACCTTGCTCGCAGACCGCGTCGTCGCCCAGTTGCCACCAGCGTCATGTATGGCCACTATCGAAGGAATCTCGACGACCATCTCCGGCATCCTCGACGCCCTCGAACTACCGGAAGGGGCAACGATCTTCGGCCCGGTTGAATCCGGAACAATTTCGGATGCCACCGGAGCCTTATTCGAGTTACCCCTGGAATCTGTCCACATCAAGATCGAGGCATCGAGGCGTCAGGAACTCGTCGATGCTGTCAAACATTCTTTCGCCGTCCGTTCTGCAAAGCGAGCTTTGAAATCTGTTCGGCTCCTCATCGATGGGTAAAGTAGCCAAGGTGAGAATCCTTTTCTGTGGTACCCCTGACGTTGCCGTCCCAAGTCTGGAAGTCCTAGCCGCCTCTGGCCATGACGTAGTGGGCGTCTTGACTCGCCCAGATGCCCCGGTGGGCCGGTCAAAACGTCCGGTTCCATCCCCAGTTGCCTCTCGCGCCAGCCAGCTAGGACTTGAAGTTCTCAAACCGCAGAAACTATCCGACCCTGATTTTCGTGCCCGATTCACTCAGCTTGCCCCTCAACTGTGCCTGGTGGTCGCCTACGGGGCGCTGATTCCACAGTCTTTGCTGGATGAGCCGCGTCACGGCTGGGTGAATCTGCACTTCTCCCTGCTTCCGCGATGGCGCGGTGCCGCCCCGGTGCAGTGGGCGATTCGCTCTGGTGACACCCAGACGGGGGCCTGCACCTTCCAGATTGAAAAAACCCTCGACTCAGGGCCGATTTATCGCACCTTGACGAGGGATTTGACGCCAGGGGACACGGCCGGTGAGGTGTTGACGGAGCTGGCTCACTTAGGGGCGAACTTGCTGCTCGACACCATCGACGACATCGCCGCAGGTATCGATCCGCAGCCCCAAAGCTTCGACGGCGTCACCCTTGCGCCCAAGATCACGACGGATGACGCCCGAATCGACTTCGACATGACTTCGGTTGAGCTGGTCAACCACATCGGCGCAATGAGCCCTGACCCTGGCGCCTGGACCTTATTGAACGGGCAGCGATTCAAGATCTACCGCGCCTTGGTCACCGATGACGTCGTCGATCTTCCCGACCTCGCGCCTGGAGAGATGGACTACTCGAAGAAGAAGGTGTGGGTGGGGGTTGGCGACGGCGTCGTCGAACTCGATGAAGTCCAGGCCTTCTCCAAGAAGAGAATGAAAGCTATCGATTGGGTCCGTGGAGCCAACCCGGGCCGTTGCCGATTCGGTGAGTAAGCCAGATGGGATCGATCAATCGCAAACGCGGGACTAGACGCCACCGATCGGGGCGGGCCCGCCCGGTGGACGCCTCACGCAAGCTCGCCTATCAGATCCTGAGGGCGGTGACCCACGACGGCGCTTTCGCGAACTTGGCACTGAAAGAAGGGTTGGCGCACGCCGGTGACGGAGTCGACTCCCGATTTGTCACCTCTGTCGTAGCCACTACATGCCGATATTGGGGAGTGCTAGATCAGATCATCGAAGCCGCTGGCGGTAGAGCTGTAACCACCATGCAGCCCAGTGTCGTCGATGTGCTCAGGCTGGCCGCTAGCCAATACCTCCTGCTCGGTATTCAAGACCATGGAGTCGTCGACTCCTCAGTTAATCTGGCGGCTCATGTGGCAGGGGAGAGGGTAACCGGGCTTGTCAATGCGATTTCCAGGAAGATTGTCGCCGCCTCCTTTGATGTGTGGGTAGAGCGGTTGTCGGGTGCGTCAAACGAGTCAAGTGTGCCGGGTCTAGCCCTTCGCAGCGCACACCCGGAATGGATCGTTGAATCCTATCGTGATCTCCTCTCAGATGAAGCGACGCAGGCTTTGGCGGCTAATAACGACGCTCCGGTACCGACGCTGGTGGTGCGTCCTGGACTAGCCGAGGTGGATGAACTTGACGGTGAACCGGCACGGTATTCACCTTTCGGGGCCTATCGTCAAGGTAACCCTGCTGAGGTTGCCGCCGTGGTTGAAGGCAGAGCCGGGGTTCAAGACGAAGGTAGCCAACTAATCGCGTGGGCATTGAGTCGGGTTCCGACCAAAGGTGTGGGGGAGTTTTGGCTGGATGTGTGTGCTGGGCCGGGAGGTAAGACAGCATTGCTGACTGGCTTGGCTGGTCAGCAATCCCGGAAAGTCATCGCGGCAGAAATCCAAGAGCATCGTTGCGAATTAGTTGCAGAGGCATTGCGTGCCTATCCGCCGGATTGGTACCAGATTCGCCGCGCCGATGCAACGGAAATGCAACCTGAGGCTGGTCGGTTCGATCGGATTCTCGCTGATGTGCCGTGTTCGGGGTTGGGGGCGCTTCGGCGTCGCCCTGAAGCCAGATGGCGTAAAAACCAATCTGACCTGGCTGAGCTGACCAAAATCCAGGCCGATATCTTGACCACGCAGCTTCGCCAGGTTGCTGATGGCGGGGTCGTCGCCTATGTGACTTGCTCGCCTCACTTAGCCGAAACAGTCCACGTCGTCAACGAATCACTTAGCCGAGTTGGTCGCAACATCGACATTCTCGATGGTCCAGGATTATTGCCGGGTGTGCCCGATTGTGCCGCCTCTACTGATCCCAGGTTCATCCAGTTGTGGCCCCACCGGCACGGGACCGATGCGATGTTTGCTGCCTTCATCGCTGTATTCGACTAGTCATCTCAGGGTTGACTATCCACCTTGGTCTGCAGCCGGTTGGGATAGGCTTAGGGCGTGACTATGAAGATTACTCCCAGCATTTTGAATGCGGATTTTGCTGACCTCAAGGGTGAGATCGGCAAGATTCCCAGTGCAGACGGCATCCATGTCGACGTCATGGACAACCACTTCGTCCCCAACCTAACTATCGGACTGCCCGTAGTCGAGTGCATCCGCAAGGTCACAGACAAGATGCTTGACATGCACTTGATGATCGAAAATCCGGACGAGTGGGCCCCTGCCTTCGTCGAAGCCGGTGCAGAGTCGGTTACCTTCCACGTTGAGGCTTGCCGGGCTCCGATCCGTCTGGCTCGCGAGCTTCGAGCCAAGGGAGCTCGCGCGTCGATGGCCTTGCGTCCGGCTACTCCAATCGAGCCCTACGCTGATTTACTCGGCGAGCTCGACATGATTTTGTTGATGACGGTGGAGCCAGGCTTCGGTGGGCAAAAGTTCCTTGATCTGGTCTTGCCGAAGATCCGGCGCACCCGCGAATTGGTGAACAAGACCGGGCAGGAAGTCTGGATTCAGGTTGACGGCGGAGTGTCGGTGGAGACTATCGGACGCTGCGCTGAAGCCGGTGCCGACGTTTTCGTCGCCGGTTCTGCCGTCTATCGCGCCGATGACCCTGACGCGATGGTCAATACCTTGCGCGATCTTGCGACGGAGGCCTGCTGCCACTGATGCGTTACTTATCCACTCGTGATCCCCACGGGACAACCCACCCGTTTTGCGACATCCTCCTCGCAGGTCTCGCTGATGATGGTGGCCTCTACCTGCCCGATTCCTATCCTCGGCTGGATGCTGAACTCCTTGAACAGTGGCGAAGCATACTTTTCAGTCAGGGCTACTCGGCATTGGCTGCACAGGTCCTCGGCCTCTTCGTCGACGACATCACCGCAGACGATCTCTTGTCGATCACCAAGGCTGCCTACGGTGGAGACAAATTCTCCCATCCGGATATCGTTCCGGTCACTCATGTGGCCGGGTCCATGTACCTCGCTCATCTATCGAATGGGCCGACGGCAGCTTTCAAAGACATGGCGATGCAGTTGCTGGGAGAGTTGTTCGCCTTCGAGTTGAATCGCCGTGACGATTTCATCACCATTCTCGGCGCGACTAGCGGTGATACCGGGTCGGCGGCAGAGTATGCGATGATCGGCAAGGACCGCGTCCAGGTGTTCATGTTATCCCCAGCCGGGCGAATGACCCCCTTCCAGCAAGCACAGATGTATTCCATCGATGATCAAGCGGTGGTGAACCTGGCGGTGCGCGGAGTCTTCGATGACTGCCAGGATCTCGTCAAGGAGATCAACGCCGACACCTGGATGAAACAGACCTACCACATCGGTGCGGTGAACTCCATCAACTGGGCCAGGCTCTTAGCTCAGGTGGTCTACTACATCTCCTCGTGGCTGCGGGTGACTTCTAGCCCAGGTGAGCAGGTCTCCTTTGCGGTTCCGACAGGGAACTTCGGTGACATCTGCGCCGGTCACATTGCCCGGGAGATGGGGCTGCCGATCAAGCGACTGGTACTGGCCACCAACGAAAACAATGTCCTCGAAGAGTTCTTCACCACAGGTGTCTACCGAGTCAGGTCCGCTGCCGAGACCCTCGCAACGTCGAGCCCATCAATGGACATCTCCAAGGCATCCAATTTCGAGAGATTCATTTTTGACCTGCTTGGACGCGACGCCCAGCGTACCCGTGACCTCTTCTCCACCCAACTCAACACCAAAGCCGAGTTCGACCTATCCGGAGAGGCTGAATTCGCCGAGATTTCGTCGCGCTACGGCTTCGTCGCTGGTTCCTCAACACACGCCGATCGGGTGGAGACGATTCGCCGCCTCGACACTGATCACCAGGTGTTGATCGACCCGCATACCGCCGACGCCTGGAAGGTCGGCGAGGCCTTCGCAGGCGATGAGCCGATGATCGTCCTCGAAACCGCGCTGCCGGTCAAGTTCGCGGATACGATTGTTGAGGCGACCGGTCGCGAGCCTGATATGCCCCCAAGGTTTGCTGGCATCGAGCACGGTCGCAGAATCGTCACCGAGATCAACTCGGACGTCGAAGAGGTGAAACAGATCATCCGGGATCGGGCGAGGAACCGGCAACCCTAGGTTTGCCGGATCGGGCGCGACCAGGGGATTCAAGCGGGTAGGTCAGGCCTCCAAGGGCCTGGCCCACTACTGACGTGTAAAACCGCCAAAGGCTTACTCGGCGTCAAATCCCTCGAGAATGGCCTTGGAGGCGGAGCATCCGAGCCGGGTAGCTCCGGCTTCGATCATGGCGCGAGCGGTTTCGGCGTCGCGGATGCCACCAGATGCCTTGACGCCTAGGCGGCCGCCGACGGTCTTGGCCATCAGTTCAACGGCGTGGACGGTGGCGCCACCAGCGGGATGGAAGCCCGTGGAGGTCTTGACGTAGTCAGCGCCGGCACGTTCACATGCTTTGCACACTTCGACGATCTGCTCGTCTGACAAACATGCAGACTCGATGATCACCTTGAGGAGAACGTTAGGGGCAGCTTCGCGGACTGCACGAACCTCAGCCTCGGTTTCGTCGTATTCGCCCGCCAGCGCATGGCGCAGATTGATCACCATGTCGATCTCGTCGACGCCGTCTGCGGCAGCTTGACGTGCCTCAGCCGCCTTGACCTGTGCCTTATGCGCACCAGAGGGGAAGCCGCACACCACCGCTAGGTGCAGCCCGTCAGGGGTTTCAACCGGGACCTGGTGGGGAGAAACACACACCGAATAGGTGCCGAGTTCGGCACCTTCGGCAATCAGCGCCTCAACGTCTGCCGCACTCGCTTCGGGCTTGAGCAGGGTGTGATCGATCATCTGGGCTACCTGTTGACGAGTGAGTTTTTCCATGATTACTCCTTCATTATCTGGAGAGCTGTGGTGCCCTCCCACACCTAGAACTGCCTGGTCAGATAGCTGGCAGTTGCTTCGTCAGTCACTAAAATGTCGCACAGTCCGCGACGAACCACAGCCTCGGCGATCTGGAACTTCGCCTGCCCCGCCGCGACTGCGATGGAGAGTTTGGCGTTGATCACGTCGGTCAAGGTTAGCCCGATGGTGCGTGCCTCGAGTTCCTCAGAAACGGGGTACCCGTCTGCGTTAATATACCTGGCTACGACGTCGCCAACACACCCGGCCTCCTCGGCCTGGGTGACATCGCTGAGCGAGATACATCCCGAACCGATCAAGACCGAATCAGGGCAAAGACCGCCACAAGAAAAGACCAAGACATCGGCGCTGCGGGCCATCGCCAGCACCGATCGGACTTGCTCCTCGTTGCGCAAGGCTTCGGCTAAATCTGGCGAACCGACCAGGGCAGGGGCGGGGAGGAATACCGGACGGCCTTGCCCGTGGTGGGCGAGTTGGCCGATCACGTTGGCAGGTGAGCCCTCGCCAGGGAGGGAGAGGCCCCCGTTGGCCTGGATCACAGTCACATTCTTCGCCCACCCAGGGCTGATCGCGTTAGCGAGTGCGGCCATCGTCCGTCCCCAAGAGATCGCCACCGACGTGGGCCTCGGTTCCAGGTCAGCCAAATAGTCGGCTGCAGCTCGGGCCACGAGGCGCATCGACTGAGCCGGGTCAGACGATCCAGGAACGACGATTGCGTCCTTCAGCCCCGCCCTGGCGCACAGGGTGGCCTCGATCTGGTGACGTCTGGCGTCAGGGTGGACGATCTCGACGCGGACGATCCCCATCTTCTTGGCCCGCTGCAATAGCCGCCCCACCTGCCATCTAGTGAGATGGAGTCGTTCACCAACCTCTTGTTGAGTGAGGTCTTGCTCGTGATAGAGCTGGGCGACTCTCAACAAGAGGCGGTCTTGGTCTGTGCTCCTAGTCACACGCGTCCATTGGGATAGAACAGAACCTTCGACGAAGAGATTTCCCTAGTCGACATCTTCTTGATCAACTCCGGTACCTTCTCAGTCGGCTCCTCGTGGGTGATCATGAACTCCCATTTCAGCTCGCCAGATGCCATCTTGTCTAAGGTGACTTCCCACTCCTTGCCTGGGAAAGGCGCGGAGAAGGAGTTCCACGAACCGAGAACGTCAATCTCTAGACGCATCAGTCTGGCCCAGGTGGTCTCCTTGATCGGAATATCAGCATGGGGAATACCGATCAAAGCGACCTGGCCGTGCCTGGCGGTAATCGCGATTGCTTGGTCTTCAACAGCCGGGACGCCGGTGGTGTCAATGACGATGTCGAAACCCTTGCCAATGAGCGGTTCGAGTTCTTCATTCGACTTTGTTGCAAAGGTTGCTCCGGCTTGCCTAGCCAAGGCTGCCTTCTCTTCGGATACGTCCACAGCGACAATCTCGGATGCTCCATTGAGCCTTGCCCACTGCACCGCGAAGAGTCCGATCGGACCGCCACCGCCCATCACTGCGACGCGGTCGCCAATACCGAGGTGGGTGCGGTAAATGGCGTGAAGCGCGATCGCTGCGGGGTCAACCATTGCCGCGGCCCGAGGGTCGAGACCTTCTGGAACCTTCAAGAGCAGATTGGCGGGACCGGCAACATACTGTGCGTAGGCTCCGTGACGTCTGGAACCGTAGTAGTCGTAGTCCTCACACAGTGAGAACTCGCCTTGAACACATGGGGGACACTTGAAGCAAGGAATCATCGGCGGAACTGTAACCAGATCGCCCTTCTCGAATCCTTCGACGCCTTCACCAAGCTCTTCGATATAGGCCGAAAACTCGTGGCCGCAGATCAGCGGCAACTTATGTGGCCCAGAGAGGAACATTCTGGCTAAGTCAGACCCGCACACACCGCAATACGCGACCTTCATGAGGACTTCGCCAGGTCCTGGCCTAGGGATCTCGACCTGTTCGATGCGAATGTCACCAATGTCGTACATCAGCGCTGCAGACATTGTCTTGTCAGTCATAAAAATCTCCTGTTCTGATAACTAAATCTCTCAACTTTTCGGTTGGGTGTCGGGTTTTAGTGTTTGGCGGCTAGGTGACGAACCATCGAGTTCATCAACGGCTTCATCGCCGGATAGGTATCTAGATAGGCCTGATAGTTGTAGGCATATTCGTGGTGGGCTTTCGGGTTCGGTTCTAGCGTCTTGACGACGTTGACCATGGCCTCAGCGGCCTCAGGCAAGTTCGAGAAGATACCGGCGGCTACGCCACCCATCATTGCTGACCCCATCATCGGCCCTTCGGTGACGTCGGTGAATACCAGCGGGGTGTTCGAGACGTCGGCGTGCATCTGCATCCAGAAATCGGATTTGGCCGGGCCGCCAGAGACGACGATTTGTTCGAGCGGGTATCCGTTTTCGCGCATGGCCTGGAAGATTGATTCGGAGCCGAAACAAATCCCTTCGAGAATAGCCCGGTACATGTGGTATTCGGTGTGGCTCAAAGTCAAACCCCAGAAAACACCTCGGGAACGAGCATCGGAATAGGGAGAGCGGTTTCCCTGGAAGTGGTCGAGCATCACCAAGCCGTCGGAGCCAATCGGTAACTTGGCGGCTTCCTCGTTGAGGATGTCGTACGGGTCGCAGCCGCGCGCGAGTGCGTCTTGGGTTGACTGCTTGGCGAAGGTCTTCTTGAACCAGGCTACGACGGAACCTGTGGACACCTGGCCACCCTCGAGGGTGTATTCACCTTCGATGACGGCGTCGGTGAACGATCCCCACAAGCCCTTGCCGTGGACGGGGGTCGCGGATTGGCCGATCATGCAGTGGGATGAGCCGGTGATCAGCGCCATCTTTCCTGGGACGACGCAACCCAGCCCGATCGCCCCCGCATAGGCGTCGATGCAGCCTTCAGCGACGGGGGTGCCGCGTTTGAGCCCGAGTTCGTTGGCGGCAGACAGACTCAGCCCGGCAACCTTCGTGCCTAGTGGCAAGAGTGTTTGCGGGAATTTCTCGAGAATGTCGACGGCGTTGACCTTCTCGTAGAGGGACACCGGCCAGCCACCGGTATCGGAATCGTAGAAGTATTTGCAGGATGCGTGGTTCAGTGACATGGTCCATTCGCCGGTGAGACGGTTGACTAGCCAGTCGGTGCAGTCTGCAATGACGGCGGCTTCGTCAAAGACCTCCGGTTCGTGATCGCGCAGCCACATACATTTCGGGGCGCCCCACTCGGCAGACACCTGGCCAAAGCCCGAATACTTCAAGGCCTGGTCTCCGGTAGCGGTCAAAGCGTCGGCTTCTTCGGCTGCGCGCACATCCATCCACAGCAGGGCGGGGCGAAGAACCTGGTTGTTGCGATCGAGGGCGATAACGGTTGCCGAAGTCGCGTCAACACCGATGCCTGCGATCTCGTCGGGGGAGGCTCCGGAGGCTGCAACGGCGCCGCGCACGGCTTCGACGACGCACGTCCACCAGGTTTCAGGGTCTTGCTCAGCGTGGCCCGGACGGGGGAAGGTGGTGTCCCATTCGGTCGCGTAGGTGCCCTTCAGCTTGCCACTCAGGTCAAAAATTCCTGCGCGAGCTCCACCGGTACCCATGTCGATACCGAGTAAGTACTGTCCTTGAGTCATTGTTGTGTGTCCTCTCACGTCGTCGGGAGAAGGGGCTCACCTGGTACTGACGCGAGCCCCACACGCAGAAATCACAGCGCTGCTCGTCTTCTTGGCTGCGATTTCCTCAGTTCAACTGTGCCAAGGGAGTGCGACGGCAGGGGCGAAATCCTCAATGAAAGCGGGTTTTGCTCTGATGTGCGCCGTTGTTGAGAACGGTTATCAAAGTTCTGTGCCGCTGGCCCCACTGATCCCGATCGTGGTACCCGTCACCGATATTGCTATTGGGACGGTGACGCCGTAGTGAGTCTGAGTGATTAGGCTTTCCTCTATGGCCAACATCCGTGATTTATTGCATCGCCGGGTTCTCGTCGCTGACGGGGCGATGGGAACCATGATTCAGGCGGCGAACCCGACCCTGGCTGACTTCGGTGACCTGGACGGATGCAACGAGATGCTCAACCTCACTCGTCCCGACATTGTTGCGGACGTGCATCGAGCCTACCTAGAAGCAGGCTCGTCATGTATCGAGACCAATACCTTCGGAGCCAACTTTTCGGCACTCAACGAGTACTCAATCGCGGATCGGATCGCGGAGCTTGCCGGAGCTGGCGCCCGGATTGCTCGAACCGTGGCCGACGAATACACCACCTCGACCCATCCGCGTTTCGTCCTCGGATCGATCGGGCCCGGCACGAAACTGGCCACCCTCGGTCATATCGATTTCGCCACCTTGCGTGATGCCTACCACGCCCAAACCGCAGCGATGATCGCAGGTGGGATCGACGCCGTCCAGATCGAAACCTGCCAGGATTTGCTCCAAGCAAAAGCCGCTGTCATCGGTGCTAAGCGAGCCATTGGCGTCTCAGGTAAGGACATCCCAGTTTTCGTGTCCGTGACGGTTGAGACGACCGGAACCATGCTTGCCGGCAGCGAGATTGGGGCCGCATTAGCTACCTTGCGCCCCTTAGGAATCGACCTGATCGGGCTCAACTGCGCCACCGGCCCTGCTGAGATGGGTGAGCACCTGCGCTATCTGTCGCGGCACTCACCAGTCAAGCTCTCCTGTATGCCTAATGCAGGCCTTCCGGTGTTAACCGATCAAGGTGCGGTCTATCCGCTGTCGGCTGGCGAGATGGCTGAATGGATCGCCCGTTACTGCCGTGACTACGGGCTTTCCCTGGTCGGTGGGTGCTGCGGGACAACCCCTGATCACATCCGGGCTCTGGTTGAGTGCCTTGACGGGTCTGCGGTCACTCATCTCGACGTCGCCGCCCCCAACGCCGTGTCGTCTCTGTACTCTGACGTCGTCTTGAATCAGGAAACCTCCTATCTTTCCATCGGTGAGCGCACCAATGTCAACGGCTCGAAGGCATTTAGAGAAGCGATGCTGGACGGGCGCACCAATGACTGCGTCGATATTGCCCGCGACCAGATCAAGGATGGAGCTCATCTGCTGGATCTGTGTGTCGACTACGTCGGACGCGATTGTGTGGCCGACATGGCCAGCCTGGCCGCAACCTTCAACACGGCAGTGACGTTGCCGATTGTGCTGGATTCAACAGAGCCTGCCGTCATCGAAGCCGGTCTCGAACATCTGGCAGGCAGGTGCGTGATCAACTCCGTCAACTTTGAAGACGGGGACGGGCCAGGATCGCGTTTTTCTCAGATGATGCCGCTGGTGAAGGAACACGGGGCCGCGGTCGTGGCGTTGACTATCGACGAAGAAGGGCAGGCACGGACGACCCAACGCAAGGTGGCCGTCGCTGAGCGTCTGATCCGCACCCTCGTCGACGAATGGGGGCTAGACTACCGCGACATTCTGCTTGACTGCCTGACCTTCCCGGTCGCCACAGGTCAGGATGAGACCCGTAACGACGGGGTGGCCACGCTGGCGGCCATCGCCGAGATCAAGAAACGCTTCCCCGAGGTAGGCACGGTACTGGGTGTCTCAAACATCTCTTTCGGGCTCAACCCGGCAGCCAGACAAGTGTTGAACTCGGTCTTCCTTCACGAGGCAGTCAAGGCGGGTTTGGACGCCGCGATTGTGCACCCGTCTCGAATCGTCCCGATGGATCGCATCGAGGACGAACACCGCCAGGTCGCCTTGGATGTGCTCTATAACCGCAAAACTGACAGCTACGACCCGGTGACTCGGTTCCTGGAACTTTTCGAGGGGGTAACCACAGCGTCCGTCAAGGCTCAGCGTCAGGCAGAACTAGCCGGCCTCCCGGTTGCACAACGGTTGCAGCGCCGGATCGTTGATGCCTTCGACAAGGGGATGGAGGACGATCTTGACGAAGCCTTATCCAGCCGTGACGCCCTCAACATCATCAACACTGACTTGTTAGACGGCATGAAAACCGTCGGAGACCTCTTCGGTTCTGGACAGATGCAATTGCCCTTCGTGTTGGCATCTGCCGAGGTGATGAAGAAAGCCGTCGCCTATCTCGAACCACACATCCCCGCTGACCAGCGCGACCTCGGCAAGGGGACGATCGTGATCGCTACGGTCAAGGGTGACGTCCACGACATCGGCAAGAATTTGGTCGACATCATCTTGACCAATAACGGCTATACCGTGATCAACCTAGGTATCAAACAGCCCATCTCGGCGATCATCGAGGCGGCGGAGGCCCATCAGGCAGACATGATCGGCATGAGTGGGCTGTTGGTGAAATCCACCTTGGTTATGCGCGACAACCTAGCTGAGCTAAACGACCGTGGCTTGGCCAATAAATACCCGGTCATGCTCGGCGGTGCCGCCTTGACTAGGACTTTCGTTGAGCAAGACCTGCAGGAGATGTATCAAGGAACGGTGCGATACGCCAAGGACGCCTTTGAGGGCTTAGCGGTGGTGGATGCGTTGATCTCGGTCAAACGCGGTCTGGCTGGAGCTGAGCTTCCGCCAAGACGCCAACGGGTCGTCCCGGAGGTCTCCTCTCCGATCAAGGGTGTGCCGGCCGCAGACATCCCGGCCCGTTCAGACGTCGAAAGAGGCCACGATGTGCCCACCCCGCCATTTTGGGGTAATCGGGTCATCACCGGTGTCCCACTTGCTGACATCGTCAAATGGATCGATGAGAGAGCCCTCTTCCTTGCCAGATGGGGTTTGAAGGCAACCCGGGAAGGCCCGTCAGTCGATGAACTCATCGAAACCCAAGCCCGCCCACGGTTGCGTCGACTCCTTTCCATGATCCAGACCAGCAATATCGCCAACTTCGGTGTGGTCTATGGTTACTGGCCGGTCTATTCCCAGGGCCAAACCCTCCATGTCCTCGACCCTGATGACCTGGGCTCTGAGTTGGCTAGTTTCGAGTTTCCGCGCCAAAAACGCGACCGATTCTTGTGTATTGCAGATTTCTTTAGGGATCGTGACGAGTTCACCAAGTTCGGCCCCGACGTCCTTGCGTTGCAGCTAGTGACGATGGGGTCGTCGGCGTCGAAGGCTACCTCTGCACTCTTTGAACGCGACCGCTACCGCGATTACCTAGAACTCCACGGGCTTAGCGTCCAACTCACCGAGGCATTGGCCGAGTTGTGGCATTCACGGATTCGGCACGAGTTGGGGATCGACGACGCCGAGGGGACGATCGGTGACATCGTCACCCGCCAGCACTATCAGGGTGAGCGCTACTCATTCGGCTATCCGGCCTGTCCGAATCTGGAAGACCGCGCCAAACTCGTCCGGCTCGTCGAGGCAGACCGGATTGGGGTGACTTTGAGCGAGGAGTTCCAGCTTCACCCCGAGCAGTCAACCGATGCCCTCGTCGTCCACCACCGCGAGGCGAAGTATTTCTCGACCTCGTAGATCTGACAGCATTGCAGCCCCGGTCCTGCTAGCTGTGGACACACCTGCAGTTTGGATAGACGGGTGAACCCCAGGGTGATCGATCACCGCTTGCCAGGTACACATCTGCTTGGCTCCGCGCAGCAGCCGCACCCTGCAAGCTAGGCGTTCTCCCGGGGTCTCTCGCTACGTCGGGGTGCGCGTTTGCCGTCCTAGATAGCGGCGATTGGCTGGGTCTGATTGGATGGGTCTAATTGGATGGAGGCAAAGCTGTGAAAGGGATTGTCAATGACCGAAATCAGACCGAAGGCTTTTCTGTGGGATTTTGACGGCACGATCGCTGATTCCGAGCCGATCTGGATCCGAGGACAGGTGGAGTTATCGGCCCGATTCGATCTCGACTGGTCGGAATACGACGCCTGGTCCATGGTCGGTGAGACGATCGAAGAAACCACGGAACGCGCCCTGGCGACCGCTCGCGGTCAAGCCCCCTCTACCGATGAATACAATCGCGCCCTGTTCGACTACGTCAAGGAGCACCTCTCGACTCCGCCCTTCCCATTCCGTCCCGGCGTGGAATCCCTCTTGAGCAAGATCAAAGACACCGGCATCCCCGTCATCATCGTCTCTTCCAGTCATCGCGAGATACTGCAGGTTGCGGTTGAGAGTATGCCCGACGGCTTCATTACGGCAATCGTGTCTGGCGATGAGGTCCCCGCGCGCAAACCCGACCCGGCCCCTTTCTTGAAAGCGTCTGCCATTGCCGGAGTCGAGCCCGAGTGGTGTTGCGCCGTCGAGGACTCGCCGACTGGTTCCTTGGCTGCATCCAATGCGGGAATGACGGCCATCGTGGTTCCCGACCTGAAAGAGGTTGACGCGGCTCCGCAGCGAGTCGTGATTCCCACCTTTGACGGGGTCACCCTTGATCAAGTGTGTCGTCTGTGGGCCGAGGCTAGGGCATACTAGTTTTGCCTTTCCGCCAGGATCGGTAATGTCGACGGGGTGTCTGGATCTGCCCCGCCCTAGCCAAGGAGACCGATGGATTTGTCGCCTGACTTCGATGACCGCACTCTTCCCCCGGACGAGCTGCAAGCGATCGCCGGGATTCGCACCGGACGATTCAGAGTCGGAGAGCGATGTGAACTCACCGATAAGCGTGGCAAACGCCACTCGATCATTCTGGCTGCTGACGGCGTCTTCCACACCACCAAGGGCCGGGTTTTTCACCACCAGATCATCGGGCACACCGAGGGGATGACGGTTGTCTCTGAAGGCGGCGGGGAGTTCTTGGTGATGCGTAACCTGATGTGTGAACAAATGGTGACGATGCCGCGCAAGGCGGCCATTATTTATCCCAAGGATGCCGCTCAGATCGTGATGTGGGCCGATATTTTCCCCGGCGCCAGAGTCCTCGAAGCAGGTGTCGGGTCAGGGGCACTATCGATGGTGATCCTGCGCAGCATCGGTGAGCATGGACGGCTGACGTCTTACGAGCGCCGCGCCGATTTCGCGGAGCAGGCTCAAGCCAACGTCACTGAGTTCTTTGGCAAGAGGCCGCCAAACTGGACTGTCGTCGACGGGGACCTGGTCTCCAACCTGCGCGCCGAACCAGTCGATCGGGTGGTTCTTGACATGTTGGCGCCGTGGGAATGTATCGACGCGGTGGCTGAGCGTCTCGTCCCAGGGGGCTTGCTGTGCTGTTATGTGGCTACCACCACCCAGATGGCGCGGGTGATGGATCAGATTCGGGTCAATGGAGGGTTCACTGAACCAGACGCGACCGAGAATCTGGTGCGTCACTGGCACGCCGAGGGTCTAGCGGTGCGTCCGGCACACGGTCCAGGCTCCCATACTGGTTTCATCGTCATTGCCCGACGAATGAGCCCGGGCCATCGTCCGCCGAAGAAGCGCCGCCGTCCAGCCCCCGGTGCCTACGGTGTGGACTACCACGGGCCGCGTCCTGATGGTGTGGGCACCCCTGACGAAGAACAAGCCCGTGCCGATGAGCGATTCCGCATGTGACCTGGTCGCCAGCCCTGCCTGATCAGGCCTTCTGCACTGGACCGTGATGCCTACTGCTCTCGCTTGCGGGTACACTGAGGGGCCGAGCTGTGTTACCAGCGATATTGTTGCTGAGGTTGCCTGACGTAACCTCTCGACTAACTCAATCATTGATCAGTTCCAAGGAGGTGTGGTGGCTTTCTCAGGTTTCGATCCGGTGCTATTGCAGCCGGGATCGTCGTCTTTCCAAGACTTGTGCTCCGCGCTGACCCGGGCTGGTCACGAAGATCTTGTCGGGGAGAGGTCCCGTCTCGACGATGCCTTGCGTGCCGCAAACCAAGATGCCCGCCGCGATTCTCTCGCCCCTCACGGCACCACCATCGTGGCGGTGTCCTACCGCGACGGTGTGATGATGGCGGGGGATCGCCGGGCGACAATGAGCTCAATGATTGCTCAACGCGACATCGAGAAGGTCTTCGTCGCCGATGAGTTGTCGATGATTGGTGTCGCCGGCACCGCAGGGATCGCGATTGACCTCGCTCGTCAGTTCCAGGTTGAACTGGTCCACTACGCCAAAATTGAAGGAACTTCGCTTTCGTTGTCAGGCAAAGCCAACCGTTTGGCTGGCATGTTGCGATCTCAACTGGGGCTAGCTCTCCACGGCCTCGGCGTAGTTCCGCTCTTCGCTGGCTGGGATCATGAGGCCAGGCGCGGCCGCATGTTCTCCTTCGACCTCACCGGCGGCTGCTACGAAGAGCTATCGGTCTCCGCCGTGGGCTCGGGCTCGGTTTTTGCCAAAGGCTCGCTAAAGAAGCTTTATCGTCCGGACTTTGATGAGCGCGAAGCCGCACTGGTGCTGATCCAAGCCCTCTTCGATGCCGCTGACGACGACTCGGCAACCGGTGGCCCAGACGTGTCCCGAAAGATCTACCCGGTAATCATGTCAGCCAGCGAAGTCGGCGTCGTGAGGTTATCAACAGATCAGGTCGCTGATTTGACCGCTGAGGTACTCGCCCAGCGTCTTCAGCGTCCTGACGGACCAGGGGCGGGTGTGCTGTGACAGTTCCGTTCTATGTTTCCCCCGAGCAGATCATGAAAGATCGCGCTGACTATGCCCGCCAAGGTGTCGCCAAGGGCCGTTCAGCGGTGGTGCTCAGTTACCGTGACGGGTTGGCCTTCGTCGCCGATAACCGGTCCAGCTCCCTACACAAGGTTTCCGAGATTTACGACCGAATCGGATTTGTCGCGGTTGGCCGCTACAACGTCTTCGAGAATTTGCGGATCGCCGGTATTCGCTGGGCCGATCTGCGCGGCTACCTCTACGACAGGTCTGACGTGTCGGCGCGATCCTTGGCCAACGCCTACGCCCAAACCATTGGAGCTGTCTTTGCCTCAGGTGAGGCGATGCCTTTCGAGGTCGAGTTAGCCGTGGGCGAACTAGGTGCTGCCTGCGGCGACGACACCATCTACCGGATCACCTACGACGGTTCGGTGACAGATTCATCCTCATTCCTCGCCTTGGGCGGGCGCGCCGATACCGTCGAACAGGAGCTGGCATCGCGTTGGGTTGAGTCGCTGAGCTTAGAGCAGGTGCTGGTTCTTGCCGCTGACGCCTTAGCTGAGACAGGTCGTCTGCCGGCGTCTTCCCTTGAAGTTGGCGTCTTGGATCGAGCCCGAGCGATGGAGCGAAAGTTTATCCGGCTCGATCCTGCCCAGATTTTGCGTTCCATTGAGGGTTAGTCTGCCGTGGCTCATTCTGTGATGATCATTGGTGCTGGCCTGATCGGAGCCTCCATCGGTTGTGCACTAACCCGGGAAGGATGGCGGGTTCACCTGGAGGATAAGGACCCTCATCATGCCGTCGTGGCAGCTTCGCGTGGGGCAGGACGGGTGGAACCGATCCGCCCGGGCGATGTTGATCTGGTGGTGGTGTCGATTCCTCCTGACGCGATCCCCGAAGTGGTTGCATCGTCGTTGCATAGATTTCCGCGTGCCGTGATCACCGACGTGGGGTCTGTGAAGGGCCAAGTATTGGACCGGATCGAGGCAATGGGGGTGGAGGTGTCGCGTTACTGCGGGTCTCACCCGATGGCCGGTTCTCAGTTTTCTGGGCCGATCACAGCCAATCCCGATCTTTTCGTCAACCGCACCTGGGTGGTGTCGCCAGGAGCTGACACGAGCGATTTAGCCTTTGAGATGGTTCAAAACCTGGCTAAGGCCTGCCAGGCCAGGGTGGTGAACTTAGATGCACATACCCATGACCGGGCTGTGGCTCAGGTTTCCCACGTCCCGCAAATCATGTCGTCGCTGGTGGCTGCCCATCTGCGTAGTGTGCCGCACCAAAACCTCCTGCTAGCTGGACAGGGCGTCCGCGACGTCACTCGGATCGCCGGTTCTGATCCGAAGTTGTGGCGGCAGATCATCTCCGCTAACCGGGACGCGATTCGCGCGGAGCTGGCGGCGATTCGCGATGACTTCGATTGGCTGTTGACTAGGCTCGATGACCCTGAGGCAGTCGAGGTGTTCCTCGCTGATGGGCAGCGTGGCCACGATGCTTTGCCAGGCAAACACGGCCAGGATCGGCGTCTGTGGCGGACGGTCATCGTCGCGATCCCTGATGAACCTGGCGCCCTTGCCGGGTTATTCGCCGACATCGAGAATGCTGGAGTCAACATCGAAGATTTGTCGATTGAACACGATCAGCTAGCTCAGGCTGGTTTCTTGTCTATCTTAGTGGAGCCGGATAAGGCCGATTCGCTAAGAGATCAGTTATCTAGTCTGGGATGGTCGCTGCGTGCTTAATCGATTGCCATCGGACGGTTAGATGGGTGACGAATGTCGAGGGCACGGGCTTTGGACGGTGGCTTTGTGCTGGTTGAGATGAGGTTGTCAGTATTGGACGCGTTGAGGGATTGGAGTCGTGATGGGTTCGTTAGTCATTGCCATTGATGGGGCGTCCGGGGTTGGTAAGTCTTCAACGTCGAGGGCGGTGGCGAAGCGTTTGGGGTTGGCTTATTTGGATACTGGCTCAATGTACCGGGCGATCCAGGTGGCTGCTATGCGTCGTGGAGTGGTCGATGACAAGGAGGCATTGGCCCGGATCGTTGACGAGGTCAATCTCCAGGTTGACACGAACCCTGATCATCCAGGCGTTTCTATTGACGGCGTGGATGTCACCGATGAGATTCGCAAACCTGAGGTGTCGGCGGTGGTCTCCCATGCTGCAACTACCCAGCATGTCCGTGATGTGTTGAGCGCCCAGATGAGGCGAATCATTGAAGCAAGCGGTGCCTGCGCGGTGGTTGAGGGTCGCGATATTACGACTAAGGTTTGGCCGGATGCCCAGTTGCGGGTGTTGTTGGTGGCTGATCCGCAGAAGCGAATTGCTCGTCGTCAGGCGCAGTTATCCTCTGATGTGGATCGCGAGACGGTAGCGGATTCGATTATTCGCCGTGATCGTGACGACGCAACGATGAGCGAGTTCATGACTGCCGCTGACGGGGTAGTGACCATCGATTCATCCGATCTCACCCTCAATGAGGTGGTTGCGGTGATCTGCGGATTGGCCGACGAGGTGGGGCGAGGCTAGGTCGCGACGCGAACGATAGTTAGCCACCAGTGTTGTGTGGCTGTTGTAGTGTTGGTGTCATGAGACGTCCTGCGCTATTGGTTGCCTCACTTCTGGGGATTTCTGCCGTGTTTGTCACCGGGTGCTCGGCTGATTCGTCGTCTTCGGCACCTGCGTCGCAGTCGGAGTCTTCGCTTCCGTCTCCTTCTCCGAGGTCATTGGATTCGATGAATCTGAGTGCCAATGAAAAAGAGTTTTTGGGGTGCTTCTCGTCATCATCAGATCTGCCGGATCGAGAGGTGTACCTCGTTTATTACATTGAAGAAGCCAGAGTGGTGTGTGAGAAGGCGAAGTCAGCGAGCCGAGATCAACTCTATGACTGGACCCAAGTCGACAATGGTCCGCTCGTGATTGATGCGCTCACCATGGCGTGTGCAGAGCGTGACCGTTATCGCGAGATGCTCAAAGGTGTAGAGCCTCTTGACATGGCCGATCCTGAAGAATACAAAGATGGAGTCAGGCCCACCACTCTGCGCTGTTTCCCTGGATAGGGGCTCTGTGACGAAGGCTAGTTGTTCTCCTTCTATACGCTAGAGATTTTCTAGGGATTCCTCAGTAGCACGGACGCGATTTCTCCTACATTGCGTTGAATCGTGGCTGTGGATTGAAGAGTAAGAGATCCATATTTGTAATGTGCCCACCAGTTGACCTTCCAATACTGGGTAACAGTGATGGTTGTCTTCGGGTTAGGGGAGCGGTAGATGTGCCCACAATCTGGAGACGGAGTCCACGGGTCACTGTTAGCGGGCCTTGGTGTACTGGTCTGGCAACTAATGGTTGTCCCGTCCCCAGTATTCCAGACGGTATGAGTCGGTACGGCCTTGATCCGCACGCTGATTCGTTTTCTAGTAGAAATAGTCTGCAGAGTGGTAGAACTTAGGGGGCTAGCAGATGCTTCAAACCACACCGGGAGATTTACGGGGACAACTCCCCATTTGTTCGTGGTATTGTCCGGGTGCGTATTGACGGTTGGAATCGGAACCTGCAACTTTGCGACGACCTTCGAGACAGCTTCTCTCACCTCTGCCTTTTCTTTTTCATCATCAAGCCAGTAGCTGAATATGAAGGCATCGTCGCCGACTTCTGGATCAACCAGATCGACCCCAAACCGAAAATCGTTCCCTTCTCTTCTGTGCTTGTCGTTACAGAAATTCATCCAATCAACCGAGATCTGATCTTTTTCGGTAATGACCCACTCGATGTCGTCACCGCCTCCACCAGACCCGTCCCTGGAGTCGTACACCTCCAGCTCCACCTGAACGGTGTCCGGAGTGGTTGAGGTGTCAACTGCGTAAGCCCCGTCATCAGAACTTGCATTGGCATTATGTGAGCAGGTTAATGTGGCAGAAAGACCAAGTGAAATGATGATAGCAGAATATAGGGCTTTCTTTAGAATGGACATTCTTTTACCTTTGAATTAGATTGGCCGTCATATGCAATTAACTTATTGTTGATACGTTGGAAACTTAGTGTTTGCATAATTAAGGTGCCGTATTCTTTGGTTTTGGAATTATTTTTTTGGTAGCTTACGTTTCGGAAATCCTTGCAAATGTCGATTGTTACTTCGGCTGTATTTGATTTATTGATAGCTGGCGCGATTCTTATGACTGGATGAGGCGGCATGTTGGCAGTGCGTTCTTTAGCCAACATAGCCTTTCCAGCATTTAGAAGGGCTTTCTGCATCTCGGGATTGAATAAGTCTTTGGCTGCTTCGGGGAGTTCTGTGAACCCGCCGTTCTTGACGAACTCTAGTTCGGTTGGCCAGTAGGTGTTGAATCGTTCTAGGGCTTCTCTGAACTCTGGTGAGTCTTTGCGGTCTGCGGTGAGTACTGGGGTGATCAGTTCGTATTCAGGTAGTGGCCCGAGGGTGGGATCGGCGAATCGATTGGAGGGATTCTTTGTGATTGGGTCGACGCTTGGTGATGGTGTCGGTGATGGAGTCTGCGCATGTGTTGACGAAGACGTTGACGATGTTGGGTTGGTACAACCAGCCACCAGCATTGCTCCACCGAGCACTCCACACAGCATTACTTTCGTTAGGTACACAAACCTCGACATCTATACCCCCTGTGACACATGATTGCGTCTTGATACGCGATTGCGCTTGGGAATATCTTGCCGGATATTGGTGGATGAGCGAGTGAATTGTCGAGAAACTGTGGAAAACTTTGTTTCTTGCCTTGTCAGCTTGGTGGCAGTTGTGTGTTCAGTGTCGGTGACTATGCGTCGAACTGTGGTGGTTCAGGAGTTTGTTAAAAAACAAAGGTGCCGGGCGTGTGCTCGGCACCTAAGAACCGTCGAGGTTCGAGAGCGGTCAACTAGCAAGGGCGCTTGCCGTGGTTGGCGGCACTCTTGCGACGGTCGCGACGCTTACGTCCACGCTTGGCCATGATGGATTCCTTCCGTCAAGTATCTGCAGATGGATGCCAGAATCGCCACGTCATCCCGTCGTCTAAAGGACGAATCAGGAATAACAGGGGAGAGTGCACTTGCCTCCCGGTAGCAGACCTGGCAGTTTCCGACCCACAAGTGACGTAGGGCCGAACCAACAGACAATTTTGCCAGGTTGGTGCCTGAGAGCCAAACCACGACGCGCGCGTGTGCGCATCGAGGTACCAAAACCGGGTTCGCGCCGGTTCCTTCGCGCCACTAAAGTGGTGGCATGGCGTCATTGGCATCGGTATTAGAGCAGAAAACCCTCCTGTCTTCCCAAGATCGCGAATGGCTGGCGGCCTTGGTGAAACAGTGGCGCCTTCTAGCCGATACCTCGTTTTCGGATCTGATCTTGTGGGTACAAGAAGAAGACCCGAACATCTACGTTGCCGTCGCCCAGGTGCGTCCTTCGACTGGTCCCACCGCCCTAGAGGAGGACGTCATCGGCGAGCGAATCGTCTACGACGAAGAACATCTAGTCACTGAGGCTTTCATGTCGGAAGAGATCTGTGAGACCTCAGATAACAAGCTCCAAGCGGGAATTCCAGTCGATATTTGGGCGGTGCCGATTGTCCGTCACGGCGAATGTATCGCGGTGGTCGAAAAGCACACCAATCAGATGGGGGTGCGCGCTCCTGGCAACCTAGAGGACAATTATCTCGAGATTTCTCACGCCCTGACGGAGATGCTCCACCACGGCAAATTCCCTGTCGCCGAAGCCAACGATCCCTCCGTGACTCCCAATGTCGGTGACGGGGTGATTCGCGTGGCACCCAACGACGTCGTGTTATTTGCCTCTCCGAACGCGACGACCGCTTTTCGACGTCTGGGATATGTCGGCGATCTCGAAGGGGAGGAATTCACGCCGATCGTCAGGCGCTACCACGACAAGATCGCAGAGATCGGCCAGAACATCGCCGGTGATCTCGCCAAAGGAAAACCCCTCGACGCCGAAGTGACCAAGGATCACGTCGTGATCAGGATGCGGATCATCCCGGTGTGGATGGGCGAAGACGGTGGGTCCGCCCCGTCGTGGGTGGTGTTGGTGCGTGATATCTCCGATCTGCGGCTGCGCGAACGACAGTTAGTGACGAAGAACGCCACGATCCATGAGATCCATCACCGAGTCAAGAACAATCTCCAAACTGTGGCGGCCCTGTTGCGGATGCAGGTGCGCCGCGCCTCCACCAATGAAGCCAAACACGCTCTGATGGAGGCAACCCGTCGGGTTCAAGCGATTTCTTTGGTGCACGAAATCTTGTCTCACTCCTATGCAGAAGAGGTCGACTTCGATGAGGTCGCCGACCAGATCCTCCTCAACCTAGAAGACGTTGCTGCCAGTCACGGCCATGTGGTGTCGGTGCGGACTGGATCATTCGGTACCGTCGGGGCTCACATCGCGACCAATCTGGCGATGATCATCACAGAGCTGTGTCAAAACGCCGTCGAACACGGCTTAGGGTCAGGATCAGTGGAGCACGAAGGAGTCGTAGAGGTGCTGGTCGATAACGACGGTGAAGAGCTGTGCGTCAAGATTCGCGATAACGGCAATGGCGTCCCGGACGGTTTCGACGTGGCCGCCCAAACCAGCAGCCTGGGACTGTCGATCGTTTCGACACTGATCTCGGACCTCAACGGAAGCTTTGAACTGTATTCCAAGCCTGGGCAACGAGGGGCGACCGCAGAAGTGCGGATCCCTCTGCACCGATGATTCAGGGGTGCCCGGGGATGTCTGGGGATCTCTGGGGATGCAGGGGCTTGCCCTCGAAGATGAGGGCAACAAGCCTAAGACTAGACGTGGATACGGATCCTGGAAGCGCGGCGCTTCATGGCACGGCGTTCATCTTCGCTCTTGCCGCCCCACACGCCATGATCCTGCCCGTTGTCTAGGGCCCACTGGAGACATTCTTCGCGGACGTTGCAACGCATGCACACCTTCTTCGCTTCCTCGGCTTGAAGGACGGCAGGACCGGTAGCGCCGACGGGGAAGAACAGCTCAGGGTCTTCATTTCGACATGCTGCCTTGTGACGCCAATCTGACAACGCTAACCCCCTAATCATAAGGACTCAGGTTCCGACATGTGTGAGCGTCGGTCCGATCGCCCCAAGCCACGGGGAATCCGCACCATGGCCTGGACTGGCAATGGCATTGAGCTGATCAGACTTCGCTCCTTGTGAAAATCGTGGTGTTCTTCTGAGTCGTTGTCATCTGCGATGGACAACAACTATTTGTGAAACACGAGGAACAAACTTAGCCGTCAAAACCGGCTGTGTCTGTAGAGAAAGAAAAATTCATGGCAAATGCGCAAGAATTAATGATCACCGTTAGTCATCCAAGGCATCGTCAAGGCGAGCTAGCCATGTGGCAAGTCGGTCGATCGGTATCTCAAACTCCGGATGCAAATCGACGAAAACCCGCAACTGTTCAGCAACCCAGTCCAGCGAAACCTCCTCGTCACCTCGACGGTCACTAAGCTCTTCGATGCCGCGATCGGTGAAGTACATGCAGGTCCCTTCTCGTCTTTTTACCTCCCCGTAAGACCATCGTACCTAGCACCAACGGCCAGGTGAATGGCCAAGCTGAAAGAACTTGGATAAATCTCGGGTAGAGGCGAATCAGGTGATCACCAGGTCCGTTGGGCTCCTGACTTCGGCTTTGACATCAACCATGGCTGCCCGTCGGGGCCGAAACCGGAGGGTTCAGGTCTCGGTGTGCCAGGTCCTTGCTAAGACCCTCTTCGGCCTGCTCGCAAGAGCCCAGGCCAGACTCTGATGCTGTCTCGTCAGGGTCGGTGCTGCGGCGAGGAGCTAAGCGTGCGCGGCGATCATGTAGCCAGGAGTCAATCGTCCACAAACACAACAATGCCGTGATCAGTAGAAGCAGCAGGTTGCGGGAGACAAGGCAGAAAATCGGCAAGAGCTGCGACGGGTCAGAGACCAGTTTCATGTAGAACAGCGGGTAGATGAGCTGCGTGAGAATGCTCGCTGCGAAAGTCAGCCAGGCCAAGAATGTAGCCCGGCGACGAAAAACCTGATCCGGCGGAAGGGCAATCAGCGCCGTGATCGGGGCGATCAGCCACATCATGTATTGCGGGCTGAGCGCTTTATTCGACACCAGCACCAGGCCCACCAAGGAGGCGGCTGCCCACACTGCGGTCCGTTGGGAGGGCCGGGGTTTGACGACGAGGAAAACGACGGCGATGAGGATAGCCACCAAGACCATCACCTTGAACATGACCTCGGCGATAGTCAGCCAGGTCCCTACCCCCGGCCCGTCAACCTCAAAGGCGAGGAACTGAGAGTAGAACACGCGCACCGCTGAATTCCACGTCCGACTCAGCATCGGAATAGATGCCCACACCGATTCAATTTGGAGGGCACGGTTCGATTGATAATCCAGCGGGGAGAGGGTGCGCGTCCAACCGGCAAACTGCAAAGATGCCAAGGCCAGGATCGCTCCGACGCTGACGAAGGATGCCAGCAATTTCATCGAATGCTTGCCTCTGCCCACCATCGTCATCAACAAAACTCCGGGCCACAGCTTGGTGGCGGTCCCGTAGGCCAGCCACGTTCCTGACCAAGCGGGGGCAGAAATCAGGGTGAGCAGGGCCAGCAGGACACAGGTTGCCGGGATTAAGTCGAACCTAAAGGACACCACTTGGCCTAGGACAAACAGTGACGCTACCCAAAACACAGCGGCGCGAGGGGAGTGGCGCAGCCACAACCACACCGTCACGGCAAGCTGAATCAAGGCCATGGTGGAGGCGAAAGCCAAAATCTTGGTGTCGAGATCGTGGCCCGAGAAGACCCAATCGATCAGTTTCAGTGTCCAAGCAGCAGGGGTCGGATATTCCTTCAACCCGGTGTTGGTGCCGTAATACTCCAGGGAGCGGAAATAGTAGATGACGTCATAGTGGGTCGAACATTCGGTGGCTTTCCAGATCCCTAAGTTGATCATCTGTCCGGCCAGGAAGGCCACGACGAGTAGGGAAAGACCCACGACAGAGCGCGACGAGGAACCGCGACTGGAAGAACCGGGTTCGATGTTCGACACAAGAATGCACCCCGCTACTGTGGCGTTTGCCTAGGTCGCCGCCGATAAGGGATCGGCTTGGCGCCCCCGGCGCGATTCGAACGCGCGCACCCGCCTCCGGAGGGCGGTGCTCTATCCCCTGAGCTACGGGGGCACTGGAACCTGGCTAATCGTAGCTAACCCAAAGGGGTCAGCCCAAATCCACCTAGGCGAGTAAGCGTCGACAGCGGTTCTGATCGCCACGTTAGCACTTCTCATTTCATGGTCCAAGACGTGGTACCTAGCCGCTGACACCAGATTTTTGGCAAAGTAGTCCCGTGACTCACATGCATGTGGCGGGTTCCATCCACGCCGACTCGATGACGCCAAGATCCCCCTGGATCTCAGAGCGCGACGACCTCAATTCCCTCAACCCCAAACTCTGGTCCAAGACGGTCAAGCGCGAGCCAGATGGAGTCGTCAGTGTCGGCGGAGTCAGGATCACCGATCTCGTTGAGCGGTACTCAACCCCGCTCTACATCTGCGACGAAGCAGATTTTCGCGCCCGTGCCCGCCAGTTCCGCCAGGCCTTCGCCACCTGGAGGGTCTTCTACGCGTCAAAGGCTTTCCTGACCCGCGACGTGGCCCAATGGGTTCAAGCCGAAGGTCTCGGCCTCGACGTCTGCTCCGGCAATGAACTCTTGGTTGCCTACAGCGGGGGATTCAACCCAGATAACATCGCTTTTCACGGCAACAACAAGTCCGACGAGGAGATCGATCTCGCGCTGAGACTCAAGGTCGGGCGCATCGTGGTCGACTCCATGGACGAAATCGATCGGCTTCAAGCAGCCTGTGAGCGTCACCGTCAACGCGTATCAGTCCTGCTTCGGCTCACTACCGGGGTGGAAGCCCACACCCACGAATACATCGCCACCGCACACGAAGACCAGAAATTTGGTTTTTCTATCGGTCAGGCCCAAGCGATGAAAGCCGTTCAGCGCTGCCTCGAGTCGCCGTGGATCACCCTTGCCGGGATTCACTCCCACATCGGCTCCCAGATCTTCGACACCTCAGGTTTCAAGGTTGCCGCCCAGCGCACCATCGCCTTCCTCGACCAGGTTAGAGCCCACTTCGGATGTGAACTCGACGAGCTCGACCTCGGGGGTGGTTTCGGCATCGCATATACCGAATCTGATGGTCCGCTAGCGACGGCAGATATCGCCGCCCAGCTCACCGAAATTGTCGCAGACGAATGTCAGCGCGTCTCAATCCCGATCCCGCACTTGGCGATCGAGCCGGGGCGGGCCATCGCGGGGCCATCAACGATGGCGGTCTACTCGGTCGGGACCGTCAAAGACGTCTATGTTGACGTTGACCGGGTCCGCAAATACGTCTCTGTTGACGGGGGGATGAGTGACAATATCAGGCCTGCCCTCTACGCCGCTGACTACACCGCGAGGGTGATCGGGCGCAACGTGACCTCCTTGCCTCGGCTGTGCCGTATCGTCGGCAAGCATTGCGAAGGTGGCGACATCCTCGTTAGAGACGTGTTCTTGCCCTCTGACATCGCCATTGGTGACCTGATTGGGGTGCCAGCCTCGGGAGCTTACTCGCGGGCGATGGCCTCCAACTACAACTACATCACCAGGCCTCCAGTAGTATCGGTGCTTGATGGCAAGGCCAAGGTGTTGCTTCGGCGGGAAACCCTCGCTGATCTGCTCGCTCTCGATGAGGGTGAATCGGTTCGTGACCTGAAAGGGATTGGGAATGAATAACTGCCAGCACCAGATTCCGGGTGCTCCGGAAGAGGTGGGTTCGCCACTGCGGGTTGCATTGCTTGGCTGTGGCGTCGTCGGCAGCCAAGTCGCAAGAATCCTCACCACCCAAACCGATGAGCTGAGGTTGCGCGTCGGACGTCCACTCGAACTGGTCGGGATCGGCGTCTTCCACCCCGACAAGGAGCGTCCAGGCCTAGACCCTGCCCTGTTCACCACTGATCTCGATGAGTTGGTATCGAGGGACGACGTCGACATCGTGGTGGAAGTGATCGGCGGAATCGAACCGGCGAAACGCCTGATCAAGGCCGCAATGACCCGGGGGAAATCCGTGGTCACCGCGAATAAAGCCTTGTTGGCCGAATATGGCGATGAGCTTTTCCCGTTGGCGCGCGAGCACTCCGTCGATCTGTTCTTCGAGGCAGCCGTTGCCGGAGCGATCCCGATTGTCCGACCCTTGAAGGAGTCGCTGGTTGGTGACGAAATCCTCACCGTCATGGGCATCGTCAATGGCACCACTAACTACATCCTCGATCAGATGTGTACCGTGGGACGCGACTTCAACGAGGCCTTGCGTCAGGCAAAGGATCTCGGCTATGCCGAGGCTGATCCAACCGCCGACATTGAAGGTTTTGACGCCGCCGCTAAAGCTGCACTGCTAGCCCGCGAAGCCTTCCACACCCCGGTGACACTCGCGGACGTCTATCGCGAGGGGATCACCTCGATCACGAAGTCTGATGTTCTTGCAGCGAAACGGCTCAACTGCACCATCAAGCTTATGGCAATCACCCAGTTGCGCGACGAAGGCTCTATCGAGGTGAGGGTTCATCCGGCGATGATCCCGCTCACCCACCCGCTTGCCACCGTCAACGGTGCCAACAACGCGATTTTTGTCGAGGCCCGAGAGGCGGGGCGTTTGATGTTCATGGGGCCCGGGGCTGGTGGATCGCCGACCGCGTCAGCCGTCATGGGTGATCTGGTCACCGTGGCCCGCAATCTCGTCCGCGAGACCCGCTCCTTCGGTGAAACCCTCTCATCGGGGCATCCGTTGGCGTCAAAGGACGAGTTCTTGACCCGCTACTACGTCCGGATGGACATCAAGGACGAGCCGGGGGTTCTCGCCCGAGTAGCAGCAATCTTCGCCGCCCACGGAATCTCCGTGCTCACAGTCAACCAGGGGGCCTCCGAAGATGGGCTCTCCATGCTGGAGTTCACCACTCACGTCGCCCGCGACGCCGCGATGCGTCAATGCGTCGCCGAGGTCTCTAGCTCCCCGGTCGTCCTCGGTAACGTCTATGTGCTTAGAGTTGAAGGGATTTAGCCATGCAGCTTGCCTGCCTCGACCTTGAAGGTGTACTGGTTCCGGAGGTGTGGATCAACGTCGCCAAGGTGACCGGTATCAAGGAGTTGATGCTGACGACGCGTGACATCGCCGACTATGACGAACTGATGCAAGGACGGCTGCGTATCCTCGACGAACATGGGCTTGGCCTCAGCGATATTCAGCAGGTGATCTCCACCTTGGAGCCACTCGATGGTGCCCGCGAATTCCTTGACTGGTTGCGCAACCGCTATCAGGTGATCATCTTGTCGGATACCTTCTATGAGTTTGCTGACCCCTTGATGGAAAAACTGGGGCGTCCGACTCTGTTTTGTCACTACCTGCAGGTTGTCGATGATCGGATCACCGGTTATCGGCTGCGTCAAGACGATCAGAAGCGGCGTGCGGTTGAGGCCTTGCAGTCTCTGAATTTCAGCGTGATTGCCTCGGGGGATTCCTATAACGACACGTCGATGCTCGGGCAAGCAGACGCCGGCATTCTCTTCTGTCCACCCGACAATGTGATCGCCGAGTTCCCGCAGTTTCCGGTCGCGCGCAACTATGACCAGATGAGGGAGCTTTTCACCGAAGCTAGTGCCAGCATTCTCCACGTTGGAAAGCATTAGTAGGTGCTGAGTTGACCGACTCACCAGGTTGGAGTTTGCTGAACCTGGCCGATGTGGTTAGTATCGTAGTGTCTTCCTGGCTCAGGTTAGCCCGTCAGCGACTGAACTGGTAGTGATTACCCCGCTGACTCGCGTTCTTGTTCCCTTCACTGACTCCTAGTGAGTTAGTTACCTCCTGAGTGTCGCTCACGATGACGACCCGAGGAATCCCATTGGCGACGGGCATTACTGGCTGTACTCGAGGAAGACCTATAGGCCCCAATGTCGCACAATCCATGTCGGATTTTGGCGATCTTTGATTGTGGCCGAGGACGTATCCGTTTTCGGCCGTGCAGCAAAACAACACATTTCGTACTTGGTGAAAGGACTCCAGTGGCTCCTCAATCACAGGAATCATCGCCCACCGGTCTCAGTTCGATGCTGGTCGCTGATCTGAGAAAAATGGCTCACTCCTTGGGTGTTCGCGGCTCGTCGGGAATGCGGAAATCAGAACTCGTCGATGCGATTCGTGCGGCTCAGTCAACCCAAGCTGAGTTGATCGGTTCCAAACAACAAAGTAAGCGTGGGCGAGGCAAAGACTCACCCCAGGCTTTGGGGGATGTATCTGCCAGTGACGCTGCCGCGAACTCTGCTGCCAGAAGCGATGGCGACGAAGCCCTCGTTGACGATAGTCGAGGACGTGGCGACGTTGATCGTGGCCAGCGCCCGTCGCGACGCAAAGAGTGGCGCACATCCCGACGTCGTGGGCAAGACGATCAGTCTGGCTCTGCAGATGAGAGTGCCGACGCAGATACCTTAGGTGAAGTGAGCGCCCGTTTAGCTGAGCTATCTAACGAGGCCGCTATTCGTGACCGTGCAAAGTCGCGGTCCCAACATGCACAGCGCACCGGGGTGGCAGTTCGCGAAGGTACTACCGGAGCAAAGGACGAAGAGCGCGGGCGTTCTCGAGACGACTCCGGTGACTTAGATAACAGCCGTCGCCGGGATCGCAGGGATCGGAACTCGGATAGGTCCGAGCGTTCTGACCGTTCTGACCGCTCCGAAGATCGCGGGCGTGGACGGCGTCGCCGGGATCGCAGGGACCGGAACTCACGTCAGTCTGGATCAGGGTCTCGCTTTGATGCAGAACCGGTGATCCGCGAAGACGATGTGCTGACCAAGGTTTCCGGCATCATCGACGTCTTGGATAACTATGCCTTCGTGCGTACCTCCGGCTACCAGCCTGGCCCCAATGACGCCTATGTTTCTTTGTCGGTCGTTCGCAAATACGGGCTGCGCAAGGGCGACGCTGTTACCGGCCTGATCCGTCAGCCTCGCGAGGGAGAGCGTCGGGAGAAGTTCAATCCACTGGTGCGGATCGATACCGTCAACGGGCAAGACCCTGAGTCGATGAAAGAGCGGTGTGAGTTTGCGAAGTTGACCCCGCTCTACCCGTCGAAGCGACTCCGGCTCGAAACCGATCAACTCGGGATGACTGGGCGAATCATCGACATGATTTCACCGATCGGCAAGGGTCAGCGTGGCTTGATCGTTTCCCCGCCTAAGGCCGGAAAAACCATGATTATGCAGGCCATCGCCAATGCGATTACGACGAATAACCCCGAGGTTCACCTGATGGTGATCTTGGTTGACGAACGTCCAGAGGAAGTGACCGACTTTGAGCGAACCACTCAGGCGGAAGTGATCGCCTCTACTTTCGACCGACCTGCAGAAGAACACACCGTGATTGCCGAACTGGCGATTGAACGCGCCAAGCGTTTGGTCGAGCTTGGTCAAGACGTCGTGATTCTGCTTGACGGGATTACCCGGTTGGGTCGCGCCTATAACCTTGCCGCTCCTGCCTCAGGCCGGATTCTCTCCGGTGGTGTTGATTCTGCGGCGCTGTACCCGCCTAAGAAGTTCTTCGGTGCAGCCCGCGCCATCGAGAACGGTGGTTCACTCACCATTCTTGCCACCGCCTTGGTCGAGACTGGTTCGAAGATGGACGAGGTGATCTTCGAGGAGTTCAAGGGCACCGGAAATATGGAACTGAGGTTGCGTCGTGAGCTCGCTGACAAGCGCATCTTCCCAGCTATTGACGTGGATGCCTCGGGTACTCGCCGTGAAGAGCTACTCCTGCGTCAAGAAGAACTCAACATCATCTGGAAGCTGCGTCGGGTGCTCAGCGGCCTCGACGACCAGCAGTCTCTGGAGATGTTGCTCAAGCAGATGAGGAAGACCCGCAATAACGCCGAATTCTTGGTCCAGATTTCGCGCACGACACCTAATGCGGAATAGCCGGTTTGAACTTGTGGAGCACTCCAACAAATGGCACAATAGTTCGTCGGTTACCGGTTCACGCCTTGGGGATCGTCTGTAAACAGTCGCGGTCTGCGGCCTGGTCGATCGCCCCATGGATTCGGCATCAACTCGACAGGGCTGATTCAAGAGCGACCCGGTATATACGTCATATAAGGAGAAGACTAATGAAGCAGGGTATCCACCCCGATTACCACGTCACCAAGGTGGTGTGCTCGTGCGGGAACACCTTTGAGACTCGCAGCACCCATAAGAATGACGTGATGAGCGCTGACGTTTGCTCGGCATGCCATCCGTTCTACACAGGCAAGCAGAAGATCCTCGATACCGGTGGTCGTGTCGCCCGCTTCGAGCGTCGTTACGGCAAGAAGTCCGGCAAATAGGCTTTTGATGGAGGCGCTGGGGGAGACCCAGCGCCTCCATTTGTCTTTATCGCTCTAACTCGTCAACCAGAGAGGACCCCACATGCATGACGAATTGCTAACTCAAGCTGCGCCTTTGCGCGAAGAGTACTTGGAGTTAGAGTCGCAGATGGGTCAGCCTGAAGTCGTCTCAAACCCGGCGAAGTCGCGGCGCATCGGGCGTCGTTACGCCGAGTTAGGCCCCATCATCAAGGCCTTGACGAATCACGAGCAACTCCTTGACGATCTTGATGCAGCCCGAGAGCTAGCTGCCGAGGATCAAGCCTTCGCCGACGAGGTCGCTGCCCTCGAACACAAACTCGCCGCATCTACCGACAAGTGCACCGCTTTGCTGGTTCCGCGCGACCCTAACGACAATGAAGACGCAATCGTCGAGGTTCAGTCAGGTGCGGGTGGTGAAGAGTCCGCCCTCTTCGCTGGTGATCTGGTGAGGATGTATTTGAAGTTCGCTGAGAGCGTCGGCTGGAAGGTCGAGATTCTTGATGAGCAGGCGACCGAACTTGGCGGATACAAGTCGATCACCATAGCTATCAAGGGAGGGTCGAGTGAACTCATGCCCTATGGCACCCTCAAGTTTGAAGGCGGAGTTCACCGCGTCCAACGCGTCCCGGTGACTGAGTCTCAAGGACGCATCCACACCTCAGCGGCGGGCGTGCTAGTCATGCCTGATATTGAGGCCGAAGACATCGAGATCAACGCCGACGATCTACGTATCGACGTCTATCGCTCCTCAGGTCCTGGTGGCCAAGGCGTCAACACCACCGACTCTGCGGTGCGCATCACCCACTTGCCTTCAGGCATCGTCGTGTCTTGTCAAAACGAACGCTCCCAGTTGCAGAACAAGGAATCGGCGATGCGAATGCTGCGCGCCAAACTGTCTCAACTCGCCGAAGAGAAGGCTGCGGCCGAAGCCTCCGCCTCACGGAAATCCCAGGTGCGCACTGTCGACCGTTCGGAGCGGATCCGCACCTATAACTTCCCTGAGAACCGGATCTCGGATCACCGAATCGGTTACAAGGCACATAATCTTGATCAGGTTCTCAACGGTGAGCTCAAGCCATTGATTGATGCTCTCCTCGAAGCGGATCTAGCCGAGCGTCTTGAGCATTTGTCTGACTCGGCCGGGTAACCTCGGCTTTGGCGTAGAAATCAGTAATCTGGGACTGTGATGCGATCCATCGGTCGCACCACACTAATCAGAGAGGGGTTGGGCAGTGCGACTGGCTGAATTTCTCAAGGAGACGGCGACAACTTTGTCCGCTGGGGGAGTTCAGGCGGCTTCCGCCGAAGCTCGAACCTTGCTTGCCTTCGTCATCGGTGTCGAACCGGGCCAGTTGGGGGTGATCACCGAGATTGACGACGAAGACATCGCCACCGTCCGTAGCCTGGTTTCACGCAGATTGGAAGGGGTTCCGCTGCAGCATCTGACGGGTCAGGCCTGGTTCCGTTTCATCAAAGTCGACGTGGGCCCTGGTGTCTTCATTCCGCGCCCCGAGACCGAAACCGTCTGCGGATGGGCTATTGACAAGCTCAAAGAGTTAGATTCACCGCGCGTGGTTGAGTTGTGTGCGGGATCTGGTGCGATCAGTAAGGCGATTGCCTCAGAAGTGCCAGGGGCGTGTGTGACCGCTGTTGAGGCCTCGGCAGAGGCATTCGCATACCTCGAACGCAATGTTGTTGACGAGCAGGTCGAGTGTATTCATGCCGATATGGCCGATCTTGACGGATCACTGGATGCTCAGGTGGATCTGGTGATCGCCAATCCACCCTATATCCCTCAAGCCCAGTTTGGTCAGCTCCCGGTTGAGGTTCGACACGGAGACCCTGAGATGGCCTTGGTGTCGGGCATTGACGGACTTGACCACATCCGAGTCATCGCCGACCTGGCCTCTAGGCTGTTGAAGCCTGGCGGTGTCGTCGTGGTCGAACATGGGGACGACCAGGGTGAATCTGCGCCGAGAATCTTCCTCGACCACCCGGTTTTCACCTTGGTTGAAGATCACACGGATCTGACCTCTAGGCCTCGCTTCGTCACTGCCGTCAAGGCGGCTGGGGACGAACCCGAACACCTCGGTTCAGACGCTAACGTGCACCCGTCCGCTGTCGTTGACGAATCGAGCGTCACCTCAGTGGCCGCCGTTGACTCTGATTCTCAGGCTATCCAAGACGCTGACCTTCCTGGCTGCGAAAACCCCACATCGGCCTCTCCCCAATCTGATCCAACATCGTGCGACGAAGAATCCGACGTGCCCGATGAGCCCACCTATCGGGTCTTCGCCACTGACCAAGACACCGATGAGGCCCTTCAAGCTGCTGCTGAGGCGATCCGAGACGGGGCATGTATCGTCCTCCCTACCGACACCGTCTACGGCATAGGGGCCAACGCCTTCGACGCCGCAGCCGTCCAGGGTCTCCTCGACGCCAAACGCCGTGGCCGCGATATGCCCCCGCCTATCTTGATTGCCGAACCTGCGATGCTCCCGGCCTACGCCGAGTCGATTCCGGCTTCCGCCCAGACGCTGGCAGATAACTTTTGGCCAGGTGCGCTGACCTTGATCCTGCGCGCTCCGCAGTCACTGACGATGGACCTGGGTGAAACCGCTGGCACGATCGCGGTGCGCGTGCCCAACCACGACTTTGCCCGCAAACTCCTGCGTCACACCGGCCCGTTAGCGGTATCGTCGGCAAATATCTCAGGCAAATCTGCCTCGACCACCATCGACGACGCGATTGAGATGTTGGCGAACTCGGTTGCGGTCTATCTCGACGACGGCCCGACCCCTGGCCCGCAGGCCTCCACCATCGTCGATTACTCCGGGACTGGGCCAGGGAAGGTCTTGCGGGTGGGAGCCCTCTCCGTAGCTCAGCTACGCGAGATCGACCCCGGGATTGTTGAGCCAGCGAGCGGGCAGTAAATGCGTGAATATCTCCTGGTCTTTCTCATCGCGGCGTCAACCACCTATCTTCTCAGCGGGGTTTGTCGCCAAATCGCGATGCGCGTGGGGGCGGTTGCCTCTGTCAGAGACCGAGACGTTCACACCGTCCCGATTCCATACTTCGGCGGTATCGCGATGCTGCTCGGCGTCTGCGCCGCCATCCAGTTCGCTTCAAATCTGCCTTGGCTAGGTCAACAAGAGGTGGTGATCAGAGACACCAGGGGAGTGCTGGCGGCCTGCCTGGTCATGGGCATTGTCGGAGCGATTGACGATCTTCTCGATCTGCCCGCATTGATCAAGGCTTCTGGGCAGATGGTGGCTGCAGGGGTGGCGGTGGTTACCGGGGTCAGAATCTACTGGATTCCTTTGCCGAACCGGGTTATCGTCTTGGACACAGCGACGTCAATCCTGATGACCTTGCTGCTGATCTTCATCTGTGTCAACGCGATCAACTTCATTGATGGACTGGACGGATTAGCCGCAGGGGTAGTCGGGATTTCAGCCCTGGCCTTCTTCACCTACTCCTATTTCTTGGCCTACGAGAATTCCCTAGCTCGGGCCACGGCTGCCGGAATTATCGCGATCTCAGCGGCTGGGGTTTGTGCCGGATTCTTGCCGCACAACTTCCACCGGGCCAAGATGTTCATGGGTGATTCAGGGGCATTGCTTCTGGGGATGTTGATGGTGTCAATCACCATCTCTTTCACCGGCCAGATTGACCCTGCAGTAGTCAACTTGAAGACGGGTGGCCGCTTGGCTTCGGTCACCCCGGTGATTCTTCCGCTGTTGATCCTGTTCATCCCGCTTCTCGACCTCGTCCAGGTCTACTTCCGGCGGACGATGGCCGGGAAGTGGTGGTTCGTCGCGGATAAACAGCATCTGCACCACCAGATCTTGCGTCGCGGACATTCCCAGATTCACGCCGTCTTGCTGATGTACCTGTGGTCTTTCGTACTCGGGTTCGGCTCGGTCGGTTTCGGGCTCTCCGGCAATGTCTGGGTGCTGGTGGCGATGATCATCGGCATCGTCATCGCCGCGTCTTTGACGATTCAACGCCCCAGATTCCTCTTCAGCAAACTCATCACTGAAGCCGAGGCCCAAGCCAGCCAGGAACACAATGCCGACGTCGCCGAGATGCGCGAAGTCGTCCAATCCCACGTCCAACATCTTGTTGCTGAGCGAAACGCCCTAATTGACCCTAACCTCAACCCCCAACCTGACCCAGACCTTGGCCTAGAGCAAGTCACAGCCCCATCAGGGTCAAACCCAGCCGGGTCCGTGACCGGGGCCTCGACGATGAGCTTTCACGACCGGCCACAACCTAGCGAGCCCATCCCTCCTGCTGACGACGGTGGAGGGCGCTGGCGTAAGAAACTCTTCATCTCCAGCACTGCAGCAATGATCGCCGTCGCAGCCGTACTCGCCGCAATCTCCTGGTCCGTCGCATCTAGCCAGGCCACCAGGTCGGTGCTGATCGGATTCGCCATCGTTGCGATCTTCTATTGGTCAGGGGCAATCTTCCAACTGTGGGTGATGATGTCCCAGCGTCGAGTCCACGTCGTCTGGCTACTGACCACCTACCTAATCCGCGTCGGCCTCGTCCTTGGCATTTTTGCACTCCTGATGGGCACCCAAGCCAACCGCTATCTCTCAACGAAGAGGCTCGGCATCGCAGCGGTCGCCTGCGTCATGGCCTGGCTCGCCGGCACCGTCATCGGCCATCGTCGAGCGCGTATCCCAGTCTACGATTTTGAACTACTCGACGCCGGTCGCCTCGATTCTGGAGGTGAGGGAAGTGACCCAGCTAAGCGGTAACCACCAAGAACTCAACCCAAACTCCACCGGGTTCGATCGCGGCGGCTTCCCAGATGGAAAAGTCACTGACATTGCTGATAATGTTCACCCCAGCTACGAAGATCGTGACAGTGATTGTCGGGGGAATTTCGTAGCCGACCCGCCTCGAAGGATATCTAGCGACACCGGGTTGACGATTGTGTCCATCATGCTCGCTGGCATACTCTTCTATGGCGGTTTGGGGTGGCTGGCAGATCGTCGCTTCGGTACTTCATGGATCCTGCCGATCGGTGCGATCTTCGGGATAGCATGTAGTGTGTATGTAGTAATCAGACGCTACGGATCTGGCCTTCATCCTGATGAATCGACAGATGAGAATCGTTAAGTTATCCTCTCTCGATCCAGACACTGAACCGCAGATCATTCGTTGATCAACCACCACCGACCTACATGGGTCTAGCCTGGCAAAGGCATGCAAGGGGAGCACATGAGCTTGACTCAGTTGTTGACGCCGATGGATGGTTACACACCACCAAGCGTTGCAGATTTTGAATTCCATGGCATTGCCGGCATCTCCTGGCTCAACAAACCACTCATTCAGCTCGTCGTCTCCGTCATCTTGATATGTGTGTTGTGGGTGGTTGCCACTCGCAAATTGAAGGTTGTCCCGACCAAGGGTCAGTACCTAGTCGAGACGATGTATGAATACGTCCGTAACGGTATCGGCCGCGACATCATCGGCCCCGGTTACCGCACCTGGGTCCCTTTCTTGACCGCCACCTTCTTCTTCATCCTGGTCAACAACTGGTTCGGGGAATTCTTCTTGTTCATGTTCCCCGCCTTTTCTAACATCGGCTACGCCTATGGGCTCGGCATTGTGGTGATGGTGATCTATGTCGCAGCCGGTTTCAAAGCCCACGGCTGGAGATTCATCTACAAATCTGTGGTGCCTTCTGGGGTTCCGTGGTACTTGATGATCCTTGTCGTCCCGATCGAACTGATTTCTTTCTACATCACCAGGCCGTTCACTCTGGCTGTTCGTATCTTCGCCAACATGTTCGCCGGTCACATGTCGCTGATGGTGTTCATGGTTGGTGGCGGATACCTGCTGACTTATGCCGGAAACCTGCTCTACAACGTCTCCGGTTTCGTCTCCCTCGTTTTTTCCCTGGTCTTGATGGGGTTGGAGTTGTTCATTGGCTTCCTCCAGGCCCTCATCTTCACCGTCCTTACCGCCTCATACATCGCTTCCTCACTGAGTAGCGAACACTAGATTTTTCGCAAAGAAAACGAAAAACCGAAAGGAAAACTCATGACACTGATGGAGATCACGGGCTCGATCAATATGCTCGGCTACGGTCTCGCCACGGTTGGCGCGGGCTTCGGCGTTGCTTGGATCTGGGTATCCGTCATCAACGGTATTGCCCGCCAGCCCGAGGCTCGTTCAGCGATGATGAGCGCTGCCTACATCGGCTTCGCCGTGGTTGAAGCGTTGGCTCTGCTTGGCTTCGTCCTCGCCTTCGTGGTGTAGCAGGTTCCAGATGCAACTGTTGCTACCACTTGAAGGGAATCTCATCCTCCCGCATCACCCAGTCGAAATCGTCATGGGTGCGGTTCTCTTGGTGGTGATCTGGCTGGTTTTCGCTCGCCTGGTTTCGCCCAAACTAGAGAAGAACTACCGCGATCGCGCGGAACAGATTCAAGGTGGTATCGAGAGGGCTGAACGCGCTCAGGCTGAGGCTGCGCAGGCAAAAAGGGAGTATGAGACTCAACTGTCTGATGCTAGATCGCAGGCCGCTCAGATCCGTGAAAATGCCAAGACTCAAGCGGCTCAGATTGTTGCCGAGGCTCGTGCCCAGGCCACCGCTGAGTCCGCTCAGATTATTGAGCGAGGTAGGGCGCAGCTTCTTGCCGAACAAGAGGTCATCGTCACCGAGCTCAAGCGCGACGTCGGCGGTTTGGCTCTCGATTTGGCCGGTCGGGTAGTCGCGGAATCATTGACTGATGACGAGCGTGCTCGCCGCAGTATTGACAGGTTCCTCGACGAACTCGCCACGATGCCATCAAAGGATCACAACTAGGGAATCGACTAATGACTGTTGAGATGGTGACCGATCACCGCGAAGAACTGGCGCAGGTGTTTCAGTCTGCTGGATTTGACGCCAGCACTGTTACTGCCGACAACACCGCGGAGTTCTTTAGCCTGATAGACACTCTCCTAACTCAGTATTCGGTACGTCACACACTGACCGATCCGAATATCCCCAGCCTCGACCGGGCGAATCTGGCGCGCTCCTTATTTTCGGGACGGGTCAGTGACTCCATCGTCGAGGCAATGGCCGGGGCGGTTGAGTTGGGCTGGAAGTCTGGTCTCGAGCTTGCCCGTGAGCTAGAACTGCAACTCGATACCGTTTTGCTTGCGTCAGCCGCTGAACGCCGAGAACTAGATCAGGTTCGCCACGATCTGTTTGTCCTCTACGAGGTCGTCGACAACAGCCAAGAGTTGAGGAATAGCCTCGACGACGAGTTCGCCCCAGTTGATGCCCGAGAAAGATTACTTGCCTCTATCCTTGCTGACAAGGCAAATTGGGTTTCTACGGTCTTGGCTAAGCGTGCCATCTGCCATCGGGACCCCTTCTTGGAATCGCTGCGGATGATCGTCGAACAAGCCTCTGAACTGCGCGGTCACTGCCTGGCTAGAGTGTGGGCTGCCCGCGAGCTCTCCGAGGACCAACAGTCACGGATGAGAGCCGAACTGAGCCGAATCTACGGCACCGAGATTGATCTCGAAATCCACATCGATACCGGCCTGCTCGGTGGTGTCCGGGTTGAGATCAATAATGACGTTATTGACGGTTCTATGCTTGGCCGCCTCGAGCAGGCGAAATATCAGCTGAAGTCATAGCCGCGAGAATATGCAAGAGAGAGTAGGGAAATAATGGCGGAACTCACTATTCGCCCTGAAGAGATCCGTGATGCGTTGGACAAGTTCGTCCAGGACTATAACCCCACTGGTGCATCGAAGGAAGAAATCGGCCATGTCATCACTTCTGGTGATGGTATTGCACGCGTGTCGGGTCTGCCTTCGGCTATGGCCAACGAGCTGCTGGAATTCAAGAACGGAACCCTAGGCATCGCCTTGAACCTTGACGACCGCGAAATCGGCGTCGTGGTACTTGGTGATTCCGACGGTATCAACGAGGGCGAGGAGGTGCGCGGAACGGGCGATATCCTTTCGGTGCCCGTTGGCGAGGGCTTCCTCGGTCGCACCGTCAACGCCATGGGGGAGCCGATTGATGGCCTCGGCAAGATCGAAGCTGAGGAACGTCGTCCCCTGGAACTTCAGGCCGCCGGGGTTATGCATCGCCAGGAGGTCCGCGAGCCGTTGCAGACCGGTCTCAAAGCTATCGATGCGATGATCCCGATCGGTCGTGGGCAGCGTCAGTTGATCATTGGGGACCGCAAGACGGGCAAGACCGCGATCGCGATCGACACCATCCTCAACCAGCGTGCAAACTGGGAATCGGGCGACCCCAGCAAACAGGTGCGTTGTATCTACGTTGCAGTCGGCCAGAAGAACTCGACCGTTGCCGAGGTTCGCGAAACCCTGGAAAAGGGGGGCGCGATGCAATACACCACGATCGTCAACGCCCCAGCCTCCGACCCGGCCGGCTACAAGTACATCGCCCCCTACGCTGGTTCCGCAATCGGGCAGCACTGGATGTACCAGGGCAAACATGTGCTGATCGTGTTCGACGATCTCACGAAACAGGCCGAAGCCTACCGTGCGATGTCCTTGCTGCTGCGTCGCCCACCCGGGCGAGAGGCCTACCCCGGTGACGTCTTCTACCTTCACTCCCGTCTCCTGGAGCGCTGTGCGAAGCTATCCGACGATCTTGGCGGCGGTTCCATGACCGGTTTGCCTATCGTTGAGACCAAGGCTAATGACGTCTCCGCCTATATCCCGACCAACGTGATTTCGATTACCGACGGCCAGATCTTCCTCCAATCCGATCTCTTCAACGCCAACCAGCGTCCCGCCGTCGACGTCGGCATCTCCGTTTCTCGAGTCGGTGGCGCAGCCCAGATCAAGGCGATGAAGAATGTCTCAGGTACTTTGAAGATTTCACTAGCTCAGTACCGTGACATGAAGGCCTTCGCCATGTTCGCCTCCGATCTCGACGAGGCATCGCGGCGCCAGCTCGACCGGGGTGCACGTCTGACCGAACTGCTAAGACAGACCCAAAACAATCCTTATCCGGTAGCCGAGCAGGTCATCTCTGTGTGGGCAGGCACCACCGGTCGTCTGGATGAGGTTCCGGTGGACGAGATTCTTCGCTTTGAAGGCCAGATGCTCGAATACATCCGCTCGAACTCCCAGCTATTTGGTTCCATCGTCGATTCCGGCCAGTTCGGCGACGACCTGCAGGCCGAGGCGGATAGGCTGCTGAGCGAGTTCAAGACCAGCTACCGCACTGTAGACGGCAAGTCCCTTGACGAGATCAATACGGTTGAAGAGGTCAAGGACAAGATGGACAACGAACAGATTGTTGTTGGTAGAAAGGCCTAGTCGATGGCTTCGAGTCTGAAAGAGCTCCGCCAGCGCAGGAAATCTGTTGGCGAAACTCAAAAGATTACTCGAGCGATGGAGTTAATCGCATCGAGTAGGATCGGGCGTGCCCAGCGCGAAGCCGCCAAGGTCTTGCCTTATACCCACGAGCTGATTCGTGCCGTATCTGCGGTCGCAACATATTCAGACTATGAACACGCGCTGACTAGCGATGTGGTCAACCCTCGTCGCGCCGCCCTGGTGGTGCTGACCTCTGATCGCGGGCTCAACGGGGCCTTCTCATCCAATGTGATGAAACTGGCTATGCAGACTGAAAAAGCGCTGATCTCTCGTGGGCTTGAGGTGGAGTGGTTCGTTTGCGGACGCAAGGGTATCCAATTCCTCAACTATCGCCAGATTCCGTTGTCGCGGACCTGGGAAGGTTTCTCGGTCGAGCCATCCTACGACCATGCTAAAGAGATCGCTGACTTGCTCATTAGCGAGTTCCTGACCCCGGTTGACGACGGTGGCGTAGACGAGATTCATGTGATCTACACCAGGTTTGAATCTCTGATGACCCAAGAATGCCGAGTTCGGCGAATCTTGCCGCTGGAGATCGTCGAGGATGCCTCAGATGGCCCCGGGTTGAGCTTGCCTGAGTATGAGTTTGAGCCAGATGCCAAGACTGTCTTGGATCAGCTACTTCAGCTCTATGTGCGGAACCGAATCTTCTTCTATCTGCGGTCTTCGGCTGCCAGCCAGCTAGCCGCCCAGCAAACCGCGATGAAGTCGGCTACCGATAACGCCCAACAACTGATCGAGGACCTGGAGCGCGAGGCCAATACCGCTCGCCAGGCTGAGATCACCAACGAAATTACCGAGATCGTCGGCGGTGCTGCTGCGCTGGCCGAATCAACCCAGGAAGTGTGAGGTATTCAATGACCGCCACCCAACAACCAGCCGAAAGAGTCGGACGGGTTACCCGAGTGATTGGTTCAGTCGTCGACGTCAAATTCCCTAACGACCAACTGCCTGAGATTCTCAATGCCCTCAAGGTTGATACCACGGTGATGGGCGAGACGAAGACCATCACCCTCGAGGTCGAGCTGCAGATTGGCGACAACCTGGTTCGGTGTATCTCGCTCAAACCTACCGACGGTATCCAGCGCGGTGCTCGCGTTGTAGATACAGGTGCGCCGATCTCAGTTCCGGTTGGCCAGGTCACCAAGGGCCGGGTATGGAACGTCACGGGCGAGGTACTCAACCAAGATCCCGCCGAGACCGAGGCGTTGATTACGCAGCGTTGGCCGATTCACCGCGAAGCCCCCGACTTTGATCAGCTAGAGCCAGAAACCAAGATGCTCGAGACAGGTATCAAGGTCATCGATCTGCTGACCCCCTACGTCCAGGGCGGCAAGATTGGTCTCTTCGGCGGTGCCGGTGTGGGCAAGACCGTCTTGATCCAGGAAATGATCTACCGTATCGCCCACAACTTCGGCGGCACCTCGGTGTTCGCTGGTGTTGGTGAACGCACCCGTGAAGGCAATGACCTGATTCACGAGATGGAAGACGCAGGAGTGCTCAAAGATACCGCACTGGTCTTCGGACAGATGGACGAGCCCCCGGGGACTCGTCTGCGGGTTGCCCTCTCGGCGTTGACCATGGCGGAGTACTTCCGCGACGTCGAGAACCAGGACGTGCTGCTATTTATCGACAACATCTTCCGATTCACCCAAGCAGGTGCTGAGGTTTCCACCCTTCTCGGTCGCATGCCTTCGGCTGTGGGTTACCAACCGAACCTGGCTGACGAGATGGGTGCGCTTCAGGAGCGGATCACCTCAACCAAGGGTCACTCGATTACCTCAATGCAGGCAATCTACGTCCCTGCCGACGACTACACTGATCCGGCTCCTGCCACCACCTTCGCCCACCTCGACGCCACCACCGAACTTAGCCGCGACATCGCCTCCAAGGGTCTCTACCCGGCGGTGGACCCGCTGACGTCATCGAGCCGAATCCTGGCTCCTGAATATGTGGGCCAGCATCACTATGATGTGGCAACCCATGTCAAGCAGATTCTGCAGCGCAACAAGGAACTCCAAGACATCATCGCGATTCTCGGCGTCGACGAGTTGAGCGAAGACGACAAGATCGTGGTCAACCGCGCCCGTCGTATCCAGCAGTTCTTGTCGCAGAATACCTACATGGCTGAGAAGTTCACCGGCGTTGCCGGCTCGACCGTCCCGATCTCCGAAACGATTGAAGGGTTTAGGATGATCTGCGATGGCGAGGTTGACGATGTTCCCGAACAGGCCTTCTTCAACGTTGGAAATATGGACGACGTGATGAAGCGGGCGGACGAACTCAAGAAGGCATAGTGTCTGACTACGGAGTACTGACAGTAGAAGTTGTCGCCATCACGGGCAAGGTCTGGGAGGGCCAAGCCGAGAACGTGATCGTGCGCACTGTTGACGGTGATTTGGGCATCCTCCCTGGGCACTCGCCGGTATTGGCGGTGCTCCAGGCTAGCGCGGCCGAGATCATCACCAGTGACGGTCAGCAGCTTCTCATCGCAGTCGACGGTGGATACATTTCAGTCGAAAAGAACCACGTCTCAGTCCTGGCTCAATATGCCACCTTGGCTGACAAGATTGATGAGTCCGCTGCGCTCGACCAGATGGTCAAACTTCAGGCCTTGGTCGAATCGGGCCGGGCCACCGAGGACGAGTACCATCGCTACCACCTAGCTAGGGCGCAGGTCCGCGTGATCCGTAAGCTAGGGCGCGAGACTCCCGAGATCGCCGAGTAGCGGGTGACGTCGGTGGGTTCGGTCATTGTCGTTGTCCTCATCGTGCTGATGTCGGTGCTGCTGTGCATCGCCTTCGGCCTCGCCGGCTTGTACTTCAGACGCAAGTATCTGGCGCGCTCTGGTGAGGTCATCGACGTCGATCTGCGTTGCGTCGGGGATGGAAGCGGGTCTGCCTGGACGACGGGGATGGCCGTCTATCACGGCAATGAACTGTGGTGGTATCGAACCTTTGCGATCAGTACCGGCCCGTCCCGGGTTTTCAACCGCCACACCTGGTCTGCGGCGGGATTCCAAGAACCCGAACCTGAGGATATGGTCAACCTGGCTCCCGGGGCGCGCGTGGTCAAACTCTTCCCTCACGACCCTGAGGGCCACCATGTTGAACTCGTCCTTGATCTAGGGGCGGCGACTGGATTGTTGAGTTGGTTTGAGTCAGCCCCGCCACCAGAAGACGAATTCGTGTTCTAGTGGGCGCATTGGGCGGTTGTCAGTTTCGTCGCTGAGAGCTGTTGGCGACGGTGCCGACCCCTGCGTCAGGGGTAGTGGTTGATTACTTAGCCGACGGTTCCGATTCTTGTTGCCTCCGACGGCTCTTCTTGACGAAATCGGGGATTGGACGATCCGTCCCCGGCACCCACAAGATATCCCCATGTTCTGTGCCGACATTGGCCAACCTCGCCATGATGAACAATAAATCCGACAGCCGGTTGAGATATTTCACCGTGACTAGGTTAATTCCGCCTGGCTGTTCAGAATCCGGTTCGGCAACCTCAGTTCCGTATTCCTCCACACAACGCCATGCTTGACGCTCGGCGCGCCGGGCTAAGGTCCTTGCTAAGTGCAGATAGGAAGATGCCAGGCTTCCTCCCGGAAGGATGAAGGATCGCAAATTCGGCAGGTCGGCGCCGAATTCATCGCAGTAATTCTCCAACCGGTCTACGGAGGATTGCTCGATCCGTAACGGAGGCCACGGAGACTGGGTGGTCAAGGGATGGGATAGGTCGGCGCCGACATCAAAGAGTTCATTCTGGATCAACGACAAGGCCTCGACCATCCGCTGCGACAAACCACCTGAGGCCAAACACAGCCCTAGGACGGAGTTGAGCTCATCAACCGTGCCGTAGGCATCGACTCGCGAATCAGTCTTGTCGGCAACGGAATTATCAGACAGACGAGTTTTCCCTCCGTCACCAGTACGCGTGTAGATCTTGGTCAGATTCACCATGTCACCATCTTAGGCAGAGCATCAACATTCAATAGCAGCCCCGTTGTGATCGGTGCCGTTTCGCTAACCATTTAGCCCGAGACCGTGTCGGATTCGTTAACTTGGCTTAGATGTGCGACACTCATCACCGTCTATGCTCATTACTGGAGGGGAATATGGTACGTCGTCTTGCAGCAGCAGGTTTGTCCTTGATCTTGGCTCTCGGATTAGCGTCGTGCGCGAAGAAGGAATCCGTCCCGACCCAGGTCAAGAACCCGATGGCTTGTTCTTATCTCCATTCTGGAGAGCCAGCTCGTCCGGTAGATCCGCCGTCCGAAGATGATGTCTCGCGCGAGGGGGTGGCGTCATTCACCATGAAGATGTCGGGCGGGGATGTCGTGATGAAGCTGGATCGCTCCAAGGCTCCGTGTGCGGTCCATTCCTTTGAGAATCTGGTCGCCCAAGGCTTCTTTGACAACACGAAGTGCCATCGCCTAGTTGAACGCGGAATCTTCGTCTTGCAGTGTGGGGACCCAACCGGTACAGGTACTGGTGGCCCCGGCTATAGCTTCGCTGACGAACTCGACAGCCTTCCCGACAAGAGTGGCACCGTCATCTATCCGCGCGGCACCGTCGCTATGGCTAATGCTGGCCCGGATACGAATGGTTCCCAGTTCTTCATCGTCTGGAACGATAGCCCACTTGCGCCGGCCTACACCATCATGGGAACGGTTGAGGAAGAGAGTATGCAGGTGATCGACAACATCGCCAGCCAAGGGATCGCTGCAGAAGACGGCATTACTCCCATCGCCGACGCCTCAATCATTGCGATTACCGCAGGCTAGGGGCCCAGTACGTCCTACCCGCCATGAAGCGGAGACTTCACAATGAGGCCTAGGTGGGCGTGACGATGAGTTCTTTGACGATGGTGGTGAAGATCGCAGGTTGATCTGCGTGGATCCAATGGCCTGCGTTGTGGATGATCAACTTGCGCAGTTTCGGGAAATATTGACGCATCGTCGCCTGATATGCGTCACGAACATAACTGGACCGGCCACCGCCTATCCACCACGCAGGCCCGGCAAAGACACCTTTGATTGCGGGCCAGCGGCCAAGAGATGACAATTCGCGTTCAAATAAGTCCAGATTAGGCTGCCAGAACCATCCGCGTGATGACACCTTGACGTTGGGTGGTGCCGATTCTGAGCAGGAGAGGCGCCTCAGGTTTTGCAGGAGGAAGGCTCGCACCGATTCTGACCTAATCTCATCGGCAAGGATGTCAGATGCCTGCTTTCGCGACACCAACTCGTCGAGTGGAATAGCCTTCATCAACTCGACGAAACGCATGAAGTATTCGTCGAGTGGGTAATCCACTGCAGACATGTCACCGATCAACACCTTGCCGAAAGCATCAGGATGGGTCAAGGCTGCAATCATCGCGATTCTGGCGCCGAGTGAATGCCCAATCACAGTGGTGTTTTCTCCGACGGCACCCAGTGAGGCCATCGTGTCGACGACCATGGATGCCCATTCCACAAGGTCGGCCGATTCAGTCCACAGCGACAATCCATGATTGGGCAGGTCGATCAGAATGGGGGTGGCAAGGTCAGAGATCGCCTGGGCCGGGGTGCGAAAGTTCGATCCGCGTCCGAACAGACCGTGGATGAAAACGGCGTAGCGTCCCCGACGTCCCGGCAAGACCGTGTGAGCCAGCATCAGCGTTTCCTGTTCCAGCAGGAGGTGTGCCAATGACGTCGGTGATCCAGCCCGGATGTGGAGCCGAGTGGGGGAGTATGGGGCCACACGACGACGTGCGCCATTCCGGCGGGGATCGTCTGTTGACAGCCTGGGCACAGATAGGGTTTGATCGCGCGATCGCCACTCACCGTCCGCATCACCCAGAGGCCATCAGATTTCGAGGCTGCAGTCTGCATCCCCGAAAGCAGGGGGCGCGGGCGGCGCTGATACTTATTCGGTCGGCGAGTCACCCGTCTAGTCTAGCCCGGAAGCCGATAGACAGATCTGGGTATACTTCCATCCGTGCGAATCGTGATTGCAGAATGTCAGGCTGACTACGCCGGCAGATTGACGGCCCATTTACCCATGGCGAAGCGGTTGATTATGGTCAAGCGGGATGGGTCAGTCGCGATTCATGCTGACGACGGGGCCTATAAGCCGCGTAACTGGATGACCGCTCCGTGCACCATGACGGTGCGCGATCCTGAACCCGACGAAGCAGCCGCACCGTCCCAGGTCGATTCAACGATCACCCAGGTGTGGGAAATCACGAAACCCGACGGTGATCGCCTCCAAATTCTGATCGGTGCCGTGCTGTGTGATTTGGACTTTGACCTGGGCATCGATCCCGGGTTGCAGAAGGACGGTGTGGAGGATCACCTTCAGATGCTTCTGGCGGAGAATCCGCAGAGTTTTGGTGACGGGTGGAGCTTGGTGAAACGTGAGTACTACACCCCGATTGGCCCGGTGGATTTGTTGCTGCGTAACGACAGTGGCGGCTATGTGGCTGTGGAGGTCAAGCGGCGCGGAGAAATCGACGGGGTTGAGCAGCTCACTCGTTATCTAGAGTTGATGAACCGGGACCCGATGATGGCCCCGGTCGAGGGTATTTTCGCAGCCCAGCTAATCAAACCTCAAGCACAAAGCCTCGCCGAAGATCGCGGTATCCGGTGCCTGACAGTCGACTACGACGCCTTGCGGGGTCTCGATCACCCCGAGGATCGCCTGTTTTAGCGCTGCCTAAGTTGGCCAGCCCTAGTGATCGTCGGAAATGACGACGGTTTCTTGGGCATCGAGCGCCTCGGCGTTGTCCCCATCTGTGGCGCCGCCGTCAGCGTCATTACCGTCACGAGCGGGGGCAGAATCGGCTGGACCGTGCGCTGATTCTCCTTGGCCACTGGCATTGCCTTGAAGATCATCGTCTACATCAATCGAGTTCGTGATTTCGCGGATTGATGCTGAGATATTCTCCTGCCTGGTCGCCTCATCCGCATCCGGGAAGGCTTGGGCAGATTCTTCAGCCAACAAACGAATATCCCTCAACTGAGCAAGTACCGTCTCTTTGCGTCTTTGCAGACTGTTGCACTGACGTTCCAGTTGTTCCTTCTGCCAGGCATGTTGCTGCTCGATCCGTTCCATCATCAAGGACGCTTGACGGTGGGAGGCCTCGATCTGACTCTCCACTTCTCGAATGGCGGCCGCACGCATGGTCTCGGCATCTTGTTGGGCGTCTTGACGCAGTTTGTTGCATTGCTCGGTGATCGAGGCCAAATGTTCGGCAGACTCTTGGGTGGACTTGCGGGTGGTATCGGTCATGGTCGCGATCTCCTGGCGAGCCGCGGCCGTCTCTTCTTCAATTTGTCGACGCAACTCGACTGCCTGTGCCCGCGCCTCAGCTAACTCGGCGGCGGCCTGTTGTTTCGTCTCAGCGATGATCCGAGCCGCCTCGGCCTCCATTGCCGCTCGAATAGCGGTGCAGTCGCGTGTCGTAGCAGTGATCATCTCCTGGGAATGGGTTTGGGCGGCAGCGACCATCGCGTCACACTGGGCCTTAGTTTGCTCTGCCAATTTCTGCAGATCGGCTGCAGTCGAGGCCTGTAGTTCACGAGAAGAACTCAGGGCCGTCACTCGAATATCGTCCGCCTCTGTCTGGGCGGCAGCCCGGTATTCCGTCGCGACCCGTCGCCCTTCTTCCTTGATGCGCTCGGCCTCGATCTGGGCGTTCATCACAATGTCGTTGCCTTGGGCTTCGCAGCTTCGCAGAATCTCGATGGCTCTAGCCCCAAGCCGGGTGTAATCAGATGAGCCGTAGGCCTGTTTGACCAGGGCGATCTCTGTGAGCAAGGCACGGTTTTGCAGAAGTGACTGGCGCAGCTTATCTTCGATCTCTCTGACGTAGTTATCGACGCTGGTTTTCTCATATCCACCGACGACGGCGTGAGAGAAACAGCCGGCCCGAGACGACACGTCCGAGATGAGATTGAGCCCGGTGTCCTCGTAGACGACCTGGGATTCAGTGCGGTTGTGGGGATTGCTGGTTGGGCGATAATCCTGGTTGGCCATCGATACTCCTCCAAGTCACGACATCTTTAGGCTAGCAACACAATCCAGCTCATCGACGACATTGCACACAGCAATGAACTCAAGAACAGAAAAACCCCAGCCCCTGTGGACGAGAGTATGACAAGGGTTTTATCACCGGTCATACCCTCGACTGAGGGGTTGGGGTGTGGTGGTTGCCTAGCTGGCGACGGCCACTGGGCTAGTGGGCCGGCTCGACGATCTCGATCAGGGTCGAGGCGCCGTTCTTCGGGTGCAGGAAGTTGATCTTGGAGTTGTGAGTGCCGAAACGCGGCTCATCGTAGAGCAGACGGACGCCACGTTCACGCAAGGTAGCGGAGACAGCATCAATGTCTGAGACCCTGAAGGCGATGTGGTGCAGACCGGGACGGTTCTTCTCCAGGTACTTTGCAACAGAAGCATCATCGCGGGTGGGACAGATGATCTGAAGCTGAACGTTCTGGGGAAGCTGTTCACCAGTTCCGAGCATGACCTCGATGATGCCCTGGTCGTCGTTCTGCTCGCGGTGGAGTTCACGCCAACCCATGACCTCGGTGAGGAACTTCACAGGGGTATCCACGTCGGGGTACACCATGCCAATGTGGTCTACGCAAATGAAGAGATCTTGGTTTTCCATGGGCTCAGTCTTTCACACTTAGCGACGATGGACACAGAATTGCCCTCTTTGGTATTCGGATCAATAAAACCGGCAGATCACAGCCCGTCGTATTCGTCGTGGAGTTCCATCTCGGTAGACTGTGACTGTGTTGCGACCGGCTTCTAACTAGGAGGTAGACGGTGAGATTCCCTTCCATCGAAGCCCTCGTTGATGCCGTCGCCACCCGCGACCCGCGAGGGTTGGGACGTGCCATCTCCCTGATCGAGAATAACTCCGCCAAGCTTCCGGAGTTGATGAGCAAGATCGCCCCCAGCACTGGACGTTCCCATGTCATTGGGATCACAGGTGCCCCAGGTGTTGGAAAGTCCACCCTGACCACTGCGCTCATCGATGAATTTGTCGCCCAGGGACGCACAGTAGGCGTCCTCGCGATAGACCCATCATCCCCCTTTTCAGGCGGTGCCCTTCTCGGGGACCGAGTCCGGATGCAAGATCATGCGGTCTCGCCTCACATCTACATCCGCTCGATGGCGTCGCGAGGCCACCTCGGCGGCCTAGCGTCGGCGACCACCCAGGCACTCCGGATTTTTGACCACGCAGGCTTCGACCTCACCATCGTCGAAACCGTCGGAGTAGGCCAAGCCGAAATCGAGATCGTCTCCATCGCAGACACCATCGTCGTCATCCAAGCACCGAATTTCGCCGGAACCTTGCACATGGCCAAGGCAGGTATCGTCGAAATCGCCGACATCTTCGTAGTCAACAAGAAGGACCACCCCGGCGCCCAGATGCTAGCCAGGGACCTCAATCAGCTAATCAGTCAATCTGAGGTCAGTAACGAGCAGAGGTGGTGCCCGGTGGTGGTCGAGACGGTCGCGGTCACCAACACAGGGGTCGATCGCCTGGTGACGATGATCGACAAACATCGTCAATGCGTCTCCGATCAGCCATCATGGGCACGACGCAGACTCGACCGGGCCAGTTCGGAGATTCGCGATATCGCCGTCGGTCAGTTGACATCGCAGATCATGGGACGTTTCAAGGACAGTTTTATCGCCCTGACCGAAGCCGTCGCGGCGGGGAAGCTAGATCCCTATCAGGCCGCCAACGATCTTTTCGAGGAGATGAGAAGGGATGTTTGATCTGGCGCGGTTGATCGAACCAGAGGTCGATAACTATCTCTACGCCGATTTCGATGAGTTTGTGATCGCCGAGATACCGCACCACTGGATTACCCGTCTTCCCGGGATCATCGGTTTGTGTTTGATCATCCCGGTGTCGTTGTGGTCTATATGGTCTGGGCCGTGGCTTCCCTGGATCGCCCTTGTGTTGCTGATCGCCCTGGTCCTGTCTGCCGTCGCTGTCCAGCTCCAGTACATGCGCCGAGTCGTGTTCACCACGATGCGGGTCTTGACGGTAGCAGGATGGTTGCGCAGGCGCTCAGTCATGTTGCCACTGGGGGAGATCGCTCGCATCGAGATGACTCAGCCCCTCCTAGGCCGGATCATCGGCTTCGGCCACATCAAAGTGATCTCTGATGACGGCGATGTCCTGGACCTGAGATTCATTCCTCATCCTCGCGACCATGAAGACGTGCTTCAGCAAGTGATCGGGTTGGCTGAACCGTGGCCTGGCGATGACGCAGTCAGTTGAGCCGGGCGTCTAGCCTTGCGCTCAAGCTGTCCAAGCCCTAAAACCATTCGGTGCGCCAGGCGAGTTCCTGGCGCCCCGAAATACTTGTTGACTAGGAGTTTAGTGCCTGCGAGACGACCTCTCGTGCCTCCTTCTGGATGGTAGCGAGGTGTTCAGCGCCGACGTTTGACTCGGCGTAAATCTTGTACTTATCTTCGGTCCCGGACGGGCGGGCAGCAAACCAACCCCTGGCGGTAGCGACCTTGAGTCCGCCGATTGGGGCATTGTTGCCTGGTGCGTTGGTGAACACACCGGTGATCTCGTCGCCGGCCAGGGACGACGCCGTCACATTGGACGGACTCAGCGCCTTCAACCTAGCCTTTTGTTCACGGTTTGCCTCGGAATCGATGCGGGCGTAGGTGTATGTGCCAAACTCTGCTTCGAGGTCACGGTAATGCATTGACGGGGTCTTGCCGGTCTTGGCCAGGATTTCGGCAGCCAGGAGATCCATAATCAGGCCGTCCTTGTCCGTCGTCCAGGTTCCGCCATCGAACTGTAGGAAGGATGCGCCTGCAGATTCTTCGCCACCGAAGCCGAGATCACCAGAGATCAGGCCAGGGACGAACCACTTGAATCCGACCGGAACCTCGACCAGGGTGCGGCCAATCTTGCGGGCAACATTGTCGATCATTGACGACGACACCAAGGTCTTGCCGACGGCGGTGTCGGAGGGCCAGTCGGTGCGAGTCGTGAACAGGTACCAGATAGCAACAGCCAAATAATGATTCGGATTCATCAGCCCCTCATCGGGGGTGACAATTCCGTGGCGGTCAGAGTCAGCATCATTTCCCGTAGCCAAGTCGTATTTATCTCGATTGCTGACGAGTGATGCCATCGAATTCGGGGAAGAGCAATCCATTCGGATCTTGCCGTCAGTATCTAAGGTCATGAAGCGCCATGTCGGATCCACGATGGGGTTGACGACAGTCATGGATGGAATTAGTTCTTCAGAAATATATTGCCAATATTGCACCGAGGCCCCACCCATCGGGTCAGCCCCAATGCGAATCCCGGCGTCGCGGATGGCGTCAATGTCGACGACCTTAGCTAGGGACTGGCAGTAGGGGGTGCGGTAGTCGAACCTGGTCACTTCGGATTGGGCGCGCTCGTAGGGAATGCGCTTGATCGAGGACGGGTCTGCCATCAACTCGTTGGCGCGGTCGGCGATCCACCCGGTTGCATCGGTGTCGGCGGGCCCACCATTGGGCGGGTTGTACTTGAAACCACCGTCGCGCGGCGGGTTGTGAGACGGGGTCACGACGATTCCGTCTGCGACGTGATCTCGATGTTCGCGATTGTATTCGATGATGGCCCGCGAGACTGCAGGGGTCGGGGTGTATTCATCCTCACGTTCGGCGAGAACGGGAATCTCATTGGCAACCAGAACCTCGATTGCGGTCTTCCAAGCCGGTGTGGATAGGGCGTGGGTGTCCTTGCCGATGAAGATCGGGCCGGTTGTGCCTTGCCCGCGACGGTACTCGACGATCGCCTGGGTACACGCGGCGATGTGGAGTTCATTGAATGCCGTGTCAAGAGAGGAACCACGGTGCCCGGAGGTGCCGAAGACGACCTGCTGATCCACATTTGACGGATCTGGAACGAGATCGTAATAAGCGCTAATCACTGCATCGACGTCAATGAGATCTTGTTCTTGGGCTAGTTGCCCTGCGCGTTCGTGTGCCATGGCTCTATCTTGCCTGGTGAATCGAAAATGTATCGCGTTTTCACTGATTTAGCTCTTCGATATCCTCGGCTAGACTTGCCACTATGACTGAAACGGGGAATTCACGCGGAGCTCTCGACCTATCCCAGATTGTTTCTGAGGGGGTGGCAGCTACCAGGCGTGGTGCGGTCTATGTGACGGAATGTCACCAGGCTAACTTCAACTCCATCGTTGGCCAGTCGGTCAAATACCCGGTGGTATTGGAGTTCTATTCGGCCACATCCCCGGCACCTGAGGTGTCGTCTAAGTTGCAGAGTTTGGCTAATGAGTCTGGTGGCTCATGGGTTTTAGCCCGGATCAACGTCGACACCGAGCAGGTGATCGCTCAAAGTATCGGTGTCCAAGCAGTTCCCACCGTAGTGGCTGTTCTCGCCGGTCAGCTCGCTCCGCTATTCCAGGGCACTCGTTCTGACTCGGAGATCACCGAAATGATCGCTATGGTGTGCCAGTCTGCCGTCGCTAATGGGATCACTGGCAAAGCCGAACCCTTCGCCGTCAGCGATTCTGAAGGTAGCCAGACCCCCGTCGAAGACCCGCGCTTGGCGGCTGCAGAAGCCGCGATGGAAGCTGGTGACTACACCAAGGCGATCGAAGAATTCGATGCTATCTTGGCAAAGCAACCTGACGATGTTGACGCCCTCGGTGGCCGCGCCATGGCTGCCTTGTTGGCCCGCTCCCATGCCTTTGATCCGGTGGCTTTGCAAGTCAAAGCCGCAGATAGTGATGACGTTCAAGCACAGATGGATCTCGCTGATCTAGAAATCATCCAAGGCAATTCCCAGGCCGGACTCGATCGTCTGATCGCCCTGATCCGTCAGAGCCGAGGCAACGATGAGCTACGCGAACAGTTGCGGTTGCGCATTCTGGAATTGTTTGAGGTGGTGGGGCGCACCTCGCCTGTGGTCATGAAGGCTCGCCGGAAACTATCCTCTGCCCTGTTCGCCTATTAGGGGCGCGGCCGAGACGGGCGAGCGGTTGCCTCGAAATGGTGGGTGGACGCGCCCCGAAGTGGCGCTCAATTCTGATCTGAGGCGGGATCGTCCTCGCTGAAGATCGGTTCCCCATTCTCCAAATAGCACAATCCAGGCCCTGCTTTGAGCAAGTAACTTAGACGTCTGGCCGACAGTGGCGACACCTTCGTCTCGATGTCGTCGGGGGCGACCCAATGGGCTTGTTTGATCTCTGGATTAGGGATGGCTGGGAAATCGCGGTTCGAGTCGAGGATGCCGCCGTCGAAGATGAACTCAATCGCATCGGACCATCCCAGGTGATGTGGCATCCAATCCACCGCCCAAGGCAAGCCCAGCTCTAAGCTCAATCCGAGTTCTTCAAGACCCTCGCGATAGGCGCCTTGTCGAGGAGTCTCGTCGCGCTCGACCACACCGCCCGGAAGCTCCCAATGTTGCTTATAGGTGGTCTCCAGAAGGAGCACCCGCCCTAGACGATCCCTGATCACCACATGGGCAATAATCCTTTTTGTGGGCAGCACTGAATCCAGCACCGCAGAGGTCCCACCCTCTCCATAGACAAGATCTGAAGACAGCCTCGCATAGACCAACACATCGACGAACTCACCCGCCGGTGAGGAGAAACCATCTCGCAGCCTGCCTTCGCGCCGGAAACCGCAGCGCTGTAAGGCGCGCTGACCGTCAAGATCAGAAGCCAGTACGGAGGCTTCGAGACGACGCAGTTCGTGCCCGATCAGGGCGTCGTCGGCAGCCATCGAGATCGCATCAACCATCACCGGAAGTTCAGCCGGGAGCTTCCAACTGATAACACCGACGTCGTTGTGGATCTCGACGCTGACTTGAAACTCATCCATTGAGGTCAAGGATGAGGTTCTCTTCTTCGGAAGCGACCGGATCAAACTTGAACATGACGGTGGCCAAAGGAGGAATACAAACGGTGGCAGATCCCTCCCAGCCGGAAGCGCCGGAATCCCTCGCGATGATCTGGCCAAGGTTCCCAAACTGCCCGGTACCGTCATATTCGGCCGCGTCAGAGTTGAAGATCTCCTTCCACACTCCCGTCCTCGGCAAACCAATGCCGTAGTAGTTGTGCGGGACGGGGGAGAAGTTGGTCAAGATCGCGATCACGTCATTGGCCGAGCTGCGTCGAATCCAGGAGTAGACGTTACCGTTGGCGTCATCGGCATTGATCCACTGGAATCCCATCGGGTTGGAATCAAGCTCCCACAAGGCCGCTTCCTCCCGGTAGATGCGGTTGAGATCGCGCATCATTCGCTTGACGCCACCATGACCCCACATATCGGCGACCCACCATTCCAGGCCAGCGATCTCGTTGAACTCAGCTCGTTGAGCGAATTCTTGGCCCATAAACAGCAGCTTTTTGCCAGGGAAGGCCCACATGTAGGAGTAGAAGGCACGCAGGGTGGCGAATTTCTGCCAGTCGTCGTTGGGAATCTTGTTGATCATCGAACCCTTGCCGTGTACCACCTCGTCATGGCTGATCGGCAACATGAAGTTTTCGGAGTATGCGTAGACCATCGCGAAGGTGATCTCGTTGTGGTGATAGGAGCGGTTGATGGGGTCTTCCTTCAGGTAGTGCAGGGAATCATTCATCCAGCCCATGTTCCATTTCAGAGAAAAACCCAGGCCGCCAGAATCGGTCGACTGTGTCACCCCAGGGAATGAGGTGGATTCTTCAGCGATCATCGCCACACCGGGGACGCGTTCGTGCACGTTGCGGTTGACGTAGCGCAAGAAGTCGATTGCTGCCAGATTCTCACGTCCGCCGTATTGGTTGGGTACCCACTCGCCTTCCTTACGCGAGTAGTCGAGGTAGAGCATGGAGGCGACGGCATCGACACGCAGACCGTCGGCGTGGAATTCGTGAATCCAGTAGTAGGCATTCGAGACCAGGAAGGACTTGACCTCGTTACGGTCGAAGTTGAAAACGTAGGTTCCCCAGTCCATCTGTTCGCCCTGGCGGGGGTCTGCGTGTTCGTACAGGGCCGTACCGTCAAACCGGCCCAGAGCCCAGTCGTCCTTGGGGAAATGAGCGGGAACCCAGTCGAGGATGACGCCGATACCGGCTTGGTGGAGCCGGTCAATGAGGTAGCGGAACTCATCGGGACGTCCGAAGCGGGAAGTCGGAGCGTAATAACCGGTGACCTGGTAACCCCAAGACGGCTCATAGGGGTGTTCCATGACGGGCATGAACTCGACGTGGGTGTAGCCCTGCCATTTGACGTACTCGACCAATTCCTCGGCCAGTTGCAGGTAGGTGCGTCCCTTGCGCCACCCGCCGATGTGGACCTCGTAGACGCTCATCGCAGAATCGGCAGGGTTGAAGGACTTGCGCTGATCCATCCATTCGGTATCGGACCAGATGTATTCAGATTCGTAGACGATGGAGGCGGTGTTTGGAGCAGACTCACAGAACCGGGCCATCGGGTCGGATTTCTCGTGCCAGGAGCCGTCTGCGTGCTGGATGCGGAACTTGTAGAGGGTTCCGTTTCCGAGTCCTTCGATGAAGATACCCCACACGCCAGAGCCAGGGATGAGTTGCATGTCATCGCCGGTCCACCAGTTGAAGTCGCCGATCACCTGGACGGCACGGGCATTGGGGGCCCAGACGGTGAAGCGGACACCCGTGACGCTGCCACGCTCATCGGCGTGAACAGTCACGACGTGTGCACCGAGTCGCTTGTAGCATTCGGTGTCTCCACCATTGTGAAATCCCTCGAGATCCCAGCCAGTGAGATCACCGAAAAAATCGTGTGCCATCGGACTCCTCCTGAACTCAGTATGTGGTTGATGGTGGATCAGGGTTAGCGCTCAGGGACGAGATGTCTTAGCGTCTGGCTAAACGTTATCTGACTTGAAGAGGGTATGGATGGCGCTCAGTGGGATTTCTATCCAATCTGGGCGATTGCGTTGCTCATAGCAGACCTCGTAGATGGCCTTGTCTGCCAGATAAGCCTGCAATAGGCGGTTGACTTCAGCCAGGGTCACACCTGATTCTGCACAATATGCAGCCAGGAAGGCATCGGCGGGTGAGGAAGATGCGGGGCAGGGATGCTCCGGTCTGGGTCCAGTGGGTGCGGGGTGGGTCGGCCCTGCGGATTCATCGCAAGAACTGGGATTGCCCCGTGTGGCCGATACTTGGGCGTAGTGGAAAGAACGAATCATTCCGGCAAGATCACGACACACGGAATCGGGTCGGGTGCGTTCAGCCATCGACTTCATCGGTTCCCCCTCGAAGTCGATGATCATCCATCCACGAGAGGATTTCATGGTTTGTCCGAGGTGAAAATCTCCGTGAAGGCGCTGCACTTGGATCGTCGTGGAGCGGATGGAATCAAAAATTCTGGTCACCGGAGTCACCCACTCGGCAAGGGCCTCCACCTGTGTGGCGGCCTCGACGAGCCGGGCAGTCATCAGGTCAGCGACCTCGTCGCCAGAACCAGAAGAAGTGCCGTAACACCTAGCCAAACCGTGATGAACCCGGGCGAGTTGGCGTCCAATGGCAGCCGCGTCAGTGGCGCTGTCGACACCTCGGTTAAGGCGATCCACCATGTAGTCCCAACCGTTCGTTGCCTGATTGCAAAGCTCCGAGATCATGGCTAGATCAACCGTTGCGCTCCCGTTGCGGGTGTCGATGGTGGCTTGCTGCCTGCCGAAGAGGGTTGGAATTGCATCGATCCCGGCTCCAGTGAGCGCATGTGAGACCTCGATGTCGAGGTTGGGGCCGAGTTCGAGTTTGCGGAAGATCTTGACCACTGCAGACGATCCCACCAGGACCGATGAGTTCGATTGCTGTCCAGGAAAGAGCCGGCAGGTCGGGTGTGGTTCTACCCAGGTCTGAGCGCTAGTTGAATGGATGATCTGCCAGGTGTCAGTGGTGAAGGGATGGGTGAACCCAGCGACGAAGGCATCCAGGGTTGGCTGAGTCAAGGCGTCTGAGACGTAGCTATTGGAATCGTCGTGAAAGCCGATGAATTGATCTGGTCGTTGACGGGTGAAGGCCAACGGGATGTGGTAGTACTCGGTTTGGCCGTCGAGGTAGGAGATCGTCGCGATTGCGGGACGAATTTGCAACCGGTCGCCGGCATTGGTGTTGCAGGCGGCGGTGTCGGGGAAGGGATCGAGTAGCTCGATTCTCGTTGGCTGCCCATGGCGTCCTTTGCCTGAGAACCATCTCTGGGTGGCGATCCATGGAGTCAGGAGGGGGCAGAAAGAAGAGAAATCAGTCATGGTCTTTCTAGGCTAGGTCGGGTGTCAGCTCAATCCAATCAAATCCGAAACCAGGTAGGGCTAGGTTGAAGATTCCATCGTCAGTAACAGGGGCATACTCGGTGTCTTTGAGGATGGAGTGGGCCCGGTGACCGGTGTGGTCGTTCAAGACGAGATCGACCGACACTGGATCAGGGGTGAAGTTGTGGGCGCACACCACGACGTGGTCGTCGTCACGGCGGAGATAACAGAAGGTGCGACTATCTGGGCGAAGATCGGTGAAGGTGCCAGAAGCAAAGAGGGGCCATTGACGGCGGATGTTGAGCATGGAGCGGATCCAGACCAGGAGGGAGGATGGATCTTCCATTTGGGCAGCGACGTTGACTTCTGCGGGGGTGAATCCGGGGCTATCGATCAGGGGATGGAAGAATTCAGTCTCGCTGGCTGTCGAAAAACCGGCACCTGGGGTCGAATCCCATTGCATCGGGGTGCGAACCCCGTCTCGGTCGAAGAGCCAGATGTTGTCACCCATGCCGATCTCGTCACCGTAGTAGAGGACCGGGGCTCCCGGAAGAGAGAGTAGAACCGCATGTAGCAGCCGGATTTGGCTGTGGTCGTTGTCTAGGAGCGGGGCCAGACGACGGCGAATCCCCAGGTTGCACCTCATCCTGGGGTCGGGCGCGTAATGCTCCCACATGAAGTCGCGCTCTTCCTCAGTGACCATTTCGAGGGTGAGTTCGTCATGGTTGCGCAAGAAGGTGCCCCATTGGCAACCAGGAGGAATCTCGGGAGTGGCGGCAAGGATATCGGAGATAGCGGTCGTGTCTAACTGTTTGAGCGCCATGAATAACCGCGGCATGAGCGGGAAGTGAAAGGCCATGTGGCATTCGTCGTCATCGCCGAAATAGTTGACGACATCGTTGGGCCATTGATTCGCTTCGCACAGCAGGATGCGTCCAGGGAACTCGGTGTCGACCATGTGGCGCAGATCCTTGAGTATCTGGTGGGTTCCATCGAGGTTCTCGCAATTCGTCCCCTCTTCTTCGATGAGATAAGGAACTGCGTCGAGGCGGAAACCGTCGATACCGAAGCTCAGCCAGAACTTGATGGCGTCAAAGATTTCGGCCCGAACCATGGGATTGGCGTAATTGAGGTCAGGCTGGTGGGAGTAGAACCGGTGCCAGAAATACTGTTTGCGTACCGGATCATAAGTCCAGTTCGATTCCTCGGTGTCGATGAAAATGATCCGGGCATCGCGGTATTTGTCAGGGGAGTCCGACCAGACGTAGTAGTCCCCGTAGGGGCCGTCAGGGTCTGTCCGTGAAGCTTGGAACCAAGGGTGTTGGTCAGATGTGTGGTTGACCACGAAGTCGATGATGATTCTGATGCCACGGTCATGGGCCTGATCAATGAAATCACCAAACTCTTCGAGGGTGCCGAACTCTTCCCGAACGCCGCGGAAGTCAGAGACGTCATATCCGCCATCTGCGAGGGGAGACGGGAAGAAGGGTGGCAGCCACAAACAGTCAACCCCGAGCCATTGCAGATAGTCGAGTTTGGAGGCTAGCCCGACCAGGTCTCCGACACCGTCACCTGTTGAATCACAGAAACTACGCACCATGACTTCGTAGAAGACAGCGTGCTTGAACCAGTTCGGATCGCGATGGTCGATTGCCCCGG
>JAEZZG010000054.1 GCA_023442485.1 Actinomycetes bacterium | reverse complement strand
TGAGATGAAATTCGATGCGTCCAGCGGATGGCCGGTCGTCTCGTCGAGGCTGGTCGGATTCGGAGCAGTCATAATCCCTAAAGCTAGCATGAACTAGCCCCCAGCTTGACATCGTCGAGACCTGTCTCACCGGTGCGGGTTACACCTGATCATCAAAGCCTTCGGCAAGATCTCGCACTCGAACCGGTCCACCCTTGCGACGACGTCGCCGTCTAGCTCAAACTCTTCTGGCTCATCGAGTGTGACACTCACCGATCTTGCCGATGAATACTGTAGCCATTCCCGGTTGCGATCCTTCGTCGTGATCTGCCTGGAATGGGAACTAACTCTCCGCCACATCCAGCGGACGATGTTGATCATCAACGTCGCCAACACCTTGAACCAGCCGAATACACCCTTCTTCCTGATCGCGACAATGTCGAGCTTCCCATCATCGGGGCTTGCGTCGGGGAGAACCACGAACTTCCCCGGGAGTTCACCGCAGTTGCCCACCATCAACGTGTGCACATTGGAGCGTTCTGCTTCCTGGCCGTCACGGACCATCGTGACACCCAACCGGTTTCCCCCACCCAGAGACTTCATCACAGCCTCGGCATAGGCCAATACCCCGGCATGTTTCTTCATCTTCTCATTGGTATTGACCACCATCTGTGCGTCAATCCCCACGCCTGCCATGATCATGTAGATCTCTTCACACGGCTCTGACCCCTCCGGGCAGTACCTGGCCAAGCCAGCGTCTGTGGGGTGAGGAACCCCATCAAAAGCAATCCTGACCGCCCGCCACAGAGCCAACGGAATCTCGAGGTTGCGGGCTAGCACATTGCCGGTTCCAATCGGGACGATACTCATATCCGGGACCGGTTTCCCATCGGCGCGGCGGGCATAGTCGGCCAGTTCATGGGCGACTGCGCGCACGGTTCCGTCTCCACCTGCAGCAACGATGACATCAACCCCGGCGGCGATGGCTTCCCGAACCATCTGGTGTCCCGGATCATCCTTGGAGGTCTCCAGCCACAGTGTCGGCGCATAACCGTATTCCGATTCTGCGCTGGCCACCGCATCTTTGAGGCTTAGTTGATTCTTCTTCGCCGGGTTGAAAATAACCGCGGCTCGCGGTGACGTCATCTACTCTCCTCCAGATGCCGGCATCCCTGTCGGCACGAATCGGCCATCGGCGATAGCCTGGTTGAAACTGGCAAAGTCCTTCCACACCACGTCCGCATAGTCGACAGCCCAAGACGAGATTGCCTCAGCAAAGTCGGTGTTCTTCCCCAAGTAACCGGCCACCGCAGCGGCCTCATGGGATTGAGCGTGAGCCCGGGCAAGCTGGCGGGCACACAGCGGTCCGTAGTCATCCATGGCCGAGATCGGCATCGAGTCGAGATCCTCGCCGCCCTTCTTGTCTCGGTATTGACGCCAATAGTAGTCGCGTCCATCTTGCCCGGTGGTCCAGCCAAGGAAAGGATCCGAGGTGGCCTGGATCACCTCTTGGCACGACACTACGCGCCTGCCTTGGGAGGGTGCCCCGGAGGTGACCCCCGGCACGACATCTTGAAGTTTGCCCCATGTCGACAACACCGATTCGCGGGCTTCCTTAGATTGCAGCACCAGGTACTCCCCGTTCGGCCCCTCAAGCAACACCACCGAACAGTGGGTGCCCACAGATCCGACGCCGACAACCCGGCGGGCCACGTCCATTACCCTAAACTGGCTGATCACCAAGGCACGGTCAGCGCGAAGAGTGGATTGGTAATCCAAGAAGCGGGTGTTGGATCTGGCAAAGTGAATCGACGACAGCGGCACCATGATCGGCGGTTTCGCCACCAGACGCCTGCGTCCATCAGGCATCAACTCCGTAATTTTTGAGATGGCCTGATCATGGGTGCGGGTGTGGGCCTTGTCTATCATGGCAACGATTCGATCATGGTTGGGGCCCTCAATGTTCTCCATCATCCAGGCGTCATCGATGGAGGCAAAATAGCGATCCATGGCATTCCACGACACCAAGTCGCGCAAAGATTGCTGATATTTCAGCACAGATACCATCACGTGGTTGAACTGCTGGTGACGGTCACACCCCTTCATCCGCTGGATGACGGCGATGGAGCCGGCGAAGCGCTTCACATCCCATTCCCACGGCCCGATACCGGCCTCGTCAAAGTCATTGAGATCGAAGACGAGACGACGTTCAGGCGAAGCGTAGAGGCCGAAGTTCCCAATGTGGGCATCCCCGCAGATCACCATAGATAACCCGGTGACGGGAGCGGCGGATAGATCGGCAGCCATGACGTCGGGAGTGCCTCGATAAAAGGCAAACGGCGACTCCATCATGCGCGCCACCCTCACGCCAACTAGCTCAGGGATTCTGGTGTCCAGCGTGGTTTCGATGATTCGCATCGGGTCCCGGGAATCCGACAAGGCAAGATTCGCGTGAACTCGACGGCTGGTGTAACTCCTCAAATCTTTGCCGCGAGATAGTTCACGCGCGGTGATGGAACTAGGCGGAATCATCTGAAGCATAGAGTCACCCTAAACTGTCAAGGCCTAAAACCAAGAATGAACCGCCAAATCGGGGTTAGTGCATTTGTGCTTTCGGGTGAGACCTGTTTCAGAAACTAGTCGGCACCTCGGCGAGGGGACGACCCGTCGTCGGGGTTGACGATGGTGTCCGGGTCAATCAGGCGCCGTGGAATCGTCGGGTAGCTGGCCAAGAACTGCTCGAACTCACGGGCGATTTCGTCGGCAGACGGCAAACCTGTCTGATCAATGTCGGGCAGATCGTCTTGTACCGCCACAGAATCGTAGAGGGCCTCGTATTGGGGTAACACCTCGTCAAGCATCTCGGCGGCATCCAGTTGCGGATCCAAAGCGGTGTGGAACTCGCGCGATAGCTCGCGCAGATAGGAAGTCGACAAACTCAGCCCGGCGCGACGGGAAAGATTGTTGACCAAGGCGATGGCCACATCGGGATATTCGATCTCGGCGAGGTAGTGCGGAACGTGGGCGACCAGACCGATGATGTCGACGTCGCGTTGCCCAATGCGAGCAATCAACGAAGTACTGAAGGACGACTTGATCACCCCAGATGCCGACAAAGCCCTGCCGGGGCTGACCAAATCTGAGGCAGACGCCACCTCAGACACCCAGATGGGTCGAGTGTGCGGCTGTGGAGTGGGGATCGCTTGGAGAATGACAATCCGCTTCACCCGGAAACGCTTGGCAAGCAGGTAGATCTCTTCGGCTAGTTCATCCCAGCGCAGATCAGGTTCCGGACCGGACAGCAGCAAGAACGGAGTCGCGTCGAGATCATGAACCTCGTGTAACGGGAAGCGGTGGGCCTGGTAGTCGGTGACTTCGGTCTGGTGGAAAGAGATCATCGGACGATCCCGGGTGTAGACCTTTAGATCGTCTGGACGGAAGAAGCCGACCTCTTCCGAATGATGCTCTCCAGCCAACTGCCGGGTAACGAGTTGAACCCAGTTACCTGCGTTGTGGTAGCTGCTCAGCGCCACCACCAGCGTCGAGGCGCGCACTGGCGACAGGGATGGTGCTCCACGAAGTTGAACATCTGGATCGCGGTACTGGCCACCGAAAATATCTCCGTAGTGGAAAAGATTCAGTGTCATGGATGTTCCTCCCTTCGTGGCTTGGGCTGCGCTTGTCACTATCATTGTACCGGTAGGTGAAACCGGGTGAACCTAACCTATCCGGGACGGGCTGCACCCCCGGTCAACCAGCCTGAGTTCCTTGCATTGGGTAGCTCCGCTAGACTGTACCTGCACTTTGGTTTGCCGTACTCATTCCCAACAACGTTCAAGGACCACGATCTTGCTTGCAGTGACCATGATCCACATGATCGCTGCTGTGTTTGCGCCGTTGTGTGTGCGTCGATATCACCGTCGCGCTTTCCTATTGCTCTCCCTGATTCCCTTGGCGGGTTTCATCTGGACGTTGACCTACCGCTCCCGCGTCCTGACTGGCCCCTATCCCCGAGAGTCGATCTCTTGGGTCCCTCAACTGGGGGTCAGCCTAGATTTCAGAATGGACACATTGTCGTGGGTGATGGGCTCAATCGTCACCGCTATCGGTGCCTTGGTGTTGATGTATTCATCTCGCTACTTCTCTCAACAAGCCTCGGGAATGGGACGATTCTTGGGGTTCTTCCTGGCTTTCGCTGGAGCAATGTACGGGCTAGTCACTACAGACAACACCTTGATGCTCTACCTATTTTGGGAATGCACCACCGTCTTTAGCTTCATGTTGATCGGCCACGGCTACGCCAAACAAGCCTCGCGCCGAGCGGCCCTTCAGGCAATCACCATCACCACCTTCGGGGGTTTGGCGATGCTGGCCGGATTAATCATCCTCGGCGAAACCCCAGGCGGCTCCTATTCCCTATCCGAACTGGTTTACTCCGCACAGTCTAGAGTCCTGATTCAGCCTCACAACCAGGTGATATTGACGGTGGCTGCAGTGTTGATCCTGTTCGGAGCCATGTCAAAATCCGCCCTCTTTCCTTTCCATCTATGGCTGCCGGCCGCAATGGCTGCACCCACCCCGGTCTCGGCCTATCTGCACGCAGCCGCCATGGTCAAAGCCGGGGTCTATCTCGTCGCCCGCCTCTCCCCTGGTCTCTCCGATCTCGCTACCTGGCGTTACACCCTATTGATCTTCGGAATCGGCACCATGATTTTCGGCGGCGTCGTAGCGCTCAGACAATTCGATCTGAAACTCCTGGCTGCCTATGGAACGGTTTCGCAACTTGGATTCCTGACCGCCTTGGTCGGTTACGGCACTGGCCCGTTGGCTCTGGCGGGACTAACCCTGGTGTTATCTCACTCCATCTTCAAGGCATGTCTTTTCCTGACGGTAGGCGCTGTGGATCGCTCCGTCGGGACCCGTGACTTGAGACAGCTCTCTGGTCTCGGCAAACAGTCTCCCGGGCTGGCCTTGAGCGTTGCGGGAGCGGTGGCGTCAATGGCTGGGATCCCGGTCACCGTGGGGTATCTCGGGAAAGAGGCAGTCCTCCACGCACTCATCGAATCCGGGACTGGACTCGATTGGTTGGCCATTGCCGGAATCACTGTCGGTTCAGTATTCACCCTCGCCTACGGCTTGCGTTTCTTATGGGGGGCCTTCGCGGTCAAACCCAACGTGAACCAGACTCAGATGACGATCAGTTCGCGACTCCT
>JAEZZG010000049.1 GCA_023442485.1 Actinomycetes bacterium | reverse complement strand
GCTAGTCGCTGTGTAGATCTCGCTGGTCGCCTTATAATTAAAAAAAACCGAGAGTTGGCCGGTGGACGCACTCGTCATCACCGCTATCGTCATCCTCAACGCCGTGATGGGGTTCATCCAAGAGAATCGTGCCGCCGATGCGGTCAAGGCGCTTGCGGCCATGACGGAGGTGATGGCAACCGTCATCAGGGAGGGCGAACCCGTCCAGGTTCGCGCCGTTGACCTGGTTCCTGGCGATATTTTGTCCCTCGCTGAAGGAGACCAGGTGGGTGCCGACGCCAGACTGATCTCCCAATCGAGTCTGAGGATCAGCGAGGCGAGTTTGACCGGTGAGTCGGTCCCGGTAACGAAGAATGTTGACCCGCTCAGCGGCGAAACCTCCCTCGGTGACCGCACCAACATGGTCTTCAAGGGCACCGCCGTCACCCAAGGAGTCGGCAAGGCTGTGGTGGTCGCGACGGGGATGTCCACTGAGATGGGTGCTATCGCTGATCTGTTGTCCGAGACCCAGCCAGAGCCGACGCCACTGTCGAAAGAGCTGTCCTCACTAGGCAAAGTGCTTGGCTTGGGCGTCATCGTCATCGCCGTGGTGGTGATGGTTGCGGTCTATCTGGTGACCTCCGATCATTCGGTTTCGGCCCTCGTGGCGATCATGATCTTGGGTGTGTCTTTGGCCGTTGCGGCTGTGCCCGAGGGGTTGCCGGCGATCATGACGGTGGTGCTTTCCCTCGGCGTTCACCGGATGACTAGGCGTAACGCTATCGTCAAGGATCTTTCAGGGGTGGAGGCTCTCGGTTCGGCGTCGGTGGTGGCGTCGGATAAAACCGGTACCCTCACCCGCAACGAGATGACGATCGCCGCTGTGGTATGGCTCGGTGGTGAAGCCGAAGTTTCAGGGTCCGGATATGCCCCCGACGGGGATGTGAGTGTGCGGTGTCGTGACGTAGCCGCTGAGGCGGTGGCTACTCAAACACCCGCCGCGTCTGGGGACCCGTCCGCAGACTCGTTGACGGTCGAGGCGGTCGAGGCCGTCGAGACTGCTTCCCAGCCTTGGCACACCGTCCACCTTGATGACTTTGGCGGGGCCGATCAGGTCACCGCGATCCTGGCTGGAGGGGCGATCACTAATGACGCGACCTTGACCCGTGACGGCAACACCTGGGTGATTCAGGGAGACCCGACGGATGCCGCGTTCTTGACGGCAGCGGGCAAACTCGATGCGGCCCAGACTCTGGTGGAAGACTTCACCCGCACAGGCGAGGTCCCGTTCACTTCTGAACGCAAACTGATGACGGTGTCCGGTCAGCTCGGCCACCGCCAGGTGGTGATCTCCAAGGGAGCACCGGACGTCCTCATCAACCACTGCACCAAGGTGGCGGCGCAAGGCAAGATCATTGAGTTCACCGATCAGCTTCGCAAAGAGGTGCTCGGCCAGGTCGCGGCGCTAGCCGACCGGGCCTTTCGGACCATCGCAGTGGGGTATAAGCCCGGTCGGGCTGGCAGTGGTGAACTTTCCGAGACGGATGAAACCGACCTGATCTACCTGGGTGTGGTCGGCATGATTGACCCTCCCCGTGCTGAGGCCGCCGCAGCCGTTGCCCAGGCCCAACGTGCCGGGATCACGGTGATGATGATCACCGGAGACCATCCCGCAACAGCAGGTCAGATCGCCTCCCAGCTTGGGGTCACCGAGGACCCAGGCGAGGTGCTGACCGGCGCTGACCTCGACTCTCTCACCGATGCCGAGTTCGCCGATGCCGTCGCCACCATCTCCGTCTATGCCAGGGTCGCACCGCGTCACAAGATGAAGATCGTCAACGCATTGCAAGACCAAGGCGAGATCGTTGCCATGACGGGGGACGGGGTCAATGACGCCCCGGCGTTGAAGGCTGCCGATATCGGTGTGGCCATGGGGATTACCGGCACCGAGGTGTCGAAGGAGGCGTCGTCGATGATCTTGTCTGACGACAACTTCTCTACCATTGTCGCCGCCGTCGAAGAGGGGAGATCGATCTTCGACAACATCCGCAAATTCCTCAGGTATCTCCTGTCGTCGAATATGGGCGAGGTCTTCACCATGTTCTTCGGGATCGTCGCGGCGTCCTTGATCGGTTTGTTCTTCGTCGATCCGGTCACCGGCACCCATGTGTTCCAGGTTCCGCTGCTAGCTACCCAGATCCTCTGGATCAATCTGGTGACGGATTCCGGCCCCGCCTTGGCGATGGGGATCGACCCTGCCATCGAGGACGTGATGAACCGCGCCCCCAGGCGGGCGACAGACCGAGTGATTGACCGCCCGATGTGGATGCAGATTATCTGGGTGGGCTTCTTGATGGCGTTGGTGACCCTTTTCGTCTTGGATTATTACATGCCGCATGGCCTGGTGACCTCACCGCGGCTTCCGGTCGACCAGGTGGCTGACCTGACGGTGGCGCGCACGGCGGCATTCACCACACTCGTCTTCGCCCAGTTGTTCAACGCGCTCAACTCCCGCTCCACCTTCTTGTCTGCTGGTTACCGGCTTTGGTCGAACCCGTGGCTGATCGGTTCCATCGTGGTGGGTGTGGTGTTGCAGATCATGGTTGTCGAGATCGGCTTCTTCCAGGTGGCCTTCGGTACCGTCGCGCTGACCTGGGATCAATGGCTGGTGTCTATCGGTGCGGCGTCTGTGGTGTTGATCGCCGAGGAAATCCGCAAGGTTGCACTCCGGTTGCGTCTGCGCCGACGCATGGTCGGTGACCTGCAGTAAAGTCGTGCCTAAGTAGCGAGGAGGAAACCATGATTATTCGCCACGAATCCGAGATGGCAGTGCAAGTACGCACGGAAGTCTTCGGCGGTTGTGGGTCAATGACGGTGCGGTCAATGCTCAACCCTGACGAGATGGCTCCTGCAGGGCGCATGTTCAACCACTTCGTCATCCCGCCTGGAGCCTCGATTGGTCAACATGAACACGTCGGCGACACCGAGTTCTACTTGATCACGGCTGGCGAAGGCACCTACTACGCCGACGGCGAAGAGATCGCGGTCAAAGCCGGAGACATCACCAGGGTGGACCCGGGCCACACCCACGGGCTGGTCAACACCTCGAACGCCGATCTCGAAATGATCGCGTTGATCCTCTTTCTTGGAACCGACGCGGGCGAGTCGACCCACTAGCCAGGTAGCCGTGGGTGACGCCATTCGCGCCACGCCCCGATGATCTCGTAGGCGGTGAAATACAGCTTCCAAGTCAGGTACTCACCGAAACGATAGTCGCGGGCAGGGATGAGTTTGGCGGCGACCCTCGGGTTGATCCGGCGCAGGAAACGTCTAGCTCTCCAGGCGTGGAGCGGGTTAGAGGCGATCTGGACGGCGTCGGCATCTTCCATCCACCGCTGGGTGTTGACCAGGTTTTGCCACGTCGAGGTTGCCTCCTCTTCCAGCACCATCATTGCGTCCGGGACCCCCATATTCTTGGCGATTCGAGCCATAGTGGCGGCTTCACTCGGGCGGGTGGGGTCGGGTGAAAAGCCGGTGAAAACCAGGCGGGTGTCGCAATCACAGACGATGCTGCGGCGGGCAATTTTGACCCGCCACCGCTGAACCGGGTGGATCGAACCGTCAGGGCGCGAAGGCCACCCCAAGACGATGATGGTGTGACGTTGACCGGTCCCCGACGCCGGGGCCGCCCCTAAGGTTTTCGCTTTGATATGCCTGCGACGAGGGCTTTTACCGATCTTGTGCCGATCCGCCCAGTGCCCGATCATCTGGGCGATCTCGGCGACGGCAGCGATGGAAGCAATCAAAGACCCCGCCCCGATGAGCAGTCGGGACGGGGTCTTCATCATCGGCAACATCGCCATTGAGGTTGTCGATTAGCTTAGAGCAGCGACTGCTGCGTCATAGTTGGGTTCAGTGGTGACTTCGTCGTTGATGTCGGTGTAGATGATCTTCCCGGACGGGTCAGCGATCACCACGCAACGAGCCAGCAGCCCGGCGAGTGGGCCGTCAGTCATCGTGATTCCGAAAACCTCGCCGAAGTCAGAGCGGAAGGCTGAGGCGCTGGTGACGTTGTCGATGCCTTCGGCGCCGCAGAAACGATCCTGGGCGAAGGGGAGGTCCTTCGAGACACACACCACGGCGGTGTTGTCGAGCTTCGACGCCAACTCGTTGAACGTCCGCACAGACTTAGCGCACACACCCGTGTCGACGCTGGGGAAGATGTTAAGCACGATCCGTTTTCCAGCGAAGTCAGCCGAGCGAACCGCCGAAAGGTCGGTGCCGACAAGGTCAAACTCGGGTAGCTGATCCCCCACGCCGGGGAGTTCGCCGCATGTCGTAACTGGGTTACCTTTGAAGTTGATAGTTGTCATAGTTCATTCTTAGCTCGCTGGACGCCTCCACTAAAGGCTATTGGCATCTTTTCATCGCCGTGGCAACACTGTCCGAATTCCTAAGATCGGGAATAAACCGGAACAGTCCAGCCGAACTCGTCCTCTTCGCGGCCAAACTGGATGCCGGTGAGATGGTCGCGAAGCTGCCTAGTGAGCGCGCCGGGGAGGCCGTCGCTAACCTGCACAGACCACTCCGGTGCTTTCAGCCCCACGACGGGGGACACCACCGCAGCCGTGCCACAAGCGAAACATTCGACAACTGAGCCATCCATGCAACTATTTCGCAACCAGTCGATGGTGATGGTCTTCTCCACAGCCCTGAGCCCGTGACGGGAGGCTAGGGCTAACAGGGAATCGCGGGTGATACCAGCCAGAATCGTCCCGGTTAGCGCCGGGGTGATCAGCTCTCCCGTCGCGGTGATGCAGAAGAAGTTCATGGTGCCGCATTCCTCGACGGCTTGACGGGTCGCCCCGTCCAGCCACAACACCTGGTTACATCCGTGGGTGTGGGCTTCGTGTTCGGCGGCCATCGAACCGGCGTAGTTTCCGCCACACTTGGCCGACCCCGTGCCTCCAGCAGCGGAACGGGTGAAATTCGGGGTCACCCACAAGGTCAAGGGATCTGGATAGAAAGGTTGCGCAGGCGTTGCAATCACGGCGAAACGGTAGGCGTGGGCGTCGCGGACACCGATCAGGGTTTCGGTGGCAATCATGTAGGGGCGAATGTAGAGGCTTTGTTCCCCGTCAGGCTCTGGCACCCAGCGGTGCTCGTGACGAACCAGCGCGGTGACGGCATCGACGAAGATATCTGGGTCGAGGGTCGGCATCATCAACCGTTGGGCGGAGTGGACGAATCGTCTGGCGTTGTCTCGGGGACGAAATAGCCACACCGAGTCATCTGGGTGCCGGTAGGCCTTCATCCCTTCAAAAATTTCTTGGCCGTAGTGGAAAACGGCCGCGCCGGGGTGAAGTGACCACGACTGAGTGGGGACGAGGCCGAATCCGTGCCAGCCGGCGTCGATACTCCACTCGGCTTGGGCCATCAGGTCGGTGAAGTACCTGCCAAAACCAGGGTCTGCCAGGTAGCTGCGGAGGGTGCCGTCATCGACAGGTGACGGCTGGGCCTGCACCGGGAAGAGGGTCTCGGCCGGTGGGGTATCCGGATGGGTAGGTGCTGGGGCAGCATCGGTGAACTCAGTCATGGCCTCATGGTAATCCGGTGTCCAGCCGATTCAGAAGGGATTCAATAACGGCGGTGCCCAGAAGCTGCTTCGAGGCGGGGACGAATAGGCCGCTGCAGCCTCACGGCATGGTGCTTCACCTCGGCGGGACGCTACCCACTGTGAATCCGGGGGTGACTACCGTTGCCCCAGAATCTGTTTCAGACGCAAAGCGTCGAGAACACTGTTGGCGGTGCCGGCATTGACGAAGAAACAGTGGACGTCCTTGCCTTGGTCCTGCCAGTTGGTAATCGCCTGCGCCCACCAATGCAGCTCGGCATCGGAATAAGGCGAATCGGGGGCACCGTCTGGGCCGTGAAGGCGCAGATAGACCAGATCGGAGGTGGTGTGCATCTGGTTACGGGTACCGTCCTGGGAAGAAATCACCAAGCCGACCTGGTACTCGCTGAGAAGAGAGAAGATCCGTTCATCGTGCCAAGACGGATTCTCGAACTCGAATGCGACCGTCAACCAGTTCGGTTTGTGAGCCAAGAAATACTCGAGCCTGGCATCATCGCGCGGATTCTCCGAGGGAATGGCGAAGCGCAGCACCCCGGCCCGATCGCCGAGCACATGCCAGGTTCCGGCAAGTTTCGCGATCCATGACTCGGGACGGTAGAGGGCTTTCTTGTGGGTGAGCACCCTTGCCGCTTGGATATCGACGAGGCAGTCATTGGCAAGGGCGCGCTTCAAGTTAATCGCCTGGGCGACACTTGGCCATTTGTCGAAAGAGTCGGTGTATTCGAGGATGTTGAAATGCTGGCAATAGTAGCCAAGTCGTTGCTCATCAGGGAGATCGGAGGGATAGAAATGCCCCGACCAGATGTCGTAGCGGTAACCAGTTGTTCCGACCCTGATTTCAGCCATGGGGTTACCTTACAGAGGTTGCTGATTTTCGGTGCCCATTTTGCAGATCCGACGGCAAATGTGTCACTGGCGTATCCAAGGACGAAACTGTGGGGGCCATGTCTGCTTGGCTGTGCTCAGGTGTCGTCGTCAAGAATTTAGAACGCCGCGTGAGTCGCTTGCAGTGAAGCAAACACGCGGCGTCAGAAGGCATCCTCATTTACCTTCCTTCGGCCTGCCAGCCCGGCGATCATGTAGCCAAATCGTCGAGCCGAAAGGTCGAAATCTGGTTGAATTCTAGCCCTTGAACGGGAAGCGCTGGCGGAAGTCGTCCGCGACTTCACCGAAAGTGCACCATTCAACACCTGGGTAGCGGGAAATGTGGTCAAATACCCGCTCCAACATCAACAGAACCTGCGGACGTCCAGAGACGTCGGGGTGGATGGTGAACGGGAATACGCCGTAATCCATTTCGCGGTACATCCAGTCGAACTGATCCGTCCACAGACGCTCGATGACTCGCGGATCGACGAAGCCGTGGGAGTTGGGCGAGTTCTTGATGAACATCATCGGGGGCAGATCATCGACGTACCAGTTAGCCGCAATCTCAACGATGTCGACTTCCTTGCCATGTTCGAGGGGCTTCATCCACTCTTCGGCGGGCTTGTCGTAATCGATGACGGTCCACTTGTCGCCGACGCGGGCATAGAAGGGCATGAAGTCGTGGTAAGACTGCGAGTTGTCGTAGCTGAACCCATTGTCAAGCAGGAGTTGGGCAGTATAAGAGCTCATCTCCCACCAGGGGGCGCAGTAGCCGACCGGCTTCTTGCCGGTGAACTTTTCGGCGATCTCCATACAGCGCCCTAGGACATCAGCTTCTTGCTGAGGAGACATCGCGACCGGGTTTTCATGCGAATAACCGTGCAGACCGATCTCGAAACCAGCAGCGACGACGTCTTCAAACTGCTTCGGGAAGGTCTCCATCGAGTGGCCGGGGACGAACCAGGTTGCCGGAAGGCCGCGACGCTGCAAGAGGGTACGGATACGCGGCATCCCGACTTCGCCAGCGAAAACCCCGCGCTGGATGTCGTTCGGTGAGTCCTCACCGCCATAAGAACCTAGCCAGCCGCCTACGGCATCTACATGGACACCAATACAGACCTTGAATTCCTTAGCCATCATTGATTCCTTTCTTTCAGGTACGTCTGCAACAGCGTTGTTGAGACGGTTGCGTTATTGGCCGCGCCAATAACGAGTGAAGGCGGAGCGGATCTGGTCGAGCCCCCATCCGGCATCGACCATCAGATGCAGCGCCAGCCGGGCCTTGCGCCCGGTGAGTTGACCGGCAAGAATCGCCCCGCGTGAGACCAGGTCCGATTCAGAACCGGCATATCCATAGAGGGCATGGGCCGTACCTGACTGGTCGGTACGGCTAGAGACGACGACTGGAACCCCCGCCGCCACCGCGTCCTCGATGACGTCGGCGAAGGCGGCCGAGACGTGGCCCACCCCTGAGCCGTCCACCACCAAACCGTCAATGCCTGCGCCACCTGGACGTGCGTCACCGCTAGTCAAACCGAGTAAAGCCGAGACGAAGCTGCCGTCTTCACCCCAGGTAGCTTCAACTAGCGGAATCCGAACCGTCGTCTGGGACGGGGGCTGCAGAATCAACCGGGCAGCGTCGAGGGCCCAAAACCGCTCAAATTCGCGTTCCCGGACATATCCCACGGGGCCAAAACCGGGCGAGGTGAAAGCCTCCAGGGCGTGAGAATCAGATTTGCGGACTAATCGGGCAAGATGGACGGTCTCGTTCAGCGCCACGAGAACACCGAGGTTGCGGGCTTGGGGAGAGGCGGCGGTCACGGCCGCATTGAACAGATTTGCGGACCCGTCCGGCGAGGCCAAATTCGATGAGCGCATCGCCCCGGTTAGCACGATCGGTTCCGGCCGATCCCACATCAAATCAACTAAGAAAGCCGACTCCTCGAGGGTGTCGGTTCCGTGAGAGATGACCACACCGGCAGCACCGGCTTGGACGGCCTCGTCGGCCCATCTCAGTGCCGCGAGCAGGTCGTCCATCGTCAAGGACGCCGACGATGAGGTCGAAATCGTCGTTGCCGTGACGTCAACCTTCTCGGCTAACTCAGGGATGGCGGCGAGCAGATCGTCAGCAGTCAAGGTCGGAACGACGGGTTGACCGGGTGAGGCCGGACGCATCCCGATCGTCCCACCTAAGGCGGCAACGCCAACCACAGGGCGCGTCGGTGGCTGCTGGGTGAGGCCGCCGATCCCGGGCTGGTCACTGGAAGTCGAATCGATAGAAGTCATAGGGAAGCGATCTTAGGAAAGACTAGAGGTGGTGGTGATTTTTAGATACTCCAGCCTATCAGCCGGTGTTCTTCGCGGGCTGACAAGGGCAATGAAATAATATGATCGTCGTCAACTATCTAGTAGTCACTGGTCAACCTATTGGGGTAGCGTGAAATTGTGTCCACGATCATCTATGTCCACGCCCATCCAGACGATGAAACCGGTCTGACGTCGGGGGTGATGGCCTTGGCGGCTCAGCGTGGCCACCGAGTCGTCGAGGTGTTTTGCACCAACGGGGATCACGGTGAACGCCACGATCAGAGCGTCACTGACGCCCAATGTGTCGCCGTGAGGAAGAAGGAAGCCCTAGCCAGTGCGCAAATCATCGGTATTGACGGTGTGTACTGGCTCGGATACAAGGACTCTGGTATGACCGGATGGCCTCAAAACCAGGACCCGGCGGCCTTCATGAACGCAGATGTCGATGACGCCGCAAACCGCCTGGTAGCAGTGTTCAACCAGGTGCGCCCTGACGTCATCATCGGCTATGACGGCCACGGAAACTACGGCCATCCCGACCACATCCAGACTCATCGCGTCACCAAACGTGCCTGGGAGATCTATGGCAACGACGCCAGATACCTGGAAGCGACCAGCAACCGTGACCGCCGACGCCTGGCGGGTCGAGACCACATCGGCGACGACGGCAACCCCGTCGGCACCGACGAAGCGGACCTGAACTGGGAGGTCAACGTTTCGGCTGCCCTGGATACGAAGAGACGCGCCATGCGGGCCCATTCCTCGCAAAGCTCAGACATCGGCTATTTCTTGTCGATGGATCCGGAGGATTTTGTGATGTCTTTCTCCTACGAGTATTTCATCGAGCCCGGCGTTGCGGGCGCGATGGTGACGGGGTGGCCTTTTGACGATGAGGAGAACCCGCAACCTAGCCAACCTCAAGAAACCGAAGAACCCTAGGCTCTAAGCCCCCGGGGAGCCTTTAGGCGGGTGGAGTCAGCCGATACACAATCCCGTTGAGCGGGTCAGCCGCGTAGAGTTTGCCGTTCGCCCCCGCCGTCAGTGACGTAATCTCTGCCCACGGCATACCGTTCTCGTCCACCAAGCCCGTCAGGAAGGGATATGGCTTAGTCAAGGTGTTGGTTGTCGGGTCCCACGGGAAATACAGCAACTGCGGTTGAGCCGTGGAGTTCTCCCTCGGGTCAGCAACTCCAAGGGCCCCGTTGAGCAAAGACGTCGGCAAGGTGGTGTTCTTCAAGAAGAGTAGCGCACTAATCGAGGTGCCTTGGGGGAGGGGGACGCCCGTTGCCTCGATCTTGTCGGCGCAGGAAGACGCGTAATCGTCATGAGCGGGGTTGGGGGCGGAAACCAGGGAGACATCGGAGTACTGCCCAGGCTGAATCATCGGTGTGTTCACCGCGAGGGTACATTTCGGCCAGCCCCAATCCTTGTTGGCGGTGATCCGCGTCACGGCGTCTGCCGGGTAGAAGCGCTGACCGTTGTAGACGGTGTAAGGGGCGGTGCGGGCCAGAGTCGATGAAGGGGATTGGTTTTCAAACGACGGTGAGACGCTGGTGTCTGTGCTGCTGAGGCTATCCAGCGAGGTCAATGCGGCGAACAAGGTCTCGTCCGGGGCATAGTCGAGGGCAGACCCGTCAACGACTCCCGTAGCCAGCACGCGGTTATTGGCCCCGTCAAGATTCATCTGACGAACCACCCCGATGGTGTGCGCGGTGGAGTCGAACGACGATAGCGAAGCCTGGAAAGAGGGGCGGGCTGCGGGATCGAGTGGCATCCCCGGGACTGAGTAGCTGATGGTGTCGCCGTCGGGAGAGATCGCCAGGGCAGCGTGGGAGGTGAGCTGGGCAATTCGCGGGTTAGAAACCAGAATCTTCGGTTCTGCCACGGCAGCGCCGGAGAAACTGTAGGAGCGGATGTCATCTGCGGTGGTGACGACGAGGATGCTGCTGTTAGCGGTGGTTGTTGAGACGATCGAATGGGGCGAGTTGATCCCGGTAACGAAGGGGGATGAGGACGGCGGCTGGGTGGTCTCGGGTGAGGGGTGGAGCCTGACGATTTGGCCGGTTCTCGGAGATGACACCAGCAGGTCACCTTCGCTTGTCCAGGCGAGCCCGGTCGCGTCGGTGACATTGGCCCAGGCGTCGATCTTCCACCCGGATGGAGCATTGAAGGTTATACCCTTTAGCTGCTCGGCTTCTACGCCGTCGAGGACGACGATCTTGGCCGGGAAGAGTTGCTGATTGTCGCTGCTATTGGTAGCGGGCTCGGTGCTTGAAGAGATTCCGGCGACGGGCTCGGTGGCCTGGTCAGGGTCGTGAGTGGCGCAACCAGTGAAGGTGATGACGCCAACGAGGGATACGACGCCGAGCCGAATGGCCGCAGCAGGGCGACCAAAATCTCGCGCCCGTCGCACGCCGAACGGTCTCATCTCTCCCCCTTCACTCTCCACGCGATACTCCTACGAGCCGTCCGCACCCGCTCCACACAGGTGCCGTCGAGCTCAACCTCCACTTTATCTACTCCCACCGTAGCCACTCCACCGCTACTTTTTCACCCCCAGTTCCCGCTTTCCCCGGGTTCCTGAGAGGACTATTTAGGAATATCTCGGGTTTTTCTCAGGAGAGCCGACGATGATCACAACCGATGACCGGCAAACCTAGCCCAAATCGTCGCCGACAGTGAGACCCGCTCAGGCTTGACCTCGATGACGGCGGAGGGCGGGTGGACATCCGCGCCCATCATGGTGCGAGGTGTGACCCCTGGGTGCCAGCCGTCGTCGCTGCCCGTGACGTTCATCATGTGCGGGTCAGTCACCTCGAGACATTCCAGCTCACCCACCCCGGTCACGTCAGCGATCTGCCGCGCCTTCGTCATGGCGTTAGAGACTGCCTGGCGTAGCAAGGACAGCTTCTCGGTGTCTTCCGTGGCGGAACGCAGCCGCCAGTTGATTTCAAGGAGGTTGCATCCCGGCTCCCCTCCCCAATCGAGAACGAAACTGCTCAGTGCCGAGAAATCGCAAAATTCGATGGCGACCTGCATCGACGTGCGGTACATGCGACGCTTGGGGCGCTCGTCAACCTGCCAGCTCCACGTCATCGGAGTAGACATGGACCAGTGCTCAATCTGGTGCCGACTCTCCATAGAGTCCAAGCAGTTGGTGAGCGCAGACGATAACCGCCCAACCTGGGTGATGGATTCGCGCTGATCCGGTTCTTCGGCGGAGAGGGTCAGGTTGAGTTCGCCGATCTCAGGCTCGTAGTCGCGCTTGGCCGTGCCTTTCAAAGTCATCTCCATGACGTCAAGCTTAGCCGGGGCGTCGTAATCGGAACCGGGCTGTCAGGCAGGGGTATAGCCCCTAGCCAGCCCGGGCTTCGCCGCGTCGATGATGACGGCACACGCGGCCCTTCAGCTCACCAGGTGAACCAACTCGCATCCAGACGGGTGAAATACAGCCCCTGGGTCTCCCTCTCCCAGAGCACCCCGAGTGCGTCGGGGCCGAGCGGAGTCATACATTGATAGACGTAATGCCCCAAGCAGAGGGTTTTCGCCACCGGCCAGGTGTCGCCGTCGTCATACGACAGTCTCACCACGCCGTGCCCTCGGAAAGGCATGAGTTGTGACGCATTGGCGAAGGCGATCCGGCGGAGCACCTCACCCGCTTGGGTTTCCGCAGAGCCGACCTCGGCACCTCCGTCACCGCGAGGATCGAGATCGCTCTGGACGGCGTTAGTGTCGGTGTCCGAGACGTTGGCGTCTACATCCTCGGCTCCGCAATGTCTGGTGTCTTGGTGGTGGGCTGGCGCATCCGCCGTCAATGCAACTGATTCGCAACGCCTTGGCCAGGCGACGGCATTGGGTTGGGAGAAGATTTCGGTGATTTCGTCAATCGGTTCCGGGGCAGACCAGGTTTGCCCACCGTCAGAAGAGACAGACTTCAACACCTTGCCACGAGGGTCCTGGTTGCGAGTCAACATCAGAACCCGTCCCTGGCTGTCTTCCACCACCGTCGACTCGTGCAAGGTCCAGCGGTCATCATCCAGGGTGCGTGGGTCAATCACGACGTCAGGCATAGAGCCAGAACCGGCAACAGTGCGGTGATCATTCGGTGAGCCAGATCGGGTCCAGCTTTGTCCATGATCGTCGGAATAGATTACCGCCGACGATAGCTTGGTGCGGTCCAGGTGGGAGAAGTAGACCGGGATCAGCAGGCGGCCGGCATGTGGGCCGTGACGCAACTGAATCCCGTTGCCAGGCCCGGTACCGAGGAAAGTCATCCATTCCTGTTTGACCTGGTGGTTGAGGTGGATCAGCGGTGACCAGGTCTTTCCAGAATCGTCGCTGAACATCATCATCAGATACGACGTTGGCAAGGTTGGGCTGCCGGATGACCCGTCTGGGGCAAGCGGAAGCTGGTGGTGAGGGTCGACCCCGATCCCGGGGGAGGCGTTGAAGAGGCCGATCCCGGCGGGGAAGTGATCGAGGATGACGAAGGTGCGTCCGATCTCGACGTCATGGACCAGGCAGGAATCAATCACCGAAGCAGCCTGAGCGCCGTGTCCGGGGAAAGAGGTCAACTGGGAGACCTCATCCCAGGTGTGCCCGCCGTCGGTGGAGCGGCGCAGACAGAAGTTGATCCGGTTCGGGGAGTCATTAGGGGAATCGACCCGCTGGTCGGCCCCGGCGAGCAAGGTCCCGTCAGGAAGGGCAAGCAAGGAGGGGATTCGATAACACGCCGCATCGAGCAGACCGCGATCAAACAGTGCGGTTTCACCCGGGCCGTCCACCCCGGCTAGGCGTTTCAACTGCCAGTCATTGAGGGGTGTGTCATAGATCGCGGCAGCGTGGACATCTCCGCACAGCCTCCTTCCAGCCAAGTCTTGACCAATGACGATTCGGGTAATCGAGGATTTGTCGGCGAGCGTCGAGGCGAAGAACCCGCCACCAGGTTGGTGTAGGGCGCAGTAGCCGTTGACGTAGAGCTCGACACTGCCGCGACCGACATTGACGGCGATGTGGAACACGTCGCCACTATTCCACCCCCGGGTGATCACGGCTTCTTCAATCAGAGAGGCGGCGGGAGCGGGGGTGGAGGCTGCAGAAAGGAGTGTGGAGAGGGTCGGGGCGGGAGCCGCAGAAGGGGGTGTGGAGAGGGCTGAGGTGGGCGACGGGGCGGGTGTAGCCCTGGAGTCAGGATCGTTCGCCAGCCGATCAGTGACGGGTTGGGCGTGTCGTACCCGGTAGCGCAGTTCATCCTGGCACACCGAGATGTCCAGCAGCTCCCCGGCGTCGTTGCCAGCAGATAGCACGGTGCCTTCTTGGCCGACGCCGCGCACTCGGAATGCGAGGGCGATGCAACCCTCGTGCAACCTCGCGATGCGGGTGACGTCGATTGGGCTCAACTCGTTGGAGGCAAACTCCACGATCGGGGACGGTTTCGGTGCGGCAGCGAGGATCCGGCGCTTGGAGGGGGCGGGGTCGATAGTGAAGTCCCAGACGTCGGGGCCACCGTCATCCCCGAGACGCACCGCATCCCCACCTGTTGCGCTGTCGACGGGTGCGCCGATGTCGGCGAGGGAGACCGTCGAGGTGGAGGAGAAACACTGGATACCGTCAAGGAAGAAGTGGGTGCCGAAATCGCCAACCCACATCGCCACCGCGTGGGGGCGCCCATCTGCGATCCCGACGGAATCTTCGACCTCGCAGCAGGCGTCACGGAAAGGGCTACAGATGCGGAAAACCAGCATCCCTGACTCCACTTCGCAACGGATAAAGCCCTTGTCGCCGCGGATATCGAAGATGGTTCCGTCGATCCGGGTGGAGAAGCAGGCAAGGATCGCCTGGGACGTCGACGTGCGTGACGGAGACTGCCCGAGACTCATGGGGTTCCTTCAGATGAAGACGTGGAGCAGGGACGGCAGGGAATCGTTGCTCAGTGTAACAGTTGACCCCCTGAGACATCGATACATGCGCCGGTGATGTAGTCGGCCTTATCCGACACCAGGAAAGCTGCGATGGCGGCGACCTGCTCGGCCTTGGCGACGTAGCCGATCGGAATCCTTGACTCGTAGAACTCGCGCCTTGCGGCGAGGGCTTGTGCGATCATCGGAGATTCCATGGTGCCGATCGCCAAGGTGTTGAACCTGACCCCGCAGTCTTTCATCTCCTGGACGAGTGAGCGAGTCATCGAGATCAGCCCGCCCTTCGACGCTGCATACGGCATGTGTCCGGTGGACGAACCTCGGAAAGCTGCCTGAGAGGTCACCGACAGCACCACGCCCGGCTTTCCTTCGTCTTGGCAATGTTTGACCAACATCTGGGTCAAGATCATGGGGGCTTTGAGGTTGACGTCCATGGTCTTGTCCCATTCGTCCTCGGTGATCTCGGGAATCTGGCAGGTCAGCCAGATCCCGGCATTATTGACGACCGCGTCGAGCCCGCCGAGTTGTTTCGTCGCCTCGGTGAACAAGTTGCGAACTTGTTGCATGTCGGAGAGGTCGGCCTGGACGGCGACGATGTTGGTCTGGGATTCGTCACTGAGCTCGGTGACGAGTGCGTCGGCTTCGTCGCGACGGCTCCGGTAGTTCAGGCAGACTCGGGCACCCTCTTCGACGAGGGTGCGAACCAGGGCAGCGCCGAGGCCAGAGGCGCCGCCAGTCACTAAGACCCGTTTTCCTGATAGTCCAAGATCCATGTTCTACTCACTCATTTCGGTTATCGACGACAGATCAGTGTCGCCCTCTTGTTATATCGCTAGTCCCCGTTTTGCCGTGGTTGATGCCGTTGGTCACGGGCTGGGTTTGTGGTGAATCAGAGCTGACCCAGGTGGTCTAGAATCCGGGCGGACAACATCGCCGGGGTCTTATGGAAAGCGTCCAAGGTAGATCCGGCGAGGTGGGACGTCAACGTGACGTTATCCAACCCCAACCACGGTGAATCCTCAGGTAGTGGCTCCACATCGAAGGTGTCGATTGCGGCCCCCATGATGGCGCGCCGCCGTAGAGCATCGACGAGCGCTTCCTCATCGACGAGCCCAGAGCGCGCGGTGTTGACCAAGATGGCAGACGGCTTCATTTGCGCGATCAACTCGGCAGAAATCAGGTGGTGGTTGTCGGAAGTCAGACGCGAATGGATCGAGATGATGTCACTGACTCTGACTAGCTCAGCCAGGTCGTCCAGCTTGGTGCCGTATTCACATCCGGCGGTGTACGGGTCGTAGTAGACGCAAGTGGCGTCCATCCCGGACAGGAATTTCATCACCAATTGGCCGATGGCTCCGGCGCCGACAATCCCGACGGTGAGATTCTCCAGTTCGCGAATACCTGAATCTAGGTTAGGGAATTCCTTCAGCCAGACGTGCCGCCGCATCGCCTCGTGGGTGCGGGCAATGTTGCGGGTTTCCGCAAGGATCATGCCGACGGCGAACTCAGCCACCGCGCGGGCATTGCGTCCGGGAGTGTTGATGACGCTCACCCCGGCAGCCTCGGCGGCGTCAAGGTCGACATTCTCAACTCCACCGCGTTCAACACCGATCACTTTGAGGTTGGGACAAGACTCAATCAGTGCCTTGCCGAGCGGGGCGAACTGGGTGATCACGATCTCCGCCGCCCGCACCTTTTCCGCGATCTCGGCAGGTAAGGCTACCGCGTTGGCGCCGTGGCGTTCCACGGTCAGGTTGATCTCCTGGAGCTTCTCCTGGGACCCCACTTCCCAGGTGATGATCTCGACGTCATGACCGGCATCGCGCAACACCTGGGTTCCGGCCACCAGCGCAGCCTCGGGGATGAACGGGTCTGCAATTCCTAGAATTTTCATATCAAAGTCCTTATCAGGCGGTCATCAACTCGTTGCACAATGGTTGCGTCACGGTTGAGTGATGAAAGAGTCAAGATAAGCCTCGAACCTGGCGAATCGTCTCTGGAAGAGGTCGGCGTATTCGGGGTTAGGCGTCACGGTTGCGCGCGGCGGACGCGTCATCGCCGTCACCGCAGCTTCATAGTCAGGGTGCAACCGGGCTGCAACTGCAGCGCAGATAGCTGTCCCCAAACACCCCGATTCAGGGGTGTCAACAATGTCGAGTGGAAGGCCGATGGCGTCGGCGAACATCTGTGTCCACATTGACGAGTTGGCGGCGCCACCTGTGAACCGCACCCGTCCGGTCAACTCGGTGTAGTGACGCAGTTTCTTGATGTGGTACATGTGCGAGAAGATCACGCCTTCGTAGACGGCGCGAACCATGTGCCGAATATCGTGATAACCGGTGAATCCGATGAACCCGGCCATCCCCTCAGGAATCAACGAGGTCCCGTTGATGTAGGGCAAGAAGAATGGGTCTTGGACGTCGGGAGTGAAACCCGAAATCATCTGTTCGCAGATCTCGAAGACTTTGGCATCGGAGAGGTCCTCGGTTCCGAAGTGCTTCAATGTGGAACGAATCACCTGGTTGATGTACCAGTCCAGATTGGATACCCCATTCGGGCCACCTTCGAGGATGAGCCACGAGTTGGGGATCGCGTAGCAGGTCGTCCAAAACACCGGCTCGTTGAGGCGAGGGGCGAAAGAGATGATTTCGTTGATCGACCAGGTGCCGGTGATGACGCAAAGTTGATTCTCCTGGACGAGACCAGCAGCGATCGCTCCGGCCGCGACGTCCATCATTCCGCCCGCCACAGGTGTGCCTGGGGTGAGTCCGGTCAGCCGCGCGACATCGTCGGTGATATATCCGGCGATATCGGTTGAGTCGATGAATGGAGGAATCTTCGACATCCACCGCTCGATTCCGAAGAACTCGAATAAATCGGGGACGATTTCGCGGGTGACGACGTTCGACAAGGCGATACCGCAGCCGTCGGAGGCCTCCATGGCGGCAATACCGGTGAGACGGAACCGGATGTAGTCCTTGGCCGACAAGATGTAGTCGGTTTGGTCGTAGATATCGGGTTCGTGTTCGTCGAGCCAGGCCAGCAGTGGAACGGGTTGACCGGCCCAAAGCTGTGAGCCGGTTTTGGAGCGAACCCTGCGCTCATAGTCAGGATCGGCTACCCAGCGGTCAACGAAGGATTGCGCTCTGGCGTCGGTGGAGATGATTCCGTTGCGAGGTGCGCTGAAATCCTTGCGCGCAAGGTAAAGCCCGTTGCCGTGGCCGGTTACGGCGAGTGCGGCGATCTCATCGGGGTTGATTTGGGCTTGGTCGAGGCAGGAGCGAATCGCGTTGACGTTAGCCTGCCAGTAAGGTTCGAGTTCGCGTTCGGTGAATAGCGGTGCCGGGGTGACAATGTCGGCGTGGGTTTGGGCCAGGGCCAAGAAATTGCCGGAGGTGTCAAAAAGACCAGCTTTGGTGAAGGTGCCACCGTTGTCGATTCCTAGTACATATTTCTTCTCGGTCATTAGAACTCCTAAGAGTCTCGCGAGTGTTTTGGTGACGAGGGTGCCGAAGGTCGCCATGTGTCGTAGAGGCGGTGACGGCTCGACGCTGAACCGTCACCGCACGTTGCAAGCGCGAACTAGGCCCTAGTCGGACGCAGATTCCACAAGTCTTTGCAGCTTGAGGTAATGGCCTGGTATCCGGCGTCGAAGACCTCTTTGGCTTGTTCGCCACTCTCGATCATCCCGCCCGCAATCAGTTGGGTAGTGCCTGATTCGGCGGCGATGTCGGTGGCTTTGCGCACCGCCAGCACACCCGGCAATACCTCGATCCCGTCCGGGCGGGAGTCCTGCAAGATGTGCAACCCGCGTTCCAGCGAGCGGGAATCCATCAGCAGTAGACGCTGAATCGCGACCAGGCCAGTCTTCTTCGCCGTCGCAAGGATCTGCGAGTTATGGCTGAAAATGCCACGCACCCCGTACATATTCTTCAAAAGACGAATCCCATCCCGGTCCGGACGAAAACCGCCAATCATGTCGACGTGGACGAACACCTGTTTGCCCGCGTCATGACACCTGGCGGAGAACACCTGCAGATTTCCAATATGGACATTCGTCAGCAGAATCTGCTCTGAGGGGCAGCTCAACGCGACCTCCAAATCAGGTAGTCGCAGGATTGACGGAATGATCGTCCCGGGTTTGAAAGGGTTCACTGTGGTGTTCTTTCTCGATGAGGTGTGCCGTAGCCTGTGAAGAGGTGACCTCGGCACACCGTCTGGATGGGAAGGTCTGCAGCGACTAGACGATTACTCGGTCTCGCTGTAGAGGATCATCGCCTGCTTGGCTGTGGCATCGTCGTGGACGAGGGCGACCAGGGCGGCCACCATCGCTAGCGGCTTTGCGTCCTGAGTGATGTTGCGACCGACGGCCACACCCGAGGCCCCCGACTTGATGCAGTGCTCAACGAAGGCGAAGTAGGACTCGTGGTCGGTCTTCGGCCCGCCGAGGGCAAGAACGGGGACGGTACAGTTCTCGGCGATGGCCTTGTCGGCGTCTTCACCGGAGTAGCGCGTCTTGATGATGTCTGCGCCGAGTTCTTCGGAGAAACGGGCGGCGGTGGCGATCTTGAGCGGGTCGTTGGATTCGGGGACGGTCACCGGGTAGCCGTAGGGGAGGGTCTCAACCATCAGCGGCATCCCCCATTCGTCGCCGTCGCGAGCGAGATCAGCGGCGAAAGCATTGGTGGAAAGCTCGTTGTGAGCACCCGGGAAGTTCATCATGACGACGGCGTCAGCGCCGACCTTCAAGGCGTCGGAGACGTCGAAGGCGGCCATGTTGTCTGGGACAGAGGAGTCGTAGACCCCGGTGGTGACGTCGACACGGAGGGTGAGGCCGACGCCGGCAAAGTAGGTGGCGAAGTTCTTGGCTTGTCCGTAGGTCACGAGGACGTTGTCGAGACCACAGTCAATCATGTCCGGCACGGTGCGGGCTGCGATATCGACACCGTCGGTCTTTTCGGTGAACCCGAACCCGTCGAGGGCGAGGGAGACGGAGCGGCCGTCAGCGGCGAAGATGTTGTTCAGTCGGCGAGTTTTCTGCATGGTTATTCCTTGTGGATTGCGTCGAGCAGGACGGGTTGTTCGGCTAGCGGATGGAATCTGAGGTGGGTGACCAATCTCGCTAAAACACAAGAAAGACCCGCATTGGTGTTGCCCCGGTACTGTGTGCTGTTTTGCACGGATCGAGTGGACAACCGCGAGTCTTCCAGATCGAACTCTGACTGTTTTGTTGTGCGTCTTCATCCTAACAGCACTCGGCACAGATGGTCAGGTGAGTGAAAGACCTTCCGCTGGTTGAGGGCAAGGGTGCATGGTGCGGCTGCGTTCGGTTGGAGATGGAGCTGGAGCAGGCTCAATCTTGCGGAGACTCCTTTGTCATCTCCACGTAGCGATCGAAGAGTACCGCGAGTCGTTCCTCATTCGACTTCAGTGGTTTCTTAGCCCCGAAGGCTTTATCGACATATCGGTCTAGCTCTGCATGGGCTTTGAG
>JAEZZG010000032.1 GCA_023442485.1 Actinomycetes bacterium | reverse complement strand
GATCTCATCCCCTAGGGTGATACGCATCGTCTGGCCCTCATAGTTCAAAGCTGCCGGAACCAGGTGGGCACCGGTGCGCTGGGCGATCACTGCAGGGCCTGGCGGGATCGATATCTCAACCGGACCTGAGGGGGTGGGCCAATCCACTTTGACACCGTTGCGGCTAAAGTCGCGATCTGCCAAGAGACAGACCATGTAGCCATCATCGAGGTCACTGCTGAGGCGCGAGATCAAGCCCTCTTGGGTGTGCGGATAGAGGCGATAGCCGAGATCTCGGCGAATCCGGCAAAACATGGCGAATACCTCATCAGGGAGTTTCTCCGCGACCGTCGCCACCGGCAAACCATTCAGACAAGCCCAAGCCCCTGCCAGGTCCCAGTTTCCCAGGTGGGATAACGCAATCACTAAACCAGAGTCTGTGTGCAGTGCGTGGAGACGGGCAACGTCGGCGTCGGAGATGGTGATCAGGCGGTTGATCTCTGCCGGAGTCCAGCGGTTCAACGTCAGTGATTCACCGAGATTGCGTCCCCACGATCCGATGGCGGCTCGGATTGTTGCCGGCGACGGTGTCGTCCCGGTGGCGATGGTGGCGTTGTAGATCCACCGCTTGACCGAACGGTTAGGCCGCATGGCAAGCCACCATGAGACCGGATACAAGATGGCCCGCCACAACCACCGGGGACAGAGACCAAGTATCTTCAGCCAGGTTGGCGCAGACGGAGCCTTCTTCACTGGTGGTTGCCTTGCTGCGTCAGACTCCAACACTGGCCGCTGTGTGCATCACTAGCCTCGCCGGACGCGCAATCACCCTCACCTGACAAATCACCCGAGGCACTCGCGGCCTTGGGGACGCTAGCTTCGCGATCGGATCTGTCAATCATTTCCGCTTGGCGGTAGACGATCACCATCCGCTGCCCGATCGAGACCAACCCGCCGATGGTTAGCCACGTCAAGGCGATTGGCAGAGCAGGTGCCCACCCCAATCCGGTGATCAATGCTGCGACCAGAACGATCAACAACCGGTCAGAACGGGTCACGATTCCGCCGTGCACTTCACATCCGACGGCCTCTCCCCGGGCTTTGGTGTAGGAAGTCACCTCGGCAGTGATCAGGGCCATAATCGCCATGAAACACCACCAATAGGATCGTCCGTCAGCCGCATAGAACAGAGCAATTCCGGCGAAGATCGCCCCGTCGGCAACGCGATCTAGGGTGGAATCCAAGAACGATCCCCAGGTGCTGACCGACCCACTCAGCCGCGAGATTTGCCCGTCAAGGGAATCACACATGACGACGGCACCCAGCAGCAATGCCGTGGTCGCGAGCCATCCGAGAGGGAATCCGACGAGAGCAATGACCACGCATAGAATCGATCCCACCCAGGTCACGGCGTTAGAGGTCACGCCAAGTTTGATTAAAAGACGGGCCGGGCGAGTCATCACCTTGCGCCACCCGATTCGGAAATGTTCCAGCATGTCACTCCCCTTGCCAGTGATCGGCCAGGAGCGTGCGTCCGTCACCAATCAGTTGTGGAACTGCGCGGGTGCGTCCGATCACAGGTAGGAAGTTCGCGTCTCCCTTCCAGCGCGGGACGATGTGCTGATGCAGGTGGGCTGCGATACCGGCCCCGGCAATATCTCCCTGGTTGATGCCGATATTGAACCCGGCAGGGTTCATCACTACCTCGGCGGTGCGGATGGCCTGCTGAGTCAACACCGCCATCTCGTTGATCTCGTCACTGGTAGCGTCCTTATACAAGGAGATGTGCCGGTAAGGGCAGACCAACATGTGCCCAGACGAATACGGGTACAGGTTCATCACTACATAGCAGTATCTGCCGCGATGGACGATCAGCCCTTCCTCGTCACTGCGCTGCGGCGCCAGGCAGAAAGGACAGTCCGAACTGCTGGCAGACTTCGGCTTATTCTCCCCGTCGATATAGACCATGCGGTGGGGTGTCCAGAGCCTACCGAAGGCGTCTGGAACACCGGCATATGCCGTGGCTGATGAGGTCACTACACTCAGCTCCGACTTCGATGACTTACGCATCCTCAGCGGTCACCGACACCAAGTCAGCGCTCGGATCGGTGTTATTGCGGGTAGCGACCCACCGCTCAATGATCTCGATTGCCTCGTCCTGGCAGACACCGTTGAGCTGGCTAGCGTCACGGAACCTAAAGGAGACGGTATTGGCGTCGCGATCCTCACCACCGACGATGATGATGAATGGCACCTTCTCTTTCGTGGCATTGCGGATCTTCTTCGGGAAGCGATCGTCTGACTCATCGAGTTCTACGCGAATCCCGCGAGCCTTGAGCCGGTCGGCGAACTGTTCCAGGTAGGCGTTGAACTCGCTAGCTACCGGAACACCCTTGACCTGGACGGGAGCCAGCCACGCCGGGAAAGCCCCGGCGTAGTTCTCCACCAGCAAACCCATGAACCGCTCAATCGAGCCGAACTTGGCTGAATGGATCATGATGGGACGCTGGTGCGAACCGTCGGAGGCGGTGTATTCGAGGTCAAACCGCTCCGGCTGATTGAAATCATATTGGACCGTCGACATCTGCCACGTTCGCCCGATGGCGTCCTTAGCCTGGACCGATACCTTCGGGCCATAGAAGGCGGCACCACCAGGATCGGGTACTAGATCGAGCCCGGTGGAGAGGGCGGCCTCTTCGAGGATGGCGGTTGCCTGCTCCCAGGCTTCGTCAGAACCGATGAACTTCGACGAATTCTCATCGCGCGTCGACAACTCCATATAGAAGTCGTTGAGGCCGAAGTCACGCAGCAAAGACAAGATGAAGTTGATCTGGACCGCGATCTCGTCCTTGGCCTGTTCTGGGGTGCAGTAGGTGTGCGAGTCATCCTGGGTGAACCCGCGCATCCTGGTGAGGCCTTGGACGACGCCGGACTTCTCGTAACGATAGACCTCGCCGAACTCGAAAAGGCGCAACGGCAGATCACGATAGGAACGCCCGCGAGATCGATAGATCAGGTTGTGCATCGGGCAGTTCATCGCCTTCAGGTAGTAATCCTGACCGGCGTGGGTGATCTCCCCCGACTCATCGCGCGCCTCGTCGGCGGTCATCGGCGGGAACATGGTGTCTGCATAGTAGGGCAAGTGGCCGGAGGTGTGGAATAAGTCTCCCTTAGAGATCACCGGAGTCTTGACGAACTCGAACCCTGCCTCGAGGTGGCGTTCCCGGACGTATTTTTCCATCTCCATACGCACGATTCCGCCCTTGGGGTGGAATACGACGAGGCCGGGGCCGATCTCTTCTGGGAAAGAATAGAGGTCGAGTTCAGCACCAAGTTTGCGGTGGTCGCGCTTGGCAGCTTCTTCGAGTCTGGTTCGATAGGCTTTGAGGTCATCTTTCGTGGCCCAGGCTGTGCCGTAGACGCGTTGCAGACCAGCCTTGGATTGGTCACCACGCCAATAAGCCGCTGAGGATTTCATCAGTGCAACGGCCTTGATGTAGCCGGTGTGCGGGACGTGAGGGCCGCGACAGAGATCCTTCCAAGCGACGGTTCCGTCTTTGCGCACATTGTCGTAGATGGTCAGCTCCGCGCCGCCAACTTCAACGCTGGACCCATCATTTGCACTAGCAGAGCCCTTATCGTTGATCAGTTCCAGCTTGAACGGTTCCCCAGCAAGTTCGGTCTGGGCTTCGGCGTCAGAGACGACCCGACGGACGAAACGCTGCTTGTCTTTGATGATCTGCGCCATCTTCTTCTCGATGGCCTTCAAATCTTCAGGAGTCAGCGGATCAACCTGGAAGTCGTAGTAGAACCCATCGGTGATCGGGGGGCCGATGCCGAGTTTGGCTTCGGCGAAGAGATTCTGCAAGGCCTGGGCGGTGACATGGGCGGCGGAGTGACGAACCACCGCAAGGCCATCTTCTGAATCCATCATCACGGGGCTGATCGAGGCACCATCGGGTAGTTCGAGTTGAAGATCTGTCACCTGACCATTGACGTAGACGGCGACGACCTGCGGATCATTACCAAACAGGTCCAATCCGGTGGTGTGCGCTGCGATTTCTTCCGCGCGACTCTCACCGTTTTCGACGATCACGACCGATGCCACTGTGATTTCCTTCCCATGAGTGGTTCGCCCATCACCGACTAGCCGGATCAGCTAGCCGGATGCCAACCACAAAGATGTCCGTTGTTACTGTACCCGTCCGAAACGAAATAGTCCTACCGGCCATGCCGACGAACCTGCGTAGGCGGACACCCCGGGATCAGATGTTTCGACTGGTTCTTCGTCGACAATCGATGAACTGTTCCCGCCGATGAAGCTTCCGGTGTTGGCCGGCAAGAGTGACCGATAGTAGACATGGCGCCTGCCTGACTCATGTTTGAGGTTGGTAGCCTGGCCCCGGTGTTGACTTGAGCGGATCAATGAAGGATGTCGCAGACCCGATCCTGATGGCGGTCGATCCAGTCTTGGGTATAGGTGCATACTGGGCGGAGCTTGTGCCCGTCTGCACGAATTTGCTTAGTGACGTGTGAGGTCAGCGCGCTGGCGATCCCGCGTCCTTCAAAGTCCGGACCGATGACGGTATGAAGAATCGAGACGATGACCTGACCGTCGTCGTCTTGATCCACCGAGTATTCAATGTGCCCGGCTAGTTCGCCGTCCAACCAGGCTTCGTAACGACGCGAGGATGGGTCGTGACGAAACTGTAGGGATGAAGTCATGACGAACTCCATTCGTCAGTGAGGGAGGCAGTCCCTCGAAGCTAAGCATTGATGTGGGCGATTTTGCCAGACTGATGACGAAAACGCGGACTCTCGCTGGTGAAAAACTGGGGTGGTTAGACAACAACAGGCTAAATGCAAAACAGGCACCTCCAGGTGCCTGAATGATGGTGGGCGACACAAGGATCGAACTTGTGACCTCTTCCGTGTCAAGGAAGCGCGCTACCGCTGCGCCAGCCGCCCGAGGTGGAGACAGGATTTGAACCTGCGTAAACGGATTTGCAGTCCGCTGCCTCGCCTCTCGGCCACTCCACCGAATGAACGAAACCTCACCAGCGAGTGACGGCGAGATTCAGATCCGAGCGGACGACGGGATTCGAACCCGCGACCCTCACCTTGGCAAGGTGATGCTCTACCAGCTGAGCCACGTCCGCATTTCAGTGTCGTTCTCGCGAACAACTCGAAAAGCTTAACACAGTGCCGGGATGATGACAAAATCAGTGATTCTGCCGATTCCATTCGACTGCGCTGAGCGCCCAACTAGATTAGCGAAAGAACCGGGAAATGCAAAACCTGGCTGCTGACAGGCTGGGTTCCCCTCGGGAGCGGCGAACGGCCCGTCACTATGATTGCGTCCGGTGAAGCACCGAAACCTGGTTACCGACACACCCACACCCTGCCCGTCATGGTGAACCGACATCGCCAGCAATAGATGGTCCGCCAGTCAGAGCGAGGGAATTTGGCGAAATGATCTGTCCATGGGATAGAGTTACCTCTGCATCGGACACCGGAAGGTGATGCACGCAATGTTCTAGAGTGATCTAGGCACCCGTCAAGAACACCTTGACGAAGGACTCGGGCGATTGGCGCAGCGGTAGCGCGCTTCGTTCACACCGAAGAGGTCACTGGTTCGAACCCAGTATCGCCCACTCTCTGTTTCCTTAGCCGATAGGGTTTGACGATGCGCACTCTTGACGCTGTCTCTTTGTCGCGTCCCACGTACACCCCGAACTCGTGTTTGAGAGTTCCACACTTTACTTCACCTTAGGCGGTTGTGCCTGGCTGGAACTAAAAATCCAAGGGCAGATCAGCTCCCCGCCTCTCACACCAAAGAGGTCACTGGTTCAACCCGGATATCACCTATCACCTCACCACGAGAATTGTCCCGATCTAGCCCCCCTCCACCACTCCGCACTTCACCCCCGGCACTGACCCCGCCACTGCCCTCTCAACGAAGTGTGCAAAAGCGATGCTCACTCCGGAAAATGCCGAGATAACGATCTCATTAACTAAGACAGACGCCAGACAGTTGATTTTTTGACATCATGGGCGGCTCCAAAGGAAACCACCCCCGGCACATTTATCAACAGATCCAGCCCTCGCACAAACATTTTTCGCAACTCCCCACACTCCCTACAAGTTCTCTGGGAACCATCGACATTCACCACCTTCAACCAAAAATCACACACTGATTCAGGCCTCCCACCACAAATCCTCAACCGCGTCCACTTACTGGGACTATGTCTCATATATCAAGATATGCAACTTGCACTCCCTCCCAGCCAGGACAAAAGTTAGTGATGCCACGTCGATGACGTCGAGGCACAGATGACGAAGGAGACAAGCACGCCGAAAGGATTGAGACTAATGACTGCTCCAGCACTGGTCATGGTGGCTCACGGATCTGATAACCCTCAGGTCGTTCAGACCTTCCACACCATGCGTCACCAGATGCAATCCGAACGCGAAGAGCTGTCTATCCACCTCGCCTTTCTGGATAAGTGTCCGCCTACTGGACCCCAGGTCGTCAATACTCTGTCGAGTCACGGTGTCAACGAGATCTGTTTCGTCCCTCTCAATATCACCAGAGCTTTTGAAGCCGACGAAGACACCGAGAAGATGGTTGCCAATGTGCGCTCTCGCCATCCGGAGCTTTCGATTGGGCTGTCTCGCCCGCTCGGCCCTGAGGCCAAGATTCTCAACATCATCGATGAGCGTCTGCGTCAGGTCTTGTCCCAGCGCCGCGTGTCGGAACTTGATGGTCTAGTGCTGTCGGTCCCTGATCTTGGCGATGTCAGAGGTGCCGGATTGATCAACCGTCGAGTGCGCCAGTGGGCAAGCCACCACAAACTGCCCGTTCAACTGGCAACCCGAAGCGGGGAGCACTCAATGGAATCTGCCATCTCCACTTTGAGGGCTCAAGGACGGCGAATGATCGCTGTCGGATCCGCTTTCCTTGCTGCCGACGACGACTACCTGGCCCAGTGTGAAGCCGCCTACCAGCTCGGTGCGGTCGCCGTCAGTGCCCCATTCGGTGCAGATCAGCGCGTGATGTCCATGGCGATTGCACGCTACGCCTATGCCGCGATGGCCTTGCTCGACCTGGACGTCAACCAAGACGTCGTTGCCGCCGAAGACACCAGCGAAGCTCAAGATTCGATGCCGATCGCAGTCAACGCCTAAGCCAAGCATGGGTCACTTACTTTTGTTGAAGTGATCCATGCGGCACGGATAGCACACCCGAGTCCTACCTGGGAGAACTTGCCCACCCCGGACGTAACCCGGGGTGGCCAGCGTTTTGCTTAGAGTCCCTGAAGAAGTCGCTTCTGCTCTTGCGGGTCAAACTTCGCTTCCGGCCATGAAAGGCCCAACCCAGCGAGGGTCTCAAACAGAATCTGCGCGACCGCCCAGTTCCGGTACCACTTGCGGTCCGCCGGAATCACATACCACGGAGCCCACGGCGTCGAGCACTTCTCCAACACATCCTGATAGGCGTCCATATAGTCATCCCATCTCTGGCGGGTGTCCAAGTCGCCCGGCTCATACTTCCAGTACTTTTGGGGATCATCCAGCCGAGCCAGCAGACGCCGCTTCTGCTCATCCTTCGACACATTCAAGAAACACTTGATGACGGTGGTGCCTGACTCAACCAGCTCCTGCTCAAACTCGTTGATAATTCGGAACCGGTTCTGCCAGGTACGCCGCTGAACGAGTTTTTCAACACGAACAGCCAGCACGTCCTCATAATGAGAGCGATCGAAGACGCCGATCATCCCAGGAGCAGGCAGCTCTCGTCGAATCCTCCACAAGAAGTTATGGGAGAGTTCTTCCTCTGTAGGTCTCTTGAAAGCATGGAGGGCCACACCCTGAGGATCAACCAAACCAACGGCGTGACGAATCACCCCGCCCTTTCCCGAGGTATCCAACCCTTGGAGAACGAGTAACACCGACTTCGCATCCCCCGGGTACTCCTTTCCATTCGCCCACAGACATTCCTGGAGGTCAGAAAGTGGCTCTGCCAGCGCAGACATCACCTCATCCTGGCAGTCTTTCCCCTCGTCGAGCGGATAACCAGGGGTGGCAGATGGATCCAAAGAATCAATATCAACGGTGGCCGGATCAACCCGAAGATTCGCAAGAAGATCGCAAGAATAGGGATCGTAGGCCGCTGCCATTGGCTCGCGCCGGCCTGCCTTGGCACAAGAATTCGTCTCCGGCTTCCCCTTGTCTAGGTGGCGCGACTTCTTCGCCTTACCGAGCTCGACGGCTTTGGCTCCTTTGAGCTTCTTCCTCGATTTGCCCGCTTTGTCCTTCTTCTTTGCCTTGGCATCTACTTTCTTACCCATAGTGCCAGTATGTCATCTCACCCAATTGTGACCGCCTGATAAGAACGATCTGCCAGGTATGCTGGACCTCACCGGATAGCATCACCGTCTAGCCCGATCCCTGTGACCGCGTCAAGGAGGAATGATGACCGACCAAATCAGAATCGCTAGTAAGGCTGCCGACAGTGCCGAGGAGTTCTCTTTCCCCGTCGTGAAAACCAACGATCAGTGGCGGATTCAGCTCAACGACGACGAATACCGGATCATGCGTGAGGGCGGAACCGAACCAGCCTTCACCGGCATCTACACCGACACCGAGACTCCAGGAACCTATTTGTGCAAGGGGTGCGGCGCCACGCTGTTCTCGTCGACAACGAAGTTCCACTCCCACTGTGGCTGGCCTTCCTTCTACGCACCTCAAGACGACAACTCCGTCGTCTACATCCACGACTACTCCATCCCCAACCGCCCCCGCATCGAGGTTCAGTGCGCATCATGCGGCAGCCACCTCGGCCACGTTTTTGCCGGTGAAGGCTACGACACTCCCACAGATCTTCGCTATTGCATCAACTCCGCATCTTTGACACTAGACGAAGACCCGCACGCCTAAACCCCGTACTCGCCTACCCCCATTCGATCAGCGGCCCCAGATTCAACCTCGGCCTAGGTGCCCGGCGTGTAACCAAGGCTGAGCCGACTTTGTCCCGTAGGCTGAACCCATGACCAGCTTCCGCGAGGCTCCGCAGCCCGATCCCGAATTCGATCAGGCCTACGCCGATCTCGCGGTTTTTCACTGGGATCCGTCTGTCACAATCACTGAAGTCCCAGCACCAAAACGGCTTGCCCCCTTTTCTATCGCCTTTGAAGCCGACCTCAACGACGGTTTGGGCATCGTCGGCACTGGCCGACTCGTCCTTCTCCACAACCCTGATCGGCCCGCAATTTGGGACGGGTCCTTTCGCTGCGTCTCTTATATCCAATCCGATGCCGACATGGAGATGGTCCTCGACCCCCTCTTAGCTGAGGTGGGCTGGTCGTGGCTGATCGAATCCCTCAACAAACACGGTGCCCTACATGCCGCACCATCAGGAACGGTAACCGCGATGAGTTCACGCGGTTTCGGCGATATCTCCACCGACCCAGACCGTGCCGAAATCGAGATCAGGGCCTCTTGGACGGCGTTAATCGACGCTGACCATAGCTTCGCTGACCACCTCAAAGCCTGGCAGGACCTGCTGAGGCTAAGCGCCGGGCTGCCTCCGGTGGTTGACGGGGTGGTTTCAATCCAACCTAGGTTAGGTGCCCTGCAACTGTGAGCAGCACCACCCCATCCACCCCCGATTCCGGGGGTAACTGCCCAAGTCAAGGGATACCTGAGCTCGTCAATAGTCGCGAATTACTGACCAATGCTGTCGACGCATTAGCGTCGGGGACCGGCCCGCTAGCTGTCGACACTGAGCGAGCCCAGCATTTCCGCTACTCCGGTCGGGCCTATCTAGTGCAATTCCGACGCGAAGGCACCGGCACCGTCTTGATCGACCCGATCGCCTTCACCCACGACGAACTCGAACCTCTACGCGCCGTCATCAATCCGCTGGACTGGACCCTGCACTCAGCCAAACAAGATCTCCCCTGTCTTCATCAAGCAGGGCTGATACCGAGTGCCGTCTTCGACACAGAACTTGCCGGACGTCTCCTCGGCAAACCGAAGGTCGGATTGGCCGCGATGGTAGAGGCCTATTTCGGCGTCACCCTGAGTAAGAAGCACTCGGCAGAGAACTGGTCAAGGAGACCCCTTCCCTCAGGGTGGCTGAGATACGCAGCCCTAGACGTTGAATACTTGAACTCTCTACGTCACCTGCTCCAGGATGAACTCGTCAAGGCCGGTCGCTGGGAGTGGATGAGCCAAGAATGTCACCAGATTCTAGCCCAGTGGCACAGCTACGAGCCGCCATCATCGCAGGAGAGATGGCGCCGGACATCGGGAATCCACCTCATCTCAACGCCTCGGCAGGCCGCCTTTGTCCAGCAGTTGTGGCATGAGAGAGATCATCTGGCCTTCAAATTCGACAAGGAACCCAACCGCATCCTTCCTGACCGGACGCTCACCGAGTGGGCGGCAACTTTGGGTGCCGATCACAGACTTCCTGACGGCTGGAAAGTCATGATCGCGAACTCGCTGAAGCAGTCAAAGACGAAGCGATTCTTGACGAATTGGGTGAACCGAATCGCACAAGTTGACTCGATGTCCCCAAAGGACTACCCGGCCCCCTTCCTTCAAACCGAGCAAATCCCACACCACAAGACCTGGGCCAAGCACTACCCACGAAAGTTCCGGCGCTGGACCCAGACCAAAGCAGCCGTGACGGGGTTAGCGGATCAGTTGAGCATCCGTCCTGATCTATTGATCACCTCGAAGCAGATGCGATCCCTGATCTGGGAAGCTAGCGAGGAAATTGGACAGGCACAAATCGAAGTCTGCCTAGGACGCATCGGATTACGCCCCTGGCAGATCGACCTTCTCTCCCCCGTCATTGCCTTAGCATTTCGCCCAAGCAAGGCGAGTACGGATTAGTCAATCATTTAGTCAGCGCCGCACGCACTCGTGCAACCAACTGAGGGGCCGTCAAGCCGAACTTCGTCAGCAGTGATGCACGCGAACCATGGTCGGGGAAGAGCTTCGGAATCCCGCAGGCCAGCACCCGCGTCGCCGCCTGCTTTTCCATCAATACCTGACCTAACTGGCTACCGATACCGCCTACGACGAGATTGTCCTCGACGGTCATGACGAGATCATAACTTTCGGCAGTCTCGACCAGGTCTTCATGAAGTGGGAGGACCCACAGTGGATCAATCACGTCAACCGGGATTCCCAGCTTTTCGAGTGATCTCGCCGCCTCGATCGTAGCCGAGGTCAACTGTCCGGAGCTGATCATCGCGACCTTGGCGCCGGGATTGCTGACCAGGATGTCCATGGAGCCACGGCGACACTCAGCTTCAATCGGCTCGGGGACAAAGTCCTTGGAGTAACGGATCACGGTGGGGCGATCACTGACATCCATCGCTTCATTGAGAGCCTCACGCAGACGCTTCTCGTCACGCGGCGACGTCAACATCAACGATGGGATCATGGACAGCATCGGCACATCCCACATCCCGTTGTGGCTGGGACCGTCAGAGCCGGTGATACCTGCTCGGTCAAGGACGAAGGTTACTCCTTGATGGTGCAGGGAAACGTCGAGGAGAAGCTGATCAAAGGCCCGGTTCAAAAAGGTGGAATACACCGCAACCACGGGGTGTTTGCCCGCCATTGCCAACCCGGCCGCAGAAGTCACGGCCTGTTGTTCGGCGATTCCCACGTCGAAGATGCGGTCGGGGAATTCGTCAGCGAAGGCTTCTAGACCGACCGGCTGCAACATGGCGGCGGTGATTGCCACGACGTCTAGGCGACGCCGTCCGATAGCGACGATTTCGTCCGAAAACACCTGCGACCAGGCGGTACCGCTGGCGGTCTCCAGGGGTTTACCGGTTGCTGAATCAATCGTGCCGATGGCGTGGAATTGATCAGCCTGGTTCAGCTCCGCGATCTGATACCCGTACCCCTTCTTGGTGATGGCGTGGACGATGACCGGCCCCCGGTATCCCTTAGCCAGTTCAAGAACCTCAATGAGCTGGCCGATGTGATGACCATTGACAGGGCCGAGGTATTTGATACCGAGATCGGCGTAGAGAGTATCTTGGGGCATCAAGACGTCTTTCAGCCCTGCTTTGACACCGTGAAGAAGACCGTAGGCGCGTTCACCAATGAGTGGCGTGGCTGTCATCGACTTCTTGATCGCCTCAAGGGTTGGTTCGTAACGAGGATTAGTGCGAATCATGGACAGGTGTTTGGCGAGCCCACCGACAGTCGGGCGGTAGGAACGTCCGTTGTCGTTGATGACGATGACCAGGCGTAGGTCGTCCTCGACGGCGATGGTGTTCAACGCCTCCCAGGTCATCCCTCCGGTCAATGCTCCATCTCCGACGACGGCAACAACGGTGTGCGGATTGCCGTCAAGGCGCATCGCAGACGCCATCCCCTCCGCCCAGGACAGCGAAGTCGAGGCGTGGGAGTTTTCCACCCAATCATGCGGAGATTCAGACCTGGACGGATACCCAGATAGCCCGCCTTCTTGGCGTAACGTCTCGAAACGGTTCCACCGTCCAGTCAAAATCTTATGGACGTAGCTTTGGTGCCCGGTATCGAAGATGATTGGGTCCTCGGGAGAATCAAAGACGCGGTGGAGCGCGATGGTCAACTCCACGACCCCCAGGTTAGGGCCGAGATGTCCACCCGTCTTGGTGACATTGTCAATCAAGAAGTCACGAATCTCTCCGGCGAGCCGATTCATCTGGGCTAGGTCAAGAGATGCCAGATGTGCCGGGGACTCAATGCTTTCGAGAATGGACATAGAGTTCATCTTAGAGACTTCCCGGCGAAATCAAGTCTCGCCGGTCACTTTGTGCTTTCGTCGTAATCAAAATCGGGGTTAGTGGATGTGACTACACCATCGTGGGCGTAGTCACATCCGGACTACTTGGGCTTCGCCTTGATCAGTGATTCTCTTGGCAGCCGGCCTTCAATTAGCTCCTCGCCGTGGCAAGCTGACGCAAGACGAACTGCAAGATACCGCCGTTGAGGTAGTAGTCACGTTCACCTGGCGTATCGATTCTCACCGTCGCCTCGAACTCGACCACTGTCCCGCTGAGTGACTTAGCCGTGACGGTGACGGTGCGAGGGGTAACTCCGGTGTTGATCTGATCGATGCCTCGAATTGAGAATACTTCGTCACCGCGCAGACCCAGGGAATCTGCGCTCTGCCCGTCCAGGAATTCAAGGGGTAGGACGCCCATCCCAATCAAATTAGAGCGGTGAATCCGCTCGTAGCTTTCCGCAATCACTACCTTGACCCCAAGCAGTGCCGTCCCCTTGGCCGCCCAGTCACGCGAGGACCCGGAACCGTATTCCTTCCCGGCCAGCACCACCAGCGCAATTCCGTGGTCGCGGTAGTTCATCGCGGCCTCGTAGACGGTCGTTACGGGGTGATCGCGGTGGGTGAAATCCTTGGTGTAGCCACCTTCACGGCCCTCAGCCAACCCATTACGCAACCGAATATTGGCGAAGGTGCCACGAATCATCACTTCGTGGTTCCCGCGCCTCGATCCGTAGGAGTTGAAGTCTTTTGCCTCGACGCCATGGTCACGCAGGTATTGACCGGCTGGAGAATCAATCTTGATCGCACCCGCAGGCGAGATGTGGTCGGTAGTCACCGAGTCGCCCAGTTTCAACAGGACTCTCGCGTCGACAATGTCAGACACCGGCTCGGGATCGGCGGACATGTTGTCAAAGTAGGGTGCTTTGCGGATGTAGGTGGACTGGGCATCCCAGGCGAAGATCTTACCGTCAGGGACCTTCAAGCCATTCCACCGTTGATCGCCGGTGAAGACGTCGGCATAGCGATCCAGGTACATTTGACGGTTGATCGAGGCAGAGACCGCCTCGGCGATTTCTGCTTCGCTGGGCCACAGGTCTCGCATGTAGACCTCGACGCCGTCCTTATCAATACCGATCGGCTCACTCGTCAGATCAATATCCATCGTCCCGGCAAGCGCGTAGATGATCACCAGCATCGGCGACGCCAGGTAGTTCATCTTCACATCAGGGCTGATTCGTCCTTCAAAGTTGCGGTTGCCAGACAGCACAGCAGTAACGGCGAGATTGTGCTCGTTGACAGCTTGAGACACCTGCGGGATCAGCGGTCCCGTGTTACCGATACACGTCGCACACCCGTAGCCGGCGAGGTTGAAACCGAGCTGGTCGAGATACGGGGTGAGTCCAGCATTGGCGAAGTAGTCGGTGACGACCTGGGAGCCGGGAGCGAGGGTCGTCTTCACCCACGGTTTGACGCTCAGGCCACGTTCTACGGCCTTCTTTGCGACGAGGCCTGCCCCCACCATGACAGAGGGGTTGGATGTGTTGGTGCACGAGGTGATTGATGCCACCGCCACTGCCCCGTTCCCGAGCTCGAATGTGGTGCCGTCGGTGAGTTCCACCTCTACCGTGGTGTTCGGTGTATCGGTGTAGGTGGGCAGATCGGAGGTGAACCCGTCTTTCGCACGGCTTAGCACGATACGGTCTTGAGGACGTTTGGGGCCGGCAATGGAGGGGACGACGGTGGCCAGGTCGAGTTCCAGAGTTTCGGAATAGTGTGCTTCCCGCTCAGGGTTATGCCATAGCCCTTGAGCCAGGGCGTATTGGCGGATGGTCTCGATGTGTTCCTCACTGCGCCCAGTCAACCGCAGGTAGTCGAGGGTGACGTCGTCAATCGGGAAGATGGCGCAGGTCGAGCCATATTCGGGGCTCATGTTGCCGATGGTGGCGCGGTTCGCGAGTGGAACCGCGGAGACGCCAGATCCGTAGAATTCGACGAATTTACCGACGACACGATGGGCGCGAAGCATTTCAGTGATGGTGAGTACCAGATCGGTGGCGGTTGTGCCTTCGGGCAGCTCCCCGTGAAGTTTGAATCCGACGACGCGCGGAACCAGCATGGAGACAGGCTGACCGAGCATGGCTGCTTCTGCTTCGATTCCTCCCACGCCCCAGCCGAGGACACCCAACCCATTGACCATGGTGGTGTGCGAGTCGGTACCGACGCAGGTGTCGGGATACAGAACGGGTTCGCCCTCCTCAGAGGCGGTAGCAAACACCACGCGGGCGAGGTGTTCAATGTTGACCTGGTGAACAATGCCCGTCCCAGGTGGCACGACCTTGAAGTTATCGAAGGTGCCTTGCCCCCAGCGCAAGAACTGGTAGCGTTCCCGGTTGCGCTCGTATTCGATGTCTTGGTTCAGATCGAAGGCACGCGGCGTGCCGAAGTGTTCAATGATGACGGAGTGGTCGATCACCATTTCCGCCGGGGATTGCGGGTTGATGACGGACGGGTCCGCACCCAGGTTCGCAACAGCTTCACGCATGGTGGCCAGATCGACGACACACGGGACGCCGGTGAAGTCTTGCATGATGACGCGCGCCGGGGTGAACTGGATTTCCTGGTGGGGCTGATCGTTAGGGTTCCAGCGGCCAAGAGAAGCGATCTGTTCGGCGGTGATGTTGGCGCCGTCCTCATTGCGGAGCAGGTTCTCCAGCAGAATCTTCAGCGAGTATGGCAGTTTGTTAGATCCGTCAACTGCGGCAATGTCCCAGTACCGGTACTGCTTTCCGGCAACGCTCAACGTCTTCTTGGCTTGGAAACTATCCACGAATGTACCTCCATGTCGTCGGTCATAGCCTACCTGGTTATCGAAGCTCGCCGACGTCTGCCCATCTCTGGCGAACCCCGAGTTCGGTGAACTGCCGAGATCCTTGGGTCAATCTGGCCTCTAGTTAGGCAAATGGTGGTTATTTTGGGATTGCTTAGGTAGGGTCTATTCCCCAACAATGCGGACTAACCCAGCGTCGCGTCGAGGTTGACCAATGCTGCACATCGTTGGACAAGGCGTTGAGTCGGGCTAGAAAGGAATCTCAGATGGCGTTTATCGATCCGGATTTCCAGTTTCACCTTCATATCCGTCCTGGAGATGTCGGCAGGTATGTGTTGTTGCCTGGCGATCCTGGACGTTGCGAGAAGATCGCCGCCTACTTTGATGATGCGAAGCTGGTTGCCCACAACCGCGAATACGTAACCTATACCGGCACCCTGCTCGGCGAAAAGGTCTCGGTCACCTCAACCGGTATCGGTGGACCGTCAGCCGCTATCGCTATGGAAGAACTGATCCGCTCTGGGGCGGACACCTTTATTCGGGTCGGTAGCTGTGGCGGAATGCAGCCCGAGGTGATACCTGGAGAGATCGTGGTGGTCAACGGTGCGATCCGTATGGAGGGAACCTCCAAGGAGTACCTGCCGATTGAATATCCGGCGATTGCCGATTTCACGGTGACGACGGCCTTGGTTGACGCAGCAAAGGCAGCTGGACGTGGCTACCACGTCGGCGTCGTGGAGTGCAAGGACTCTTTCTACGGCCAGCAGCAGCCCGAGACGATGCCGGTCAGCTATGAGTTGCAGAATAAGTGGCAGGCTTGGATTGCTGGTGGGGCTTTGGCGTCCGAGATGGAATCAGCGGCGCTGTATTCCGTGGCATCGTGCCGTCGGGTTCGCTGTGGTGCAGTGATGTTCGTCCTGCAAAACCAGGAGCGTCGCCGTCTTGGTCTCGGTGAAGAGTTCGCCGATCACAAAGACATGGATGCAGCCATCATCGCGGCTGTTGACGCGCTCAAACTACTGATTGAGCAGGATCGGTAAACAAGGTCACCCTCGACGAATACCTATCTTCTCGACACCCGATATGCCGGTGGCGAGAAGATTTCTTCGACACGGTCCACCAATAGCCTCAACCCTATTGACACGAGAGATACTTCGCATATTTAATTCAGGCAACGGTCCACCCCGATCACACTCACGGTAGCTGAGAACGGAGGTGAAACATCATGAAGTACGGGGCCCGATTTCTTGTATTCGTCGTGACAGCGTTTCTGTGTGCAGCGTGTTCAACGGGGAATAACTCCGCCACACCAACGCCCTCCCAAACAAACCAGTATTTTTCCGGTACCCCTGAAGAGTACTGGGCTGCGATGATTAGTTGCTACCGTCAACACGGGATTGAAGCAGAACCGAACGGGGATGGCGGTATCCGGACATTTTCCAATCTCGCTCCAGACGAATACGACAAGATCTCACTGTCATGCCGTGATCCACTCGGCAAACCGCTTCCCGAAGAGATGCTCAACGAGAGCCAGTATCGCGAAAGGTACCAGTGGCGCGCAGACCAATACCGCTGTCTGGTTGATCACGGCTACCTCACCGGGGAACCGATGAGTTTTGACCAATACCGCGCGCTGACTTATAAGACCACCGAATCGTGGCGTCCACTCTCGCTTGTAGATAAGTCAGTGTATTTCCAAGCTGCGAAAGCTTGTCCAGACTCAGAAAAGGCATGGTGAATCGCTACGGAAATTATAGTGAGGCCGACTACGCAACAAATAAGTCTCGTGAGCACCAGAAATAGATGCAATAGTAATCACGTAGACCAGCAGGAAAGACAGATTGTTTCTTGCTAATCGAAAAGCCAGAGAGGAACTGCAGATGACGGATTTCTCTTCTCACTACAAGAAGGCAATCTGGCCACTCATTACCGTCGTGGCTATTGTTGCAACATGGTTTGCTGCCCGGGCATTGACCCCGCCTCGGGCGACAGCCCCTGACGTTGAGATTGATTACTACACAGTCGAGTCTGGCGAGATTTACTGGGCAGCACCACTCAACGCGAATGTGACCTGGACCACGTCAATGACGGGATTTGCCGCGACGGCAGGGACGATCACCTCCTTGAATATTACCGACGACCAGATCAAAGCTGGCGACAAGATCTACACCATCAATCTGGAGCCATCATTTGCCATCGTCGGCGCCACTCCGGCATTCCGAGATCTCACCCAAGGCGACCAAGGCCCCGACGTTGCGCAGCTACAAACCTTTCTCGGGCTGAAACCGTCAGGACGATTTGATGCGACAACCCGCGCCGGAGTCGAGAAATGGCAGCGGAGCGCCGGAATCACTCCAGACGGCGTCGTCCATCTTGGTCAGTTACTCGTCTTCCCGTCACTACCTATACCCGCCAAATATGCCGATGGCATTGAGGTCGGTAGCGTCGTTAGTCAAGGCCAAGCGATTGTCCACACCTTCTCGGCCTCCCCCATGATCACCGTCACAGCCTCCGATAACCCGGAATTGCCGATCAAAGCAGGGATGAGCGCCTCCATTGTTGCCGGTGACAAGGAATATCCAGGCGTCCTGAAGCCGTGGGATTCTCCTGACGCGGCCGAGCCTCAGCTCGCCGTGACCCTCGAGGACGGGACGAGTGCTTGTACCCGTGACTGTGCCACACAGATTCCGCACAACAACCAGGCCAAAATCACCGTCAAAGTCAACGTGATCCCACCGACCCAAGGCCTGGTGGCGCCAATCTCGGCAATTCGCACCGATGCCTCCGGGTCCAATGTCGTGACGCTCAAGGACGGCACTCTTGCCCCTGTCGATGTCGTTGTTGCCCACGGTGGACGAGCCGTCATCACCGGGATAGATGCCGGAGCCTCCATCAAACTGTTTGGGGATAAGCCATGATGGCGCAGGCCGAAGCGGTGTCGTGCGGGCGTCACCGTATGAGTGGTCTTGTTCTTATTCAAGATTGTCCAGACCTATGACGGCCCGAGCGATTGTCACGGAAGCCTTCCGCACCGTCAAAGCCCATCGGATGATCTCGATTCTGATGGCGGTCGTCGCCGCTGTCATGGCCGCCGGAGTGTTCTTGACCGCTGGAAAGGCCGTCGCCACGGAGCAGTCCATCATGTCGTCAATCAATGACACTGCTCCCCGACTGATCACCATCGCCACGAAGGACGCTCATTCCGCCCTCAGCGAGGATTTCGTCACCACCCTCACATCGTTGAACGAAACGGAATGGGTATTGGCTCTTGGGCCAGTTGAAGAGGTAACTAACCCAGCTATTCCCGGTTCGCCAAGCTTGGGACGACAACTACTCACGGATTTGCCGGCGGAGGTCGTGATCGAACGTGGACGCCAACCCGGACCGGGCGAAGCACTGCTTTCTGCCCCAGCGATCCAACAGCTCCACTTAGTCTCCCCTGCCGGACAAGTCGTCGTCAATAGAAAGACTCCGTTCTCTGTCGTTGGGTCTTACCAATCCTCTGGCGCACTCGAGCATCTGACACGATTAGTATTGCTGGGGCGCAACAACAACCAATGGCCTGGGGCTACCTTGATCTACCTGGTGGCCAAAAATGCCGCCGTCGTCCCGCAGTTGACTGCTCATATTGGTGATCTCCTGGACCCTGGTCACCGTGAGGAAGTCAGCATCTACGCGTCAGAGCAACTCGCTGCCATTCATGTGGCTGTTTCCGGCGAACTCGGTGGCTTCTCGAGGATTCTGGCGATCGGAATGATGGCTATCGGCATGCTGGTGATTGCCTTGGCGACGACCATCACTGCCATCGGTCGCCGCAAAGACTACGGACGACGGCGGGCCCTAGGCGCAACCAGATCTGTCCTCACCGTCCTGGCTGTGTGCGAGATAGAAATCCCTGTTATCGCCGGGTCGATCCTGGGGTCTCTGGCTGGTCTCATCACCGTAGTAATGATCACGCACACCGCGCTCAGAGTTGGGTTTGTGTTGGCGGTGCCAATACTGGTAATCAATGCTGGTCTCGTCGCGGCCATCCCCTCTGCAATATGGGCGGCTCACCGTGACCCAGTCTCGATACTTCGGGTGCCCTGATGATGGGCGCGCGTGTAGTACCACTGGAAGCTATCAGCTCCACTCCAGAAATGGGAATCTCATGATTGACGTCCGTGACCTCAGTTTTCGCTACCACAAGCGTCTCGACCGAGTGATCGACTCGTTCAGCCACACCTTCTCACCAGGGGAAGTCACTGTCGTGACGGGAACGTCAGGATCTGGAAAATCAACTCTGCTCTATCTCCTCGGTCTGATGCTCACCCCCGAATCGGGGGACATCTCTATTGATTCCGTCAACATCACCCAAATGAATGACGCACAGCGAACTCGTATTCGTGCAGAAAAGATCGGCTTCATCTTTCAAGATTCTCTGCTTGATTTGTCACGCAGTCTGATCGATAACGTCCGAGAAGGCTGCCTTTTCGTCGACTCGTCTCCTACCGACGCTGAGATCGTCGCTCTGTTGCAACGCTTCGGCGTTGGCCAGGACCCCCATCGTCGTCCTGGAGAGATTTCGGGCGGGCAGGGACAACGTGTTGCCTTGTGTCGCGCGCTGGTGAAGAAGCCATCGGTGATCTTAGCTGACGAGCCAAGCGGCAACCTTGACTCGTCGACGGCAGATCTCGTCTGGGATGCCATGCGTGCAGAAGCAAACCGCGGTGCCACCGTGATCGTCGCAACACATGACCGTTCGCGATTCGATCAGGCAGATCAACATGTTCAGCTCGGCTGTGCCACATCTGATTCCTGCCCCACCTAGGCCAGTCTGGGAGTCTCCGATCTAGTGAGACCAACAGCCACCGACGAATAGTGGCTCCCCCACACCACAGAACTGGCACCTGTGCGAACTCTGAGACACATTACACACCGACCATCCCAGAACAGCTCCGGGATACTTTCCCGTGCATCCACGGGGATCAAGACTTCCGGTGCTCCAAACCCGTTGGTGGGCTTGGAGCACCAGATGATGGTGTGAGCAGTCGGGCGGACCAGGCGCGGTTGAGGCCAACGGCGTTGAGTCGGACTGAATATTCTTCGAGATGTTTGGCTTGCCCACGCATAACGAGCCACACCATCGCCAACACGACAAAGGCGTTGGATGCTAAGAGGATTCTATACTCGG
>JAEZZG010000052.1 GCA_023442485.1 Actinomycetes bacterium | reverse complement strand
CCACCATCACCGCCCTCTGGTCCCATATCAATCACCTAGTCACTGGATTTGATCACGTCGAGATTGTGTTCGATGACGATCACCGTGTTCCCGGTGTCGACCAGACGCTGCAACACCAGCAACAACTTCCGGATGTCTTCACTGTGAAGGCCCGTGGTGGGTTCGTCTAGGACGTACATCGTCCGTCCCGTGGAACGGCGTTGAAGTTCTGACGCGAGCTTGACCCGCTGGGCTTCACCACCCGACAAGGTGGTCGCCGACTGCCCCAGACGCACATAGCCTAGGCCCACATCCACCAGGGTGTTGAGATGTCTGGCGATACTCGAGATCGGCGCGAAGAACTCGGCGGCCTCTTCGATCGGCATGTCCAAGATGTCCGAGATGGTTTTGCCTTTGTAATGGACCTGGAGGGTGTCGCGGTTGTAGCGGGCTCCGTGGCATACCTCACATGGCACATAGACGTCCGGCAGGAAGTTCATCTCGATCTTCAAGGTGCCCTCCCCCTGGCAGTGCTCGCAGCGTCCTCCCTTGACGTTGAAGGAGAACCGCCCTGGCATATAGCCACGGGCCTTCGATTCGGGGGTTTGGGCGAATAGGTTCCTGATCTTGTCAAAGACGCCGGTATAGGTGGCCGGGTTGGAGCGGCTGGTTCTGCCGATCGGTGATTGATCGACGTGAATCACCTTATCGATATGCTCCACGCCCTCGATTCCGCGATGGTGGCCGGGGACGGCTTTGGCTGAATACAGACGCTGCGCCAAGGCCCGATACAGAATCTGGTTGACCAGGGTTGATTTTCCTGATCCAGACACGCCGGTGACGGCGATGAACTGTCCGAGCGGGAAAGACACAGTCAAGTCTTTTAGGTTGTTCTCCCAGGCTTGTTTGACCGTGATTGCGTTGCCATTCGATCGGCGGCGCGACTCCGGCAGGGCGATCTCCAGCCGCCCCGATAGGTAGGCGCCGGTCACCGACGCGTCACAGGCCATCACGTCATCAACCGTCCCGGCGACGACAATCTCTCCGCCGTGTTCACCGGCTCCTGGGCCGATATCAACCACATAGTCAGCAGTGCGGATGGTGTCTTCGTCATGTTCCACGACAATCAAGGTATTGCCGAGATCGCGCAGTTTCGTCAGGGTGTCGATCAGACGCTGGTTGTCGCGCTGATGTAAACCGATGGAAGGTTCGTCCAGGACGTAGAGCACCCCGACCAGACCGGAGCCGATCTGAGTGGCGAGGCGAATCCGCTGGGCCTCACCGCCAGAGAGGGACCCGGCTGGGCGAGACAAGGTCAGGTAGGACAGACCGACGTCGTTGAGGAAAGCCAGTCTCTCGTCGATTTCTTTGAGGATAGGCGAGGCGATGGCGCGGTCTCGTTCTCCCAGTTCCAGCTTCGCCAGCAGAGTTCGGGCCTGGGTGATCGGCAAATCGCACAGCTGGGAGATGGAGTTGTCCCCCACGGTCACCGCCAACGATGACGGCTTCAGACGGGCCCCCGAGCACGCCCGGCAGGCAATCTCGCGCATATAGCCGCCCCAGCGGTCGCGGGCGGAATCAGATGCGGCGTCGGCATGACGGCGTTTGACGTAGTGACATACGCCTTCATAGTTCTTGACGAAGGCGCGCTCCCGGCCGAACCGGGTGCGGACCTTGACCACCACCGGGTCTTCGTTGCCGTAGAGGATCACCTCGCGTTGGGCGTCGGTGAGATCATCCCAGGTGTTATCGATGGTGAACCCCTCCGCCTCACCTAGGGACACCAACACCTTGCGGTAGTACTTGGCGACCATCGCATTCGACCACGGGACGATGGCACCCTCACCCAGTTTCACCGACCTGTCGGGGACGACCAGGTCAGGATCAACTTCGAGGGTCCACCCAATCCCGTCACAAGCTGGGCACGCACCCCAGGGACTATTGAATGAGAACTGCCGAGGTTCTAGCTCGTCGATGGCGTTGTCGTGTCCGTTGGGGCAGGAGAAGTGTTCGGAGAAGTTGCGGTAACGCGACGGGTCGTCGGCGTCTCGATCGACAAAGTCCACACATAACAGTCCCTTGCCCAAGCCGAGGGCGGTCTCGACGGAGTCGGTGAGCCGCTGCATCACGGAATCCTTGATGACCAGGCGGTCCACCACCACATCGATATCGTGTTTCTGCTGTTTCGCCAGGGTTGGGGCGTCGGCGAGACGGTAATTCTCTCCGTCAACCCGCACGCGTGCGTATCCGTCAGAGGCGAGGGTGCGGAACAGCTCCACATACTCCCCCTTGCGTCCGCGCACCACCGGAGCGAGGAGCTGGATGCGGGTGCCTTCTGGCATGGACAGGAGCTGATCGACGATCATCTGCGGGGTTTGGGCGGCGATCACCTCACCACAGGTGGCGCAGTGCGGCGTCCCGATCCTGGCGTAGAGCAGGCGCAGGTAGTCGTAGACCTCGGTGATGGTGCCGACGGTGGAACGCGGATTCTTGGAGGTCGATTTCTGGTCAATCGAGACGGCGGGAGATAGCCCCTCGATGAAGTCCACCTTGGGTTTGTCGAGCTGACCGAGAAACTGGCGAGCGTAGGCGCTGAGGGATTCGACGTAGCGGCGCTGCCCTTCCGCAAAAATGGTGTCGAAGGCCAGCGACGACTTTCCGGAACCAGACAGGCCGGTGAACACGATCATGGCGTCCCGGGGCAGATCTACCGAGACATTCTTGAGGTTGTGTTGGCGCGCGCCACGGACAAGTATCTGGTCACTCACAATCAACCATGTTAGGTCACCGAGACAATGGCGGGCGTATTGATTGATTCTTCTTTGAGCGGGTAGGTTTGACCCATGACCAGCGAGACCAACGGAGTCGATACCGACCTACGCGTCGGCATCGATGTGCTCCTCGGCTATGTCGCAGAGTCCACCCAGAAACTACTTCGTGACACCATCGTGTTGACCGACGAGCAATGGCAACAGCCGTGCGGAATTCGGTATTGGACACGCGCACACCTGGGCGCTCACCTCTCCCGCAGCGCCGACGCTCTCGTCGAGGTTCTGACCCATCTTGAGTCACCCAATGATTTCATCTGGGAGCGCTTCTGCTTGCCCGTGAGTGAACGCGCTTATCAGATTGAGCGGGGGTCTGAACGCAGTGCTGTGGATCTGCAAATCGACCTGGATACCTCATCGGGGCGTCTGCTTCAAGCGTTGAACGTGTTGACCCGAATCGACCCCAATACCAAGGTGCGGACATCGCAGGATAAGACCCTCCCGGCCTGGATGATCGCAGCCCTTAGACTCCGTGAGTTAACCGTCCATCATTTCCACATGGATTGCGGGTTCACGGTCGATGACGTCAACCCCGAGATTAGCCCCATCTTGTTGGACTGGTTCTTCATCAACCTCGGGCTCGAGCGGCCCTCCGACGAATTTCTCGCATCCTTCAATCACACCGTCATCCCTGACGTCAACGTCATCATGTGCTTGTAGCTATCGCATCGCTCGTCAAGCCACTCGTCGAATCCGCAATCACCCGGTGCGGGCAGTCCTCGCCAGAACCGCAGCCAAGGCTGGCGGCCTGGCTATTCAACTTCCCCCGTCTCCTGCTTTGAAGTAGCGTGGGGCACATGTCCCAGATTTCTTCGATTTCCGTCGGCCCCGACGTCACCGTCACCCGCCTCGTCGTCGGCCCCATGGACAACAACGCCTACCTGATCCACCACGGCGATCACTGTGCACTCATTGATGCCGCAGCCGAGGCTGATGTGATCTTGGCCGCCTTGCCTAAGTGCGGATTGGATGCCATCATCACCACCCACCGCCACCACGATCACCTCGGTGCACTGGCAACGGTGGCCGAACACACTCAGGCTCAATGTTTTGCCGGTCGCTACGATGTTTCAGCCATTGAAGAGGCAACCGGCGTCGCTTGCCGCCCAGTGTGGACCTCCGATCAGATCAAGGTAGGCCCTTACACCTTCGGAGTGATTGGCCTGGTTGGACACACCCCGGGCTCGATCGCGGTGGTTCTTGACCTGCCAGGCTCCCCCGTCCACATCTTCACGGGTGATTCTCTGTTCCCTGGAGGTGTCGGGAAGACGACGTCGAGAGAGGAATTCGAGACCTTGTTCAGAGATGTCACCAGATACCTCTTTGATCACTTCCCCGACGACACCGTCATCCACCCCGGGCACGGCGACCCGACCACCCTTTCAGACGAAAGGCCTCACCTCGAAGAATGGAAACAGCGCGGCTGGTAACGCCTGGCTCCAATCTGTTCATCGGTCCCGCTTCGGTCGCCTGAGATAGACCGTCATCAAGGACGAGGATCGGTTGCTAGACGCCCAGCCACGGCGGCGTCGTACCGGTTCCCCTCAATCAGGAACTTCCCCCGTTCGATCCCCTCAACGATGAAGCCAGCTTTCCTGGCGACGGCGGCGGAGGCGGGGTTATTGAGCCGATACCCTAGTTCCAACCTCTCGACCTGACGGTTGTCGATCACCCAATCGCTGAGGAACCGAACCAGAGAACTGGTTACTCCCTGGCCACGAGCTAAGACGTGCGCCCAGTAGTAGACCCAAGCGCTGCGGTTCTGAGGGGAAATCACGGCCACCGCCAGAGCCTGAGCATGGCCGTCGGGGCTTATCGCAACCAGGCTGATCCGGTCTGGATCGTCGACATGCTGACGAACATAGTCACGCGCTGATGCCAGATCCGTCACATCCCCTTGACGGGCCATGTCGTCGGACGAGGCGAAGGCGTCCAGGACGTCATCCACATCGGACATGGCCAGGGGACGAACCCTCCAGCCGGGGCCAAATCGGCCGGTGAGGATGACGTCGTCAACGCAGTGATGATTCTCAGGCGTCTTCGTCAAGGTAATCCAGATCATGTTTGTGGGCGAGCTTCTCATTCGCCTCAGCAACGAGTGGATCTTCGGGGTGGCGGCGGGCATGGAGGAGTGAGGTAATCACCACGACGACGAGCACACCGACGATGTAGGCCAGGGATGGGCCAATCCCGATCTCCCACACACCATGCATCGGTTCTCCTCCATTGACGAAGGGCAAGGTGTTGGTGTGCATCGCGTGCAGCCACAGCTTGATCGCGATGAAACCGAGGATGGCCGCAAGCCCGTAAGCAAGGTAGACCAGGCGGTCAAGCAGCCCGTCAATGAGGAAGTAGAGCTGGCGCAGCCCCATCAGGGCGAAGGCGTTGCAGCAGAACACCAGGTAGGCCTCGTTGGTGAGCCCGTAGACCGCCGGGATGGAGTCGAGGGCGAACATGAGGTCCACCGAGCCGAGGGTGATGATCACCAGCAGCATCGGAGTGAAGTAGCGCTTATTGTCGATCTTGGTGACGATGTCGTCGCGGACGTAGTCGTCAGTGAGGGGCAGGAAGCGGCGGGCGAGTTTCACCAGCGGGTTATCGGACATGTTGGGCTCTTCAAAGGTGCCGTTCTTCTTGTCGCGGACCTCACTGATGTGGTTGACCACCTGTTTGTAGGCTGTGTAGAGCAGGAATAGGGCAAAGATATAGAACAGCCACGACCAGGCGTCGAGGGCGGCCTTGCCGATCAGGATGAAGACGAGGCGGAATACTAGAGCCAAGATGATGCCCCACATCAGTGCCTTCTGTTGGTCTCGAGGCGGCACCGCGAAGGAGGACATGATGATCAGGAAGACGAAGAGGTTGTCGATGGAGAGGGTTTCTTCGGTGATGTAGCCGGCGTAGTATTCGCCAGCGAAGACCGCACCCCACTTCCAGAGCACGAATAGCCCGAAGATGATCGCCACCGAGATGTAGATGCTGGACCAGATCGCGGCTTCTTTGAGGGTCGGGACGTGGGCTTTGCGAACGTGGAAGAAAAAGTCAAAGCAGAACAGGCCGGCGATGACGACGATGGTGACGATCCACACCGTCGGGGTGACGTGCATGGACTCAGTCGTCAACGGCACAGTATTTAGGAATCCCAAGATTGATGCTCCATTTCGTGGCGGGAATAAGCCAAATGTCGCGAAGGTCTGGTCCGCATAGAGGATGGTTGATCGCCCGCCTTGGCAGTGTCTCGAGACTGCCCGTGGCCAGTGCTACCTGGATGAGGTAGGGCAACGGTGGACGCTCCTCTATGCCCGCAACCCGAGTCGCATGATCGGCGACAGGATGTTCGGTGCTGCGCGTTCGGGATTACTCCCCTCCGGCTCTGTATCTTCCCATAATAGGCCACCATGACATAATCACAATCACTGTGGTTGCGACGATGAAGGCCGTCACCTCGTCGTCTTTCAGCTCACCGTGACGCATCCCTCATCCAAGTGTGGCCGTAACGCCGGGGGCCTAGACGCTACCTACCCCCGCTGCCGCTCTTAGCCGGTGGCGGCAACCATTTGGCGCAACTCGGTCTTCAACTCCGCGATTTCGTCTCGGAGCTGGGCCGCAACCTCGAATTCCAGGTTCTTCGCAGATTCCTTCATCTGTGCGGTCAGCTCTTCAATCAAAGCGCTCAGTTGGTCCTCCGCGAGACGGGACGGGTCGAGTTTGCGCACCGGGGTCTCCTTGGCCCGGTTCAGTAACTGAGCCGTATCCGCCTCTTCCCTGGCCAACATCTCAGTAATGTCAGAGATCTTCTTCCGCAACGGTTGCGGGTCGATACCGTGCGCACGGTTATATTCTTGCTGGATGTGGCGGCGACGGTTGGTTTCGTCAATCGCGACTTGCATCGACCCGGTGACCTGGTCGGCATACATGATCACCTGGCCGGACACGTTGCGAGCCGCCCGCCCGATCGTCTGGATCAGTGAGGTTCCCGACCTGAGGAAGCCTTCCTTATCAGCGTCGAGGATCGCGACCAGAGAAACCTCGGGGAGATCTAGCCCCTCGCGCAGCAGGTTGATCCCGACGAGGACGTCGAAGGTGCCCAGACGCAGATCGCGGAGGAGCTCAACCCGTTCCAAGGTATTGACGTCGGAGTGGAGGTATCGGGCCCGGATATCGTGCTCAACCAGGTAGTCGGTGAGATCTTCGGCCATCTTCTTCGTCAAGGTGGTCACCAGAACCCGCTCATCCTTGGTCACGCGGACTTGGATTTCGTCAAGGAGATCATCGACCTGACCTCGGGCGGATTTGACGATGACTTCGGGATCGATCAGGCCGGTGGGCCTGATGATCTGCTGCACCACGTCTGGGCAACGCTCTAGTTCGAACTTGCCGGGGGTGGCGGACAGGTAGATGGTTTGGCCAATCCTCTCCTCGAACTCGGCGAACTTCAGCGGGCGATTATCCAGGGCCGACGGTAGCCTGAATCCGTGATCGACGAGGGTTCGTTTGCGGCTCATATCCCCCTCGAACATGCCGCCGATCTGCGGGAC
>JAEZZG010000031.1 GCA_023442485.1 Actinomycetes bacterium | reverse complement strand
GTTTTCTTTTGTGTGGTGGTTGCGGGTTTGGCTAGGGTTTTGGGTTGTTGGTGTTTTGCTGGATTTTTCTGAAAATAACCCCTCTAGAGTTTGAGATGTACACCGGATTAGGGTATATTTATGGGTGTTGGAGGGACGAGCCACCAACGCCTTGTAAACTCAAGAGTGGAGGAAGGGGTGGAAGGCCTAAGCCGAGAGCTTCTCGATCTGTTGGTCAAAGTCGTAACAGTGATTGCGGCGGGGATCGCGATAGTGAAGGCCCTAACCAGCGATGAATAATCGTAGGTAGACGCTGGGGAGCTACTAAAACCACCTTAGTGGCTCCCCAGTCAGGCTCACGGTAACACGGTTTTTCTGTCTTCTCTAACGGAAAGGAAGGAATAGTGAATAAGCATTTGAAGCGGGCGTGGATGGCGCTATGGCTCGCGGCCTCGGTCGGGTGGGTGTCGGCTATCCTCGATGTCGACCACGCCGCTAGGCATTGGGTATTCTTTGCCGTCGTCACCGTCTTGGCCGGGGTGGCTTTCGCTGTCCCCACGTTACGCCGGAAGCGGGAGGAATCATGAGTGAGCCTGAACGTTTCATGTCTTACGGTGAGTTCGCCCAATACATCGGGGTCACCACCGGGTCGTTGAGTCGCTATAAGTTGCCTGAACCAGACGTCTATATCGGCACCACAAGGGGATGGCGGGAAGAAACCGTCAAAACCTGGCATGAGAACAGACCGTCCCAGAAACGGCTGAGGCAACAGTCAGACACAAGCGAATAACACGCTATAAGCCAGACGGGGCCGGGTACCGAGAGCTGGCCCTCGGGCCTGTTATCTCATTGTCTCGACGATGCTTTTCCCTGGGGTGCGAGAGAGGAAGATTCCACATTTATTCCATATTTATTCCACAACGTTGACTCTAACTGATCCTCCTTGGAGCATTTGAGACGGTGTGGGTAAACGACGAAACCCCTAGCCAAGCCCCGTTTATGGGGTTTGACTAGGGGTTTTGCCCTGTGCGCGAGAGAGGATTTGAACCTCCACGCCCTAATGGGCACTGGCACCTGAAGCCAGCGCGTCTGCCGTTCCGCCACTCGCGCGCGTCGGATAACAACTCAAGAAGGGTAGCACACGAAAACCTAGATGAGCTAGTCAGGGGTAAAGTCACTAGCCAGACGGCCCAAGGCCGAGGTCGTGGATGACTAGCTCTTCCTTCTCGTCACACAGATCTAGATTCACTTCTGCCGTCAGTGACCAATCGTGATCGCCATTTTCGTCGTCAATAATCTGCCTCACCTTCCAAATCCGTGAACCATAGCGGTCCACACTCTCGTCAATCATGAAGAAGTCGGGGCCGCGTGCGTCTGAATCGCAGTAAATCTCCTCGTGTTCGTCCCAGTACCTTCCCAACGCGTCATCCCAATCATCGACGGTGACCTCAGGGTCGGGGTCATTGCCCGCCAGGGCAGCCAAACCGTCCGGATCGTCGTTGGCACACAACTCCACCCGACGGAACATGGCATTGCGGACCAAGACGCGAAACGCCCGCAGATTCGAGGTGAAAGATGGGACGTCAACGGTTACTGCCGCACCCTCGTCCCCGGTGGGGTGGACCATGGACTCCCATTCATCGATCAGCGACGAATCGGTCATTCTGACGATCTGGCCTAGCCAGGCCAGCAAGTCCTCGAACTGCGTGGTGTGCAGTGATTCTGGCACTGTCTGCCGCAACGCCCGGTAGCCGTCTGACAGATAACGCAAAACCGTGCCTTCCGCGCGTTGCACCTTGTGGAAGGCGACATACTCGTTGAAGTTCATCCCGTGCTCGAACATCTCGCGGATGACGGACTTCGGTGACAGCGGAGTATCGCTGATCCACGGATGTGAATGCGCGAACCGCTGGTAGATGCTCTCTAGCTCGTCAGCGAGGGGCATTGGCCAAGTCGCAGCATCCATCTGGTTGCGTTTGTCTTCATAGCTGAGATCGGCGTCGCGGGCAGCTTCGGCAATGCGGGCCTTCTCTTTGCTTAGCTGGGCCCGCAATACCGGGAAGGGATCGTCCAAGGTGGATTCGATGATGGACACCAAATCCAAGGCAGACAAGCTAGCCGGATGGTGGCCCGCGCTATCGTCACCGACTTTATCGACGCTGCTGGCACGATTGGCAGGATCGGTGTCCTTAGCCTCAACAGCCGTGTCAACCGGGGTCTCGCCGACGCCGGGGGTTTGGCCAATTCCGCCCGCACCTAACTCGTCAAAAGCCGCCAACGCGAAAGCTGACAAGGGCTGATTCAAAGCGAAATCGTTCTGCAAATCCACGTTGAGCTGATAGCGCCGACCCTCGGCGGTGGGCTGATCGAGACGGGTCACGACTCCTGAATCCAGCAGTGCCCGTCCCATGCGCACCGCCAACACCATGAGCCGACGCTTGACCTTCGGGTCGAGTGAGGCACCGTCCAAGATATGAATGAAAGCCGAAGCCGTGTCCTCCTGGCGCGACAAAAGATTCAGCAGCAGCGAGTTCGTGACCACAATCTTGCCATACAGCGCCTCGGGCACTGACTCGATCAGTTTGGTGTAGGTCTCTTCGTTGTAGTTGACGAAACCTTCGGGTGGACGCTTCTTCTTGATCCGCTTCAACTTCACCGGATCGCCACCGGCCTTGGCAGCCAGTTTGGCGTTTTCGACGGCGTGCTCGGGGGCTTGGGCAACAACATAGCCGACCGTGTCGAATCCTGCGCGTCCAGCCCTGCCCGCGATCTGGTGAAACTCGCGACTACGCAAGACCCGGCGACGGTTACCGTCAAATTTGGTCAACTCGGTGAAACAGACACAGCGAATCGGGACATTGATCCCCACACCGAGGGTGTCGGTGCCGCAGATCACCGTCAGTAATCCCTGCTGGGCGAGGTTCTCGATCATGCGCCGATACTTCGGCAGCAGCCCGGCATGATGGACCCCAATTCCCTGTTTGACCAGCCTGGATAACGTTTTCCCGAATCCTGACGAAAACCGGAAGTCAGCGAGGGCCTGGGAGATGAGTCGGCGTTGTTCAACCGTGATCTTCACCACAGATTGCAAAGACAATGCCGTTTCGAGGGCGCTGTTCTGTGTTGAATGAACGATATAGACCGGGGCCTTACCGCTGGAGATAATCAACTCGATGGTCTCAGGGAAGGGGCGATCAGACCACTCGTAGGTCAGAGGGACTGGCCGTTCAGCGTCGGCGATCACTGTCGTCTCGTGGCCGGTGCAGGCGGTGATCTGGGTTGTGAGCCGGGTGACGTCACCGAGAGTGGCCGACATGATCACGAATTGGGCTTGGGGGAGTTCGCTCAGTGGAACCTGCCACGCCCAGCCACGCGAGGGATCTGCGAGGAAATGGAATTCGTCCATCACGACCTGATCGAGGTCAGCTTCGCGTCCTTCACGCAAGGCGATATTCGCCAGAATCTCGGCGGTGCAGCAGACGATGGCGGCATTAGGATTGACCGAGGCATCCCCGGTCACCATCCCCACATTGTCGGCCCCGAAAATGTCACACAAAGCAAAGAACTTCTCGCTGACTAGGGCTTTGATCGGTGCGGTGTAGTAGCTGCGTCCGCCCGTCGCATAGCAGTAGAACAAGGCCGCCGTGGCGATCAAGGTTTTCCCTGACCCGGTCGGGGTGGCGACGATCGCATTGTTGCCAGACGCCAACGCCAGGATTGCTTGTTCCTGGTGTGGGTAGAGGTCGATGCCTTGTGAGTGGCACCAGGTTACGAAGGCCTCATACACCGCGTCGGGGCTATCGGTTGCGTTGGCGGGGATCAGCTCAGTTAGGTTCATGGATTATCGAAAACAAGGGTTGAAGGATTCATTGATGGGACTAGGTTGTGGAGGGTGACGACGTGGGAGGTCGCTGGTATCTGCGCTGACTCAGACGTCCAGATGCTCAGGCTTGCCGGGTGAGCGCAGATAGTGATCGGAGGCCCCGTGCCGTCGCCTCGACTTCAGGACTCGACGAGTCGATATTCTATCGTTGGGGAAACAACACGAATAATGCTTCTAGTGTGAATCGAGGACGCAGGTGGTTGAAGCCGGGTTTGCGGTAGCTTTCATCGGGGGAATCGCGGTGCTGTTTAGCCCGTGCGCGGCAATGTTGCTGCCAAGTTTCTTCGCCTTCGCCTTCGACCGGGTCGGCACCCTGATCTCGAGGATCTTCATCTTCTACCTCGGCCTCATCACGGTGCTGATCCCCATGGGGGCATTCGCCTCCGTCGTCTCGAAGTTCTTGACCTTCGAGCGGGGCCTGACGATTGCGGCGGTCGTGGTAATCATCCTTGGCTTGCTCTACATGTTCGGCTTCGGCTTCTCCCTCGGCCCCTCAGCGATCGGTGCCCAACGCAACCCGGCTTCAACCCTCGGCGTCTACATGCTAGGAATCGGATACGGCTTCTCCTCCGGGTGTTCCGGCCCCATCCTCGGCTCCGTTCTGGCCCTCGCTGCGATCGGCGGCAAAGTAGGCTACGCAGTGATTCTGCTCGCGGTTTTTGGCCTGGGCATGGTCATCCCGCTCATGATCCTCGCTGTCCTATGGAATCGCTTCTCCCTAGCTTCCAAACGCTGGATGAAGCCGCGCCAAGTGGTCATCGGCCCGGTCAAGACAACCCTCAGCCAGATCATCGTCGGCGCTCTCTTCGTCGTCATCGGTGTCCTCCTTCTCCTCGGTTCCGGCTCCCTCGGTCTCGGCCTTTCCGCCGCCTCGCAGATCACCCTGGAAACCAGGATCGGGCACTGGGCGTCCGCGATCTCCAACCCGATCGCCTTGGTCATCCTGGCAGTCGTTGTCATCCTGCTGGTTTGGGCATGGCTCGATGAACGGCACCGCAATGCCGTGGCATTGAGCCAGGACGAGGGCACCGAGTACGCCGAGGACGAAAGTACAAAGAACACCGAAGAAGCCGCAGACGACGCAGACGGCAGCGTTGCAGATAGCCTGGGTGAGATCATCAACAACACGGGAGCAACTTCGGCTACCGCCGCAGACCCTAGCGCACCCGCCAACGCAGACCCATCAAGGAACTGAGATGACCGAGATCAGCCACACTTTCGATGCCTGGCCCCACGACATCTTCCACGCTCGGATGATCGTCAAACTCGCTCCGACCACTGCGGTTGCCGCGATCGCACCCATCGAAGTCATGGTGCAGGCGGGGGTGAAGTATGTCGCCCTTGACGCACACTCCCACCTCGAACTTCAACAGTTATCCCAAATCTTCTCCGGACGAGTTGCATTCGGGTTGCATGGGGTGCGTGAACCAGACGAGATGGACACGGCTATTGAGTTCAAAGCCGCTTTCGTCATGCTCGGCAGCTTCCTGCCCGAGCTAGCGGAGCGCTGCACTCAGGCGTCCATCCCTGTCACGATGCCAGCAATGACGCCAAACGAGATCGAGGCGGTCAAACAATTTCCGGTAGCAGGAATCGAGGTCACCCCGATTGACGTCTTCACGGCCAACTATGCGCGCCGGATTCCGGTGATGTTTGCCGACGACGTGGTGATTCCTTCGGGTGGGATCAATACCTCCACCGCGATTAGCTGGCTCAACGAAGGCTGCCGCCTAGTCGCCGTCGATCCCGATTTCGTCGGCAACGACCTGGGTGCATCTGATTTGGCAAGCCTGCGTCGCTCCATGGTGAGCCTGGTTGACGCGGTCGGCAAGGCTTCACCACCTCCGCCGCCCGGACAAGAAACCTGCTGTGAGTGATGAACCTGGAACCGTGTCGCAGTTACCGTCTCCAGCCCTGTGCCCGGTTCGCTTAGGCCACGGTTCGTCTTGACGGCTTGGGCGATGACGACCGCGACCGGTCGGTATCGTCGGGGTCTACTGTTGCAACCGCTGCGAGGAAGTCGGTGTGTTTGAGTAGTCGGGCAGGGTCGGACCAACGAGCGAAGGCCAGCAACCCAGTTCACGGGTTACCGGCCTCCGGTCAAACTATGTGGGGTTGTAGGGCTAGTCATCGGCTCCTTGTTCGGCGATCTAACTAGCGATTCTTCAAGTAGCTCTGAATCGTTGACACGAATTCGCCCGTGCCGCGTGCCCCAGACAAGACGGTGTCATTGATTACGAAGAACGGAACCGAGGAAATCCCGAGTGACTGACCTTCCTGGAAGTCACGCTGAACCTTCTGCTTCACCTGATCAGAGTCCATATCGGAGGCGAACTTCTCTAGATCAGGCACCCCTGCCTGTTTAGCGAAGGTCATCAAAGCGTCCTTGGTCACTTCCAGGTGTCCATTCTGGGGAGCGGCTTCGTAGACAGCGGTATAGAACTCCCAGTATTTGCCTTGCAACCCCGCTGCAACCCCGGCGCGAGCTGCCATGACTCCGCCTTCACCAAGAACCGGCATCTCACGACGCTCAATCCGCAGCGAGCCGTCCTCGACATATTGCATCAATGCCGGATGGGTGCCGGTGGCGAAGGCAGCACAGAACGGGCAGGTGTAATCAGACCATTCGATCAAGACGACCGGGGCGTCGACCTTGCCGAGGGCAGCCGGGTCGTTGGCTTCGCGTCGAGGCAAGGATCGCAGAAGCTGGCGCAGTTGCTCATCCTGGTCAGATGCGTCAGCCGAAGATGTCGCACTTGGCTGGCTAGTTTGGGTACCGGCGTTGTTCTTGTAACGGTCCAGCTCTTTGCTCTGAATGGTGTACATGACGATCAGCGTCACGCACAGTAGGGTCAGGATTCCGACGACGACCCACGGAAGCATGGCGGACGGTTTCATCGGGACCTTCCTGGCCTTGCCCTTCGTCTGGGACTCTTGTTGCCTCGATTGCCCTCGAGATTGAGGGGAGTGGGCAGAATTCTGGCCAGTGTGAGAACGAGATGCAGAGTCAGAAAAGGTCATGTTCGTCATCTTAGCCGGTCGCAGAAAACCAGATGATACGGCTGGGTGGGGGTAACCGGGGGCGTTTCCGTCAATGCCTCACGCAAGGCCTAGTCGCAGGGGTGTTGGTGCGATGCCTGGCCAAATCGGCGCAAAGGGCATCAGGAAATCGAGTAGGTCCTACCGTGACGAAGTGGAATCCTCGGAGAGTAGGTCGTCGATATTGACCCGATCCTGGTGGGGATCGGATCCAAACATCAGCGTCGGCCCATCCGATGCCAGCCCCCACTTGCGACGCAACATACCAGTGACGATGAGCACGCCGATGAGAGTGATGACGACGATGGCGGTGGGGAACATCCACGAGAAGCCAGATCCTGGACGGGGATCGTCGTCAACGCCTGTCATCATGGATGAGGCTGCTGCGGAGGAGCTACTTGAAGGTTCGGGACTCGGCGAAACCTCAGGGGTGGACGAGGCTGACGGAGTCGGAGTCGGTGTGGCAGTGGTGACGGTGAAAGACAGCGACGTCCGGGATTCTTCCTGCCCGTAGCCGTTGACATAGACCAGGTTGATTCGGTTATCGCCTGCCGCTGAATCCAGGGGTAGGGACAACTCGCCGGAGAAAGAACCGTCGCTGGCGACCGGGACCGAGAACCAGACCTGGTCATTGGATGACAACGTGCCTTGGAGTTCGCCGGACATACTCTTCGAGACGACTCTGCCAGTGACGGCCACAGTGCCGCCAGGATCGAAGGTGGACCCTGAGAGGCTAGCTCGAATCTCAGGCTGGAACGGGGATTCGACTTTCACCGTCGTTGTTGCCTGGGCGCCTGAGTATCCCCCGATTGCGGCGAAGGTGGCGGTGACGGTGATCGTCCCCTCTTGCGGTTTCGAGAGCAGATCGAGACGAGTGGAAAAGGAGCCGTTGGAGTCGGTTTGGATGGTGACGGGGGCGAGATTGGCGACTTGGATCTGGATAGTTGCCCCAGCCAAATAAGCCGATGCTGTCGCCAGATTTCCAGAAATAGCGACTGTCTTGAGATCGTCTTCCATCTTCGCAGACAAAGTCAGTTTGGTGGCTTCTTCAGCGGGGAATGGGCGCTGCGGTGCGGGATGGGCGCCCACGGCGTAACTGAGCGGCGCACTCATCGTGACACTTCCGAGAAGAGTCAGGGCCAAGGCCGCAATCATCCAGACGAGGGAGGCGAGGCCAGATTTTCGGCGCAGACGGGAACCGGCAGACCTAGAAACAATCCGCCCAGGACTCGGTGTCGATGCGCGATGAAGAGGCCTGGGTGCGTCGGACAGCCTCGGTTCAACAGCAGACTGAGGTGTTGGACTCACGGTAGTTGTGCCTCTCTGGATCTTCCTTGATTTCTTTATCTCACCACAAGTGGGGCCCTTTTGACATCTTCTCGAAAAGATAGGCGGTCCCCAAGTCGGCACTTGGCGAAGATTCTTCTCATTCTTTCCCCAAGCTAAGTCAATAAAATAGAGGCCGTCACCGCATAAATTGCTTAGGCTAAGTTCATGCAGAAACCGGTTGATCCCACCAAGACTCAGGCGTGGCAGAAGCTCGCTGAGCTCCACTCCACCACTAACTTCCAGATGCGTGCAATGTTCGCCGACGATCCGGATCGCGCCCAGCGATTCACCCTCGACGCCGCCGACCTTCACGTCGATCTGTCCAAGAACTTAATCACGGACGAGATCCGCGACGCCCTCCTCCAGCTTGCGGACGAGGTCGGAGTGGAGGAACGTCGTCAAGCGATGTATTCCGGTGAACACATCAACGTCACTGAGGACCGGGCCGTGCTGCACACCGCATTGCGGCTACCCGCTGACGCCTCCCTGGTCGTTGATGGCCAAGACGTTGTTGCAGACGTTCACGCCGTGTTGAACAAGATTTACGCATTCGCGGAAAAGGTTCGCTGCGGCGAATGGAAGGGTGTGACTGGGAAACCCATCGAGACCGTCGTCAACATCGGCATCGGTGGCTCTGACTTGGGGCCCGTCATGGTCTATGAAGCCCTCAAACCCTATGGCAAACCCGGTCTGACTTGCCGTTACATTTCTAATATCGACCCCACTGACCTGGCCGAGAAGACTGCCGGGCTAGATCCCGAGACCACCTTATTCATCGTCGCCTCCAAGACATTCACCACCTTGGAAACCTTGACGAATGCCCGCCTGGCACGGCAGTGGCTGTGGCAGGAGTTGGCTAAGCAAGGGGCTATTGACGATTCAGAGCAGGCCCGCAAAGATGCCGTCGCCAAGCACTTCGTCGCCGTCTCCACTGCTCTAGACAAGGTCGCCGAATTCGGTATCGACCCGCAAAATGCCTTCGGTTTCTGGAACTGGGTTGGTGGCCGCTACTCGGTTGATTCCGCCGTCGGGACCTCCCTGGCCTGTTTCCTCGGCCCGGAGAACTTCGCCGCCTTCCTCGCCGGCTTCCACGCCATGGATGAACACTTTGCCACAGCCCCAGGCGCCAAGAATGTGCCGCTGCTGATGGGCTTGCTCAACATTTGGTACACGAACTTCTGCGGTGCCAGCTCCCATGCCGTGCTGCCCTACGCCCAGTATCTGCATCGCTTCCCCGCGTATCTGCAACAGTTGACGATGGAATCCAACGGCAAGTCCGTTCGCTGGGACGGGACGCCTGTGACCACCTCAACCGGGGAGATCTTCTGGGGAGAGCCCGGCACCAACGGTCAGCACGCCTTCTACCAGTTGATCCACCAAGGCACCCAGTTGATTCCGGCCGACTTCATCGCGGTGGCAAACCCAGCCCATCCGCTCAAAGACGGCGATAATGACGTCCACGAGTTGTTCTTGTCGAACTTCTTCGCCCAGACTGCCGCGCTGGCCTTCGGTAAGACTGCTGACGAGGTGCGCGCTGAGGGAACCCCCGAAGAGATCGTCCCCGCCCGCGTCTTCGAGGGCAATAAACCCACCACCTCGATCATGGCTGCGGAGCTGTCACCGAGTGTCGTCGGGCAGTTGATCGCCCTTTACGAGCACATCACCTTCGTCCAAGGCATCATTTGGGGCATCGACTCCTTCGATCAGTGGGGAGTTGAACTAGGCAAGAAACTCGCCCTAGAGATTGCTCCGGCAGTCGCCGGTGATGCTGACGCCAAGGCCCGGCAGGACTCCTCGACCCAGTCACTGATCGACTACTACCTCGATCATCGCCGCTAATCGCCCTGTGTGACCGCAGACCGTGGTTGGGACGGGTGTTTGCGCATCGTCTCAGACCACGGTCTTGGCATTTCCAAGAGGTTTCGATTGGCCCACTTCGGTGACTAAATTGGCGTCATGATTCGACGCATCATCGTTCGCCTCGTCTCCAGCGTGGTCTTCCTCGGCCTGCTGGTGGCGGTGCTGCCGATTGTCATCTCGACTATGGTGTCGCGCAATCGTACCTTCGACGTTGACACAGTCTCAGGCGGTTCAACCGTCATCGTGTTTGGAGCATCGGCTAATGCTGACGGTACGCCCAGCGCCTATCTTCGAGGACGGCTCGATGTCGCCGCAGAACTGTTCAAGCAGGGCAAAGCGTCGTCGATCCTGGTGTCTGGCTATCGCAGTGAGGACGGCTACGACGAGCCAGAGGTGATGCTCAATTATCTGGTGGGGCGCGGAGTCCCAGCGGTCAAGATCGCCCAGGATTCGCTAGGTAACGATACCTACTCCACCTGCTACCGGGCCAAGAACACCTACGGGGTAGGGCAGGCCATCCTAGTTACCCAGAACTACCACCTGCCCCGGGCGATCGCTACCTGTTTGGCAGCCGGGATTGACGCCGTCGGTGTTCCCGACGTCACCCAGCCTAAGTCGTGGACGTGGTGGAAAGGTGCCGCCCGCGAAGTCCTGGGGAATATCAAGATGGCTTGGGACATTGTGACCCGACGCACGGTTGACACCAGCGGTGACCGCAACGCCGTCGCTGACGCCCAGCGACCCCGATGACTCTTTTGGGCCACCTGGTGATCCCATTCATGACGGCCCGGCCATCCCTCAGGTCCGGGGGCCGTTTCTCGCCTAGCGGGTTGCGTCTCGGAGAAGCAGGTTAGGCCTCGTCACGGCCCAACCCAGCTCATCTGTGCGGGATCGATCCCTTCACTGTTCCCGGCGAGGTGTCGGGGTTGGCCGCCCCATAGCCCGGAACTGCCACCCGGCATCCACCCAAGCCTGTGGGTCGAGCACGTTTCGTCCGTCCACCATCTTCGGTTCGGCAACCAAAGAACGCGCCCACACGGGATCGAGGTCCTGGTAGTCCTTCCACTCGGTCAACAACAGCACCACCTGGGCGCCCCGGAGTGCCTCGTCAAGGGATTCGGTAGCCCGGAACTGCGGGTAGCGGGCCTGGACATTAGCGACACCGGCGGGATCTGTGATCGTCACCTGCGCACCCCAATCGACAAGTGTCTGGGCGATGGCGATAGCGGGGGAGTCGCGCAGATCGTCAGAGTTAGGCTTGAAGGTTGCCCCTAGAACGGTGACTTTGACGCGGTCGATGCTGCCTCCACACAGTTCGACCGCGAGCTCTGCCGCGTGGTTGCGGCGGCGAAGATTGATGGAGTCGACCTCGTTGAGGAAGTTCAGGGTGTCGCCGAGACCGAGTTCGCTGGCCCGGGCCATGAATGCCCGGATGTCTTTCGGTAAACACCCGCCACCAAAGCCGATGCCGGCACGCAAGAACTTCGAGCCGATTCGGTCGTCGTGGCCGATCGCGGTGGCGAGTTTCGTCACGTCCGCGCCGGTCGCTTCGCACAGTTCACTCATCGCGTTGATGAAAGAGATCTTGGTCGCAAGGAATGAGTTTGCCGCAACCTTGACCAGCTCAGCGGTGGGGTGATTCATGACGAGTCGCGGAATGCCTTCGTCGAGGAGACGCCGATAGCACTCATCGAGGCAGTGTTGCGCAATCGTTGCATCGTCAGTGTCGTCGGAGAGACCGTAGACGATCCGGTCTGGGTGCAAGGTGTCATTGACGGCGAAACCCTCGCGTAAGAACTCGGGATTCCAAGCCAGCGACACCTGGGCGCCGGTGCGTGCCGCAGCGTCCTTGAACGCGGTTTCGAGAGTGGACGCTGTCCCGACGGGGACGGTGGATTTTCCAGCGATGACAACCGGGGCATCAGTGTGGAGGTGATCGCTGATCGTCGCGACCGCCTGGTTGATGTAGTCAAGATTGGCGGCATATCCGCCATCAACCTGGGGTGTTCCCACCGCGATGAAGTGCAAGGTACACGACGCCAGCTCCGACGGGTCAGTGGTAAAGGTCAGCCTTCCGGAGGCCAAAGTCTCAGCGAGGAGTTCGGGGAAGCCTGGCTCAAAGAAAGGTGCCTGGCCGTGGTTGAGCTGTGCCACCTTGTCGCGGTCGACGTCATAGCCGACGACGTCATGGCCAAGTTGTGCCATGGCGGCAGCATGGACTGCTCCGAGGTATCCACAACCAACGACGCTTAGTTTCATGGGTCCAACCTATCGCAGTGCACTGATTCGAGAATGGAGGCTAGCCGGAAGACATGACACAATGGATCCATGTCTTCACTAGCGTCCATCTTGTCTGACCGCCTGGCTGATCTCGCCGGGATCGATCCGGAACTCAGGGTAGCCACCAAACCTCAGTTTGGTCATTTCCAATCTAACGTTGCACTGAGGCTGGCCAGGCAGATGGGTGCGCAACCTCGTCAGGTTGCCAATGATCTCGTCGCTAAGCTCGACGTCAACGACCTGTGTGAGCCGCTTGAAATCGCTGGCCCCGGGTTCATCAATTTCCGGTTGAAACCGCAAGTGCTTGCCGATCAGGCGTCCGCGTTAGTGTGCGATACCGACGGTGGAGTCACCCCCGTGGATGAACCGCAAACCATCGTCATTGACTATTCCTCCCCCAACGTCGCCAAGCAGATGCATGTCGGTCACCTGCGGTCGACCATCATCGGTGACTGCTTCACCCGCGTGTTGCGTGCCTTGGGTCACACCGTCATCCCGCAAAACCACATTGGTGACTGGGGACGTCAATTCGGCATGTTGATTGAGCAGATTCTCGATGAAGGGTTGGATCTCGACTCTCTTGATCTTGCCGGTGCCGAGGAGCTATACCTGCGCGCCAACGTCCACCTGAAAGAGGACGAGGGTTTCGCTGATCGAGCCCGCGATCGAGTCGTCAAACTTCAAGCCGGTGATCAGGAAACCCGCCGGATGTGGCAGCGCCTGATCGACATCTCCACGGCAGGATTTAACGCCACCTATCAGCGGATGAATATCTTGCTAACTGACGACGACCTCGCCGGTGAATCCATCTACAACGCCGAGCTGCCCAAGATTTGTGACGATCTCGAACAGCGCGGTATCGCCCGGATGGACGACGGGGCCTTGGCTGTATTCGTGGACGGAATGGACGTCCCGGCGATTCTGCGCAACAAGAATGGTGGTTACGGATACGACGTCACCGACATCGCCGCTATCCACCACCGCGTCGACACCCTCCACGCCGACCGAATCATCTATGTGGTGGGGTCACCCCAGGCCTTCCACTTCCAGTTGGTGTTTGCGGTGTGCCGTCAGGCCGGTTACTTGCCGGAGACCGTCGTCGCAGAACACGTCGGGTTTGGCCAGGTGCTCGGCCCAGACGGCAAGAAGTTCTCCACTCGTGAAGGAACCGCCGTCCACCTCGACGATCTACTTGACCAAGCCGAAGAACTAGCCGCCCCGAATGTGGCCTTGGCTGCGATCAAATATGCCGACCTGTCGAATGGCCTGCAGAAAGACTATGTTTTCGACCCGGCCAGAATGACGGCGACCACCGGTGACACCGGCCCCTACCTGCAATATGCCCACGCCCGGATCTGCCAGATTCTACGCAAGGCCGAGGCGGAAATCGGCGACAAACTTACCCAGATCACTGCGGTGAAGTCCGTCGATGAACCGGCCGAACAGCAGCTAGCTTTGGTGCTGGGACGTTTTGCCGAAACGATCACCGAGGTTGGCCAAACCCTCGCCCCGCATAAGCTGTGCGCATATCTCTACGAGCTAGCCCAGGCTTTCTCGGTCTTCTACGAGAAATGTCCGGTGTTGAAGTCGACGGGTGACGTATTGGAGTCACGCCTGGCTTTGTGCATGGCGACGAAGAATGTCTTGGCTCGTGGCCTGTATCTACTCGGTATCGATGCCCCTGAGCGGATGTGAGGCGGTCCGGCACCGAGACGGCGACTCTGACCTGTGTCCTAGGTTCCCGGTTTTAGCTAAATTAGCTTGAAGTCGGGGTTTTCACGGCAGATGATGATCTTTCAATTCGTCTTTGCCATCAGGTAAAGTTCGATGTGACGCATGGGTGGCTCGTCCGCTTTCTTTCTTGAGCGGTCACCCTCGAGTATCTGGAGTTTTCATTATGCATATTCAGAGGATTACGTTGGTGGCCTTGGCTGCCCTCGGTATCATCTCGACCCTGTTCTCCTGGGTTTCCGTCAAGATCGCGATCATCGGTTCTTCAGGCATTATGGGGCTGAAGCTGTGGCCGGTCTGGTTCGTCCTCCTGGCTTTCGTCGCCATTATCGTCCTCGTCACGGTGGTCGGAAAGCCTCGCAACGTCTCCTTCCAAGACCACCTCAAGCAGCCACTGAACAAGATGGGCGGCTACATCATCTCTGGTGTCGCCGGTTTCATCTTCTTGCTGCAAATCATCATCCTCGCCGCGCAGAATAGCTTCACCATTCCGAAGTCGGCCGTTTGGCATATTTTCAAGAACACCCCCGGTCTAGGCGGCGACATCAGCCGCGCTGATTTCATGAAGCAGATCGGTGATGAATCCGCCTCCATCGGCGAATTCGTCGAGCAGATCAATCACGGAGCAGGCAAGATCACCGTCGCCACCAGCGGTGTCGGTTTCGGCTGGATCTTCGCCTTGATCCTGGTCATCCTGACCGTTCCGGCGGCTCTCTTCTTGAGCAAGGTCACCAGCAAGCATGTGTCCCAGTTCGCCACCAGTTTCCAAGAAGGATTCAAGAACGCTCAGGCAGGAATGCAGCAGGGCCAGCCGATGCCTGCCCAGCAGGGTCAGCCAATGCCGCCACAGCCCGGATTCCAGCCGCAGCCTCAGATGCCTGCCATGCCGCAGGGCCAGCCGATGCCTGCCCAGCAGGGTCAGCCGATCCCGCCGCAGCCTGGATACCAGCCGCAGCCTCAGACTCCTCAGGAACCAGCCGCGCAGCCCGCTCCGCAGCCACAGATGCCGCAATCCCCACAAGCACCTGTTGCACCTGCACCTGAAGCACCCGAAGCTGCCCCGGCCCCCGAGGCCCCCGAGGCGCCTGAAGCCCCTGAGACTGCCGAACAACCTGGCCAGCCTCAAGAATAAGAGTGCGCCGGGGACAATCCCCGTCCACTCACAAGAAAACTGATTTCTGGTGGTCTCTCGCGTAGAGGCCACCAGTTATTAGTTAACTCAGAGCCCACAGCCCACCCAGCTATCGCCGATGGCCCGCCCCGCACTCACTGCACTTCACCGCCCCATTTTGCTGTGAGAGCCAGCGGACCTGGGTCTCAGATCTACTCAGATCTGCTCGGGATCGCGTAGTCAGCGCTGTGTCGCGTAAAGGCTCGCCCCGATGATGCCCGCCTGGTTGAGCAGCTTGGCCGCAACGATCGGCGTCTGAAGCTTCATCAAGGGCAGGAATTTCTCATGGTTCTTCGATACTCCGCCTCCGACGACGAACAGGTCTGGCCACAACAGTCTCTCCACGGTGGAGTAGTACTTCTCTAGGCGCTTCGCCCAGCGCTTGTAACTCATCCTCTTGCGTTCACGGAATCCAGACGATGCCCGAGACTCTGCGTCGTGGCCGTCGATTTCAAGGTGGCCAAGTTCCGTGTTAGGCAGCAGCTTGCCGTCATGGACGATCGCGGTGCCGATCCCCGTCCCTAACGTGGTGACCACAACCACACCGTCGTGGCCTCGTGCAGCACCGAAGGCAACCTCCGCTAGACCGGCAGCGTCGGCGTCATTGACCAGATGAACTTCGCGCCCCAGCGAATCCGAAAAGAAAGAATCAGCATCCAGACCTACCCAGGATTTGTGTAGGTTGGCCATCATCATGATCTTGCCGGACTTCACCGGCGCTGGGACGGTGATCCCGATCGGTCCATCACCGAGTTGATCGGCGAACCCCTCGACGAGCTCGTTGACCACAGCAACCACATTCTTGGGGCTGGACTTTCTCGGGGTCGGGATTCGGGTACGTTCGGTCACCATCTCTCCGGTAGACACATCCACCAAAGCACCCTTGATACCCGATCCACCGATGTCGATTCCTAATCCGTATGTCACGGAATCAGCTTAGGAGACCGGCGGGGAAGGGTGGTCCGGTTTGCTGATTTCGGCAGGGATAGTGCCGGTTTGATCACAACTAGATTCTGAAGGCGCCGTGGTGTCTTCGCAGGTGGCATCGGTGCTGCCCGCTCCTGCCAGCTCCGGGGTGTTAGTGGTGGAGTCGAAGGCAGATCGACGATATGCCTCAGCGGCGTCACGGGCGGCACGGCTGCGTCGAGTCAACTCCTCGGCAAGCTGGCTAGCTCGTGCTGAGTCGACAAACTTGATGTGGCCTGACACCGCGCCCAAGGAAATACAAAGATATACCTCCCAGACGTCGGCGAGACGATCCAGAGGCCCCTGGGCGAGGTTCAGCGACTGAATCCGGACCAGCGGAATCACGGCTACCCGGTGATTGATGAGGCCAGATTCGGTGACGGCGAAGGTGTCGTCGTAGCCGTAGCGATAACGCTTCCAGGACACCGGCCTAAAGAATCGAGCGCGACGGCTGACCGGGTGACGCTCGATCGACTCCACCGTGTTGCCCGGCCAGATCGTCTCCAATAAGGCCTCGACGTCGGCTTTGCGTCCTGCAGGTAACAGCACGTTTGAACTGTCGGCCCCGAGGTCAGCCAGCGAGAACCCCAATACCGTCAACTTGATTTCGTAGTAACCGAGGAGCCGCCAGAACAGTGGCTGGAAAATCGCCACTCCCTGAATCCGGTCAGGAGTGAGGGTGTAGGAGGAGCGAGAAGTTGCCCCATACTCGATCTGGATCTTGCCGTCGCGGCGTGAGACAGTGAACCCCCACTGGGTGATTAGCCGTTGCCACAGTGCCGAGATCAAGGCATAACCTGCAGGAAGCAAGGCGCTGAAACTAGCAGCCTCGAGTCCGGTGAGATGGCCGATGGCCAGCAAAACTAGGGAGATGAAGAAGGAAATCAGGGTCGAATGGTGGGTCAGAGCACAAAACCACAACGCTGCCGACTTAGCCCGGAACAGGGTGCCGTCCTGATCGCAGTCATGCATTCCGGGGGTAACCGATAACAGCCGAGGCAAGTTGGGCTGAGGTAGTCGAGGCGGCGTTTCCAGTAGTGTCGTAGCCCCAGCAGCACTGCCGTCGGCCTCGGCGAAACCGGATGCGTCGAAAGACTCGGGTGAATCAATAACCCCAGAATCGTAAACCGCTAACGATCCAGGGGCAGCAGCGGCTGAATCTTTCTGCGACGGCGTCGCGGAACCCGCCTTAGCCCGGGCCATGATGATCTCGCGGAATCTCTCAGCGTCAGCTTTTTGGAGGAAGGCGATACTCAAATCGCTTGAGTTTCCGCCCACATTGATCGTCAACTTCGCCAACCGAAGCAGTCGCGCCGCGAAAGGCTGAGAGATATTGACTGACTGAACCTTCGAGAAGGGAATCTTGTTGGATCGATGCCGAATCAGGTTGTATTCGATTCGGAGTTCGTGCTTATCGATGATGAACTGGGTGGTGTAGTACTGCAAGAATCCGGCAATCAAGCCGATCACGATACCCCCGATACACACCACCAGAGCCAGGATGGCAACGAAGGAATTGGGGGATTTGCGATCTTGGAGCAGTTCTCGCAGCAAGATCACTATTCCGCCCACCATGAAACCCCAGGCAGAAGCAAGTGCGGTCAGTTTCGAGGGGCGCTCAATGATGGGTTCGTTCAGCGTCTCGTCGTCTGTGTCATCGTCCCACTCGGGGAAATAATTCAGCTCGCCCATGTTAGCCATCACAGTGCACTGGAATGGGATTCGCTGAGTTCAACGAGGGTATCGCGCAAGGACACCGCTGCGTCATCGCCGAGCCCAGGGATCGTGGTGTCAGAGGTTACCGACGCGGTGGTGACGTCGACGGATGTGAGCCCGAACCGCCGAGAGATCGGCCCCGAGGTGACCTCGACGATCTGAATACGTCCGTAAGGAATGATTGACAAATGTTTGAACGCCCGCCCATGTGCGATGTGAAGTTCGGAATTTGTCAAGGCATAGCGCCACGATCTAGCCAGGGAGGGCTGCACCGCAATCCGCCACACTGCCAGGATTACGGTCACGACGGGAAGGGTGACCCACCACCACGATGGCAGGTACCGGCTCGCGATGAAGGCGGCGAGGCCTGAACCGGTAATCAGGAGTAGGTAGGTGATGACGGCATTCAGTAGGCGTTGTTTAGAGTAGTTAGGGTGAACGGCGATCCAGTCCAGGTGTTCAGGGGATACAGCTAATGACACAGGACAGATTCTACTGCCTCACCGATACTTCATCGTTCTAGTACAGGCTCATTCCTGGATTGCCGGTCCCCTATCTACCGAGCTTCCGGTTGATCTTCTTAAATATTTTTCGGAAGACCTTGGAGCCGGGGTAGGCGACGCGCACAGTGCCCATCGTCACCCATCCGGTCAAAATCAACGAACCCGAAACCGGGACCTTGGCATTGCGAAGCCCCACCGATGTCTCGGCGAGAATGGACTTGACTTCGTTGATGACCTCAACTTCTTCCGGGATGATGATGACGGCGTCCGCCAGAACCAACTGCAGATTGATGAAGCAACGGTACCCCTCCCACACCGCAGTCGTGAGATCGATGAGAGTTTGTCCCATTACCGATACCACAGAATTCTGGACGGGGAGCCGAGTCGGCTTGTGCACTCCGTCCGACATGATGGTGCGCCACACTAGTGACGCACTGTTGGACATGGTGTCGACGACCAAGCCGCCTCCGGCGTACCGATCGACTCCTTGGGCGGGAGCCGGGTAATCGGCTCCTTGAAATAGGAAAGAGTCGATGGACTGCGGGGACAGCAGATCTTCGAGTGGTCTGCGCAGGTCACCGAAAGTCTTGGCGTTGAAAGCGAGTGAGTTGCGCTCGTCAAGCTCTTCTTGGGTGATCCGACCCTCAATATAGGCAGCGGACAAGACGTTCATCACCCGGTTCCGGTCGGCGTCGGAAACGCGGATATGGAACAGATCCATCTCGCCGTTAGAAGTCATAACGAGCATTTTAGCCGAGGGAGAAGGCAGATGGCAGATGGGCCACTCCCTGCCCTCGGCGGGCTAAGTGATCAGTGCTGGGCGACGAAGGCGTCGGCGGCAGCATATACCTCTGCGAACTTACCCTCAGTCAACAAACTGATTGGGGATTTCGTGCCGAGTTCAGGGTTGATGGCGATGAACCAGTTGCGGACGGTTTCGAGGCTCTCCCGCGAGGTCAGATGGGAGAAAATCTCGTAGATAGAGCGCAGTTTCTGGGCGGAATCGTCTGGGATCGGGTTGCCGCTGCGCCAGCGCGAAATCGTTGATTTGTTCTTAGCAAGGACGTCACACAAGGCTGCGGTGCCGATGGCGTCGGTCAGGACGGTCACCAACTGTGCGTCGGACACCTCGACGGCTGCGCGGTGGGCGTCGGTGCGAGACTTTGATGCGGGGAGGGAAGTGGCCGCTGCAGTGGGGGAGGTGGGCCTCGTGCTCTGCGCCCTCGATCCCGCAGCGGAGGAGGTCTCCTGCTTCACCGGGTCCACCTGTTCAGTGGAGGGTGCGCGACGGATCATTGGTTTAGCCCGAGTCGGTTCTGGTCGGCGGACGGTAGCCATGGGGAAATCCTTATTGGCGACGGGGGGGGGGGACGCCGGAGGGGTGGCCGTCGGAAATCTGACGAAATCCAGTGACGGACACCGATGCAAAACCGTTTCGTCGCGAGAGTCATGGTGTCACATCGATGAAACCATCGTGCAACCGACGCTGGCTACACGAGGACTCGTCGGCATCTGCCACTCATTCTAGTTTTATCTCTGACTCAGGTGACGATAATCGCCTGGTGTGTTGCATAACGGTTTCACGACACCCCCATCCCTCGGATCACACCCACCATTTCCACAAATTGACATGTTGTACGGACAACTAGGGGTGGTTCTCTCTAGACTGGACGCAGAATCTGCGCTCAATGAGGAGAGAAGATGAAGTACACCAAGAATGAGATTGCCGCAATGGTTGATCACACCCTGCTGAAGGCCGACGCCACCAGGGCAGGATTTGAAAAGCTGTGCCAAGAAGCTCGTGACTATGGGTTTGCGATGGTGGCGATCAATCCGGCCCCGGTCAAACTCTGCAAAGAGTTACTTGCCGGTTCCCCAGTCCACGTCGGAGCCGCCATCGGCTTCCCGCTTGGGCAAACCACCGTCGTCGATAAGATTCGCGAAACCGACAACGCCATCACTAACGGCGCCGACGAGATCGACTATGTGATCAATATCGGGCAACTCAAGGACGGCCACACCGACTACATCGAAGATGAAATGAACCGGATCGTGACCATGTGCCGCCAGCACGGTGTGATCAGCAAGGTCATTTTCGAGAACTGCTACCTCACCGATCAGGAAAAGCGCACTGTTGCCGCCATTGCCAAAGAAGTCCGCCCGGACTTCATTAAGACGTCAACGGGGTTCGGGCCGTCCGGAGCCACCTTCGATGACGTCATCTTGATGAAAGAGGTTGTCGGGGATGCGGTTGGTATCAAAGCCGCTGGCGGTATCCGCACTGCCGCTGACGCCCTCACTTATGTCGAACTAGGTGTCACCCGCCTGGGTACGTCTGCAGGAATTGCCATTGTCGAAAGTTTGGAGGAATAAATGCTTATCGCCCACGATTTAGGAACCTCGGGCAACAAAGCCACCCTCATCTCGAATACCGGCGAGATGCTGTCGTCAGTGACCGTCCCGTACGGTGCCGACTGGGGTGCTGACGGAAAAGCCGAACAGAACCCGCATGATTGGTGGAATGCCCTCTGCCAGGCCACCCGAGACTTGATTGCCCAAGCTGAAGTGGACGCCAACGAGATTGAGGCGGTCTCCTTCTCTGGCCAAATGATGGGGATGGTCCCGCTGGATGGCCAAGGTGAGCCGATCCGCCCAGCGATTATTTGGGCCGATACCCGCTCTACCGCCCAATGTGACCGCGTCCTCGAGACGATTTCGATGGATCAGGCCTACAAGATCACCGGGCACCGGCTCAACTGTACCTACTCGCTCACCAAGATCATGTGGCTGCGAGACCATGAACCAGATGCCTTCGCCGCGATGAAGAAGTTCTGTCTGGCTAAGGACTATGTCGCCTACAAACTCACGGGAGTACTGGCCACTGATCCTTCGGACGCATCCTCGACCAACGCCTACGATCAACACGCCAAGACGTGGTCCGAGGAGATCATCCAAGCCGCCGACCTAGACCTCTCCCTCTTCCCCGACATCGCAGAATCAACGGACGTGATCGGAACCGTCACGGCTGAGGCTGCAGCCGCCACCGGTCTGGCCGAGGGAACCAAGGTCGTCATGGGTGGCGGGGACGGGCCACTGGCAGCCCTGGGTGCTGGGATCATTGATGCCGAATCTGGTGCCTACTGCTATCTCGGATCATCATCGTGGGTATCGGTCGCATCTGACAAACCATTACTCGACCCCGAGATGCGGTCGATGACCTTCAACCACGTCATCCCCGGCATGTTCGTCCCCACTGCGACGATGCAAGCAGGCGGTGCCTCGGCGAGCTGGGCGGTTGAGGTGCTCGGCGGTGGAGCCAGCTATGACGACATATTCGAGGCCGCATCCGAAGTCGAAGCTGCCACCCAAGGCCTGTTCTTCCTGCCACACCTGATCGGGGAACGTTCCCCCTACTGGAACCCGCTAGCTCGCGGTGTCTTCGCAGGTCTGCACATCGAACACAAACAACCCCACATGGTTCGCGCAGTCCTCGAAGGGGTCGCATTCAACCTGCTCACCGGCCTGCGTGCCTTCACTGACGCTGGGTGGAGTATCGACCACATCGACGCGATTGGCGGTCTCGCGAAATCTTCCCTGATGATGAAGCTCATGGCTGACATCTGGGACCTGCCGGTGGCAGCTCGCAACATCGTTGACGAAGCCAACGCCATCGGTGCAGCCGTCGTCGCCGGGGTTGGTGCCGGGGTCTTCGAGGACTTCTCGATCGCCCAGCGCTTGTCTCAGCGCTCTGCCGATGTCGAACCCGATCCCGCTCGCGTCCAGGCCTATCGTCGTCCGTACGACCTATTCCTCGACGCATATCGCAAGATTGAGCCCTGGTTCGACAGTATTGCTGCTTTGTAGGCCAAATCTCCTTGTCACCACCATCCCATCCCACATACTGGCGCATTTCTCAAATATCGGACACACGATGTGGGGTGGGATGTGGGTTTAGTCTTTCCTCCAGAAATTCAAGGAGGAAAGATGACGAGTTCACCAGATACTCAGCCCTCCACTTCCAGGAGTAGTCGTGAAACCTGGACTGGCCAGGGCTTGTTCTTACTGGCAGCCATCGGGTCAGCCATCGGTCTCGGCAATATCTGGAGGTTCCCCGGGGTTGCTTACACCAACGGTGGCGGCGCGTTCATGGTGCCCTACCTGATCGCTCTGATCGTGGTGGGTATTCCTGTGCTCCTGCTCGACTACGCCATCGGGCATAAGTTCCGAGGTTCCCCGCCACTAGCCCTGAGACGTTTCACGCGTCGTTCTCCGCGTGTAGGGGAATTCCTCGGCTGGTTCCAGGTGGCGGTGTGCCTAGTGATCTTCCTGTACTACGCCGTGGTGATCGCGTGGGCTTGTCGCTATGCCGTCTACTCCGTCACCGAAGCCTGGGGTGCAGACACCCTCGACTTCTTCCTGAACAAGTATCTCCAGACGGCAGAGGCCGGAACCTTCTCGCTAACTCCCGTCCTCGGCGTGATGATCCCATTGGCCCTGGTCTGGGTCCTGGTGGTGTTCATCATGGCGCGAGGCCTAGCCGGCGGTATCGAACTAGCGAACAAGGTATTCCTGCCGTTACTGGTGGTCCTATTCACGGTGATGGTGGTGCGAGCCCTCTTCCTTCCCGGTGCCCTCGACGGTCTCAACGCCTTGTTTACCCCGAACTGGGACACACTTACCGACACGAATGTGTGGCTAGCTGCCTTTGCCCAGATCTTCTATTCAATGTCGATCGCCTTCGGGATCATGTTGACCTACTCTTCCTACCTCAAACCCCGGTCTAACCTGGTGGGCACCGGTCTCGTCGCAGGTTTTGCCAACTCCTCTTTCGAGGTGCTCGCCGGGATCGGTGTGTTTTCCGCCCTCGGCTTCATGGCGCACGGAACCGGGGTGGGGGTCAATGAACTGACCGGGATCACCGGCCCGATCCTCTCCTTCGTCACCTTCCCCCAAATCATCTCGATGATGCCAGGTGGCCCCCTATTCGGGTGTCTCTTCTTCACCTCCCTGGTTCTCGCCGGTTTTACCTCTCTGCTCTCCCTTCTCCAAGTAGTGTCTGGCGGTCTCCAAGATAAATTTGGTTTCAACCCGCGCAACGCCGCCTTGGTGATGGGAATCCCGGCAGCAGTGATCTCGATCCTCCTCTTCGGAACCCGCTCGGGCTTAGATGCCCTCGACGTCATGGATAACTTCATCAACGGTGTCGGTGTGGTTGGCTCGGCGATCGCGATGACGGTGGTCGCTGCCGTGCTGTGGAAGAAACTCAATAAACTCCGCCACCACCTCAATACCGTCTCGTCTGTGAAAGTACCCAAGGTGTGGAACTACATCGTCGGGCTCGTGGTCCCGGCGGTACTCACCGTGATGTTGACGGGGTCGATCATCCAGCTCATCAAGGAACCCTACGGCGGCCACAGCCAGGGTTATCTGTTGATCTTCGGCTGGGGTTCAGTGATCTTCGCCCTGCTTTTCTCCCTGGTCATGACGATGCTGCCGTGGAAAGACTCGCCGGAGGCGGTAGAGATGATGTCAGGCCCGCCAGCCCATGCCCGAGTGCAGAGAGGGCCACAACGTCCTCAGGTGAGTGCCCGCCCTGCCGCAGACGTCAACGCTGATCCGTCCCTCGCGAAAGGAGCCCAAGGATGACAGCCCCAGCTATTTTGCTCATGGTCGTGACCACTCTGCTGGTGTGGGGCGGGTTGGTCGGATCTGTGGTGGCGTTGCGGATGCTCAAAGATCCTGACGTCGACGAGAAAGAACTGCTCTCGACGATGGGTGCCGCCGCCGTCAACGACGACTAAATCCTGTTCTAGGAAAGACGATGTGGGTGAGATTATTAGCAATCTCACCCACACTGCTATTTAGCTATTTATCGCCGAAGCCCGTTCAGTGACGAGGTGCCGGCGGTCTTATTCAGTAATGCAATAAACCGTCGCGGGCAGCCCAGTTGCGCCTTCAATCCTCGGGTAGGAGACGATCGCGACGGCACCCGCAGGGGCAACCTGATCCAGGTTGGTCAACATCTCGATCTGAATCTTGTCTTGATCTAAGACGTAGCGCTCACATGCCAAATCTCCGGCCTTGGCGGCTTCCTTCGATGCGTCCGTGTCAAGAGTCTCGTGACCATTGGCGGCCGCATTGCGGGTCTCGTACAGATATTTCAAGGCGGGGAGGGACCAGCCGGGGAAGTTCTCTTCGCTGTCCTCGTTGGCGTTGTTGATGGCGTCGATGTCAGGCCAGCGTTTCGACCAGTCGGTGCGCAGGGCGACTAGGGCGCCGTCGGGAATCGGCCCGTATTTGTCTTCGTAAGCCTTGATGTCTTCGACGGTGACGGCGTAGGTGTCGTCCTCGGCTACCTTGTCGGTGATGTCGATGACGCACAGCGGGAAGATCAGGTCTTTGACGGAGTAGGTCTCGGACAAGCGCCGTCCCTTGATGAAATGGCCCGGGAAGTCGACGTGGGTGCCGAACTGACCGGGGAATTTGAAGGTTTGGATGAGGCACTCCAGCATGGGGTTGCCCCAGTCAAAAATGGTGGTGCCGAGCTCGATGGCGTCATCGCCGACCCCGGCCCAGTGGGGGGAGTCGTTGTTGAGGGAATGGGAGAGTTCGACCCAGCGGTACTGTTTTGCCTTGTCTAATGCTTGCCAGAGTGGATACATGGTCATCCTTGAGTCAGTTAGGTGAGGCGGCAGCCTCACTCCTTCAATGATTCCTAGGCGGAGATTGTTGAGCCCCACAGTAGTGGCCACGACGTGACCGGGCGTCTAGTCCATCATGCGAGCGGATTAGACTGAGCGCTGGCGCCTCGCCGTTGTGTTGAAGTCGTTTCGTTGACCCGGTCCCGGTCAACCCCTCGCCTTTGGGAGATCTCCATGTCTTGTTCTTCTGTGCCGAGCCCAGGAGCGTCCGCCGCATCTGGTGGCGCCGCCACTGCCGTCACTGCCGCCAATTCCTTGATCCCGACGACGGTCTTACTCCTCGGTTCAGGTGAGCTGGGGCGCGAACTGGTGATTTCCTTGAAGCGGCTCGGAGCCTATGTGGTCGCCTGTGATTCCTACCCCGACGCCCCCGCGATGCAAGTCAGTGACGAATCCCGCGTCTTCCCCATGACGGATGGCGTGGCGTTGAGCAAGGTCATTGACGAGGTGAAGCCGCAGTTGGTGGTTCCTGAGATTGAGCAGGTGGCGGTCGACGTGTTGACGCAGGTAGCTCAACGCTCAGACCTCCATGTGGTCCCGCACTCAGCGGCGGTTTCCGCCACCTTTGACCGTCGTCGAATCCGCGATGTGGCGGCACGGATCGCAGGCGTGCCCACGTCGAACTATGGATTCGCGGATTCGGTCGAGGCCTTGCGTCAGGTTGCCGGGGAGATCGGCTATCCCTGTTTCGTCAAGCCCACCATGTCGTCGTCAGGGCATGGGCAGTCTTTCGTCCCCAACGCGGAGCAGATCGATCAGGCCTGGGAGGAAGCCCAATCGGGGGCGAGAGCTACAACCAACTGGGTGATCGTCGAGTCCCAGGTCGAGTTCGATTACGAGATCACTTTGTTGACGGTGCGCTCCCTAGTCAACGGGGAGCCGTGCCTCGCGTTTTGTGAACCGATCGGTCACCGTCAGGTCAGCGGGGACTATGTGGAGTCGTGGCAGCCACAGCCAATGTCTCCGGTTGCCTACGAGCGGGCGCGCCAGATCGCAGCCGCCGTCGTCGAGGCATTAGCAGATCAGGCTCCCGAGGAAGAGATGCTCGGTATCTTCGGGGTGGAGTTATTCGTTGCCGGAGACCAGGTGTGGTTCTCTGAAGTCTCTCCCCGTCCTCACGACACCGGGATGGTGACTTCCGTCACCCAACACCAATCCGAGTTTGATCTCCATGCCCGAGCTATCCTTGGATTGCCGGTGGATACCACGCTGGTGAGCCCGGGTGCCTCAGCAGTCATCAAAGCTAGTTGCCCGGACGAGATTGAGCAGCCGACCTATCGCGGTCTCGCGGATGCACTAGCCGTAGCCGACGATGTTCGGCTCTTCCGCAAACCCGTTTCTCGTCCAGGACGCCGCATGGGGGTCGCCTTAGCCCGAGGACCCATAGAAGAGGCCCGCGACAAGGCCAAACGCGCAGCCGGCATGGTTTTGATCTCCGATTCTCCGAACCGTTAATCGCGTCTTGGGGTCTGCCCGGGAATCAAGAACTGATCACGATTGCACCGAAAGGCCTCAGCGAGATCGGGATCATCCGCAGGTTGGCGGCGGCAAGCGGGATGCCGATGATGGTCACCGCCAGCACAGCGGCGGAGATCAGGTGGCACAGAGCAATCCACCAGCCGAAGAACACCAGCCAGATCACGTTAGAGATCGTTGAGACGGGTGACAGACCTGGATCGCGGATGATTGTTCGCCCGAAGGGCCACAGCGCGTAGGAGGCGATGCGGAAACAGGCAACACCGGCGGGGAAGGTGACGATGAGGAGGCAAGCGACGATCCCGGCGATGACGTAGGAGGCGGCGAGCCAGAACCCAGATAGGAAGAACCAAATTAGGTTGAGACTATTCCTATAGAGCTTTTCTCCGCCCTCTGACTAGGCATTTTATCGAGTGCCATTGATTCCGTGCGATACATGTGCAGTTAGGTCACAACTTGACAATGCCCTCATCGGGGACTTGACGCACCCCTATTAGAGGTGTGGATTATTCATATCAGCTAAACAACATCCTCACTACCCCCTCACCCTCTGACGACTACGCCGCCTCCAAGCCCGCGAGGCACAACATCAACGGGGCTAAGGTTCTCAACCGCGAGACCTTCTCCAGCTACGGCGAGCTGGTCAGAGTCCACCGTGAGTTTTCCTCCACCAAGCGTGTCTTCCACGCGATCATCGAGGGACACGCCTACCTCTCCGTAAACGCGAAAACAGCCCGGGCTTGTCAGCCCGGGCACCTCCCTGAAAGATACTTGACCATGAATTGTGCAGAGTTCAAAACGATCCGAGAAACACTCGGACTCACCGTCCAAACGGTCGCCGATGAGCTGGGCGTAGATAAACGCACCGCGACGAAGTGGGAACTGGACACTCAGCCATCGGCGAAAGCCGTGACGTGGATTCTCTCGAAGTGGCAGATCCGCATGGAACAGTTACAAAAGGTCCTTGACCAGCTCGCCGCCTTCGAGGACGAGTACGGGGAACCGGATACCGTGGAGCTGACCCGCTATGCCTCCAGGGTCAGCGCTGAAAGAGCCGGGGTCACCCTGGACGAGCTCAATGCCACCGCCTCCACCGTCGGGCAGATCGCGCTCCTGTGCGAGCTGTTCGACTACCCGTGGTCGGTGAAGTGGGTGCGGATGGAGGGACAAGCATGAGTAGGTCACCTCGGCAGAAGGCGCGAGGCGTTGAATAAATAGCCGCGCGCCTCGTGATCTTTCACACAGGTTCACGCCGCGTCAGTCAAACCACCGGGGCGCGCCAAAGTCACCTCTCTACCCCAAAACCGCGTTTTGAAATGGCGAATCGGGAAAAGTTTTCCCTCAAACGCGTCTCTGAGGCGGGTAACCTCGTTTTAGTTTTCTTCGACGGCACCCCTCCCGGGTCTAGGCTCGAACCACCAGGGAAGGGTCAAACTCCGGTTCGAGCGTGGATGCCGGAACAACGTAGCCGACCCCCACATCACCAGACCCTGCCGCCTCTCCAGGCTCTGCCTCAGCCCGGCGCGGTAACGCCTGATCGCCAGCGACCGCCCCGGCGTTACCGATCGACGTCGCCACAGACAGCACAGCGGCTAGCCCCGCCACGGACAAGACAGTGGGCCAGTCGACGCCGCCTAGCCCTGCCGTGGTGACGCCGATAGAGGCGACAAGGGTTTGGAAGAATGTCTTGATCGCCCGCTCCGACGCGCCTTTCCAAAAGTCCAAAGTCCAGATCATGCCCTAGACCTCCTTCGAGATAGTCAACTTCACGTCCGCCCGCAGCTCTCTCAACGCCTCAGCGACGCCTTGCTTAGCGGCTTCCTTGACAAGGTCAAGCTGGCTCTTGTGGGCCGCCTCGACCGAGTCGATCTTCGCCGCCAGATTCGCTAGTCCCTGATCGATCTTGGGTTCCATCCGGATCAAGGCCGTCTTCGAGTCAGCGACCTCTTGATTCAAGTTGATGTATTGCCCGTTTCTCCGCACCGGATAAGTCTGGGTGTAGATCGACTGGAGCTGCTTCGATTGAGTCGTAGTCAACGACATAGCATTTCCCCCTTGCTGGTAGATTTCCCACGTTGTGAAAGTTCTCAGATTCTTATGCGGGTCCGGCCCGTTACTAGCCAACCCGTCCCGGCCCCTCATACACGCCTGAATCTGGCGCCACGCAGACCGGTGAAGTAAACCGGGGCCTTTCTTGCCCGCAGGCATCGACAGAGCGTGACAATGCCTGACCCATAGCCCTTTGATGGCTGGTCTGATCCAGCCGACCATGCCAACCTTGTCCAAGACTCGGATCAGCTCGGTTTCTTGTGCCGCGCTCAACCCGTAGACGGAAATATCGACCGCGCCGCCGCCAGCATGAGTCGACGCTGAATACTTCGTCGACGGGCGAAAACTGCCTTGGGTCGGATTGACATAGAAAGACGTGATCCTAGCCACTTCCGCCATCTGCGCCGCAGTACGCGCATCCAAAGTCACACCGCGCCAGGTAACCTTACCGATCAT
>JAEZZG010000020.1 GCA_023442485.1 Actinomycetes bacterium | reverse complement strand
GCGAATGGCTTGATCACATAGTCATCTGCGCCTTGAACCAGCCCGCGAACCCGATCTTTGACGTCATCTTTGGCGGTCAACATAATCACGCCAGCGTTGGATACTTCATTGACGACGGCGAGCAGATCGAAACCGTCACGTTTGCCAGGCAGCATGATATCGAGGATGACTAGTTCCGGTTGAAACTCGCTGAGGGCTGCATCGAAACCCTCGTCGCTTGCGAGGTCGTAGACCTGGTGACCCTGGGATTGTAGGGCTGACTTCACCGATAGCCGGATCGCATCGGCATCTTCGACAATCAGAACTCGACTCACAAACACATTCTGCCCTAAATCACCCTTGTGCTTAGGCAATCACCTAAATCACCTCAGCGAATCCGCAGATCCGGCACACACCGGCCTGACTGCCTAGTTCATGCCGGTAAGATGGAACGCAATCATCGTGTCGAGACACCTCAGAAGGGTTATTCATGACGAACACACCAGTCCCCCTGATTTCCGAGAGCGATTGGGCGGACGCCACCTGGGAACTCGGTGCCCACCCCATCCCAGGCACTGATATGACGACTTTCGCTGTCTACGCGACAAAAGCTACCCGGGTCATCCTCGAACTTTTCGACGCCCCTATCGGAGCTGAGGCGTGCACCATCATCGACATGGTTCGAGGCAAGGACGGTGTGTGGCGTGCCCAAGCTGACAACTGCGGTCACGGTGACTACTACGGCTTCCGGGTGTGGGGCCCGAACTGGGAATGGGACGAGGCCTGGACTAGAGGCGGTTCCGACGCCGGTTTCAAAGCCGATTTCGATGAGGACGGCAACCGCTTCAACCCGAACAAACTCCTATTCGACCCCTACGCCAGGGAGATTTCCCACACCCCGAACTCCCCGCTGATTGCCGAGAGCGATTTTGACTCTGGCATGTTCGGCACTGGTGCAGATGATTATTTCGGGGCTCCACGACGAAACTTCGATACCGGCAAATGGGCTCCGAAGGGGATCATCATCGCTGATTCGACGCGCACCGGCCGTCGTCCGAACCATTCTCCTGAGGATCGAATCATCTACGAAGCCCACGTCAAGGGGTTGACCCGGCATCCGTCGTCAACGCGCCTTGAAGACATCTTCGCCGATATCCCTTCGCTAGCGGATATGGATGATGTCCCGGACGAATACCGTGGCACCTATCGGGGCGCAGGCTATCTTGCTCCCTATCTGAAGTCACTCGGCTTCAACACCATCGAACTGTTGCCGGTCCATGAGACATCCAAGTCGGACATGACCGAGGGCACCTTCAACTATTGGGGCTACGAGACCTTGGCTTATTTCGCGCCCATCAAGTCCTATGCCTACGACCAATCCCCTGGCGGGCCAACCCACGAGTTCAAACAGATGGTGAAGGCCTTCCACCGCGAAGGTATTGAGGTCTACCTCGACGTCGTCTACAACCACTCCGGGGAAGGCGGCCACTGGAATGGTGACCTCAACACCACCGGGTTCACATCGCTGGGTGGATTTGCCACCGCAGATTACTATTCGATGACTCACGAAAAACGTCTAGTCGACGGGGCAACCGGGGTCTCCAACACCTTGAATTTCTCCACCGAGGTCAGCCAGAGGCTCGTCCTGGATTCATTGGCCTACTGGTACGACAAGATGGGGGTGGACGGGTTCCGATTCGACTTGGCGCCGGTTCTTGGCCGCAAACCCTTCGATGCTGACGCCGAGGATTGGAATCTTCAGCGGCGCTTCTTCCCCGACCACCCGCTGATGCTGGCGATCCGAGATTGGGCAGGAGAGGTAGGCGCTGAGGTCGTCGCCGAAGCCTGGGATCTGTGGGGCTACGAGGTCGGTAACTTCCCTCAGGGCTGGTCGGAGTGGAATGGCAGGTTCCGCGATGCCGTCCGCTGTTTCATGAAGGGCGACGCCAACACCTACGACTTCATCGCCAGGATGAACGGCGACTACGATCACTTCGCCTCCCACGGCGGGGCATTCACCTCAGTCAATTTCATCACTGCCCACGACGGTTTCACCATGGCCGACCTGGTGTCCTACAACACCAAGGACAACAATCAACCGTGGCCGTTCGGCCCCTCAGACGGAGGCTCCGACGATAACGACTCCTGGGATTCCGGTGGCGACCAGGCTCTGCGCCGTCAACGCCTGCGTAACTTCTGGACTGTCCTCATGGTGTCGCGCGGGGTGCCGATGGTGGTGGCCGGTGATGAATACGGTCGTACCCAAAACGGCAACAACAACCCCTATTCGATTGATTCCGCCGGGGTGTGGCAGAACTGGGAACAGGCTGCCTCGCGGGCACCCCACCGGGAGCTGGTAGACGAATCGAACTCCGACTGGAGCTACCACGACAACTTCGGGATGGCAGATTCTGCGCCGGGAGTGAACCCGATCTGGCGGCTAGCCCACTACGTCACCAACCTGCGTCGCGAACACCAGGCTTTGCGTCAACGCGACTACGGGGATGCGGTGCGCGGCAACGGAGATGTCTCCTATATTTTTGGCCGTCCCGACGGTCACACCGCCTCGGACACCGAACGCGCCCTGCGACTGCTGATCGACACTGGGGATCGGCGTGACTGCCTGCTGGTGTTGATCAATATGGCCGCGAGCCAGGTGGACTACGCCATTCCGCGAGCCAACCGTGACCACGAATGGGTGCGCATCGTCGATACTGCTGCTTACGCCGAGCCGGACGGCAACTGCTGGCATATGGACGAGGCCCAGGTGGTTAGCAATAGCTACACCGCCCAGGCCTGGTCTGTGGTGGTGTTGCGTGAACGCCACACGGGACGGATCCGCCACTTCGATACTCGCCGCACGATCGACCAGCTCCGCAAGGTCGGCGCCAAGCTGCGCGCCCGGGCTGCAAACGTCGTCGAACGGTTGCGTCGATACCCACGATAACTGGGCTCATCCCCCGATTGACCTGGAAACAACGGAAGCGATGATCATGACTAACCCCCTAGCCAAATCGGGTTTTCGCGGGATAACCCTGATCGTTGCCGCAGCCACCATGTTGGGTATGACGGGGTGCGCCGGTGGCAACCGCGCCCCGGCTGGCCCGCCCATCCACACCGTCGTTGACGCCTTGGATGCCGGGCTAGAGTCTGGTGATCTGTCCGGGGTTACTTTCGTTCAGCCAAACGACGACGTAGTTGGAGACTACAAGGTGGTCGTTGGCGGAATGGACGGCTACACCCCGCAGGTCCATCCGGGAGAAGTGACCTATCAACACATCGAGGGTGAGGGGGATGCCCCTGACGAGTGGAAGGCATCAATCCCACTGACGCAGCGCTACAGCTTCGCCGGCCATGACTGGCAGTTTGATTCCACAGCAGAGGCATTCTTGCGTGACGGCGAGTGGAAGGTGAGGTGGGATCCTTCCCTGATCCATCCGAGTCTGGATGGGCGCTCCCGGCTGAGGCACACCCGGACGGTTCCGGAGCGAGCCCCGATTCTGGACCGTCACGGCAAGCAGATCGTCAGTATCGGCCAGGTCGTCCAGGTCGGCATCGACAAAACCCGCATTGACGCTACCCGCTGGGATGCCCAGGCTAGAAAACTTGCCGCCATCGTTGACGTGGACCCGGACAGCTTCGCCCAGTCAGTCACTAAGGCCGGGGCGAAGGATTACGTCGTAGCCATCGTCTACCGTCAAGGAGCTGTTCCAGCGGCAGTCCACCAAGTCGAAGGCACCCTCCTACGCCAAGAAACTCGCCCACTCACCCCCTACCGAGAATTCGCAACGGGTTTGATCGGGTCGGTAGGCCCTGCCAGCGCGGCAGACATCAAGCGGATTCAGGCCGGGGCTGGGACTCGCCCCGAATCTGAAACTAACTCAGCCTCGGCCAGTCAATCGCCTTCCCAGTCAGCTAGCGAATCAGGCTCGACGACCGGATCGATCCCTGACGTCGAAGCTGGCGATTTGATCGGGACTAACGGGATCCAGGGCATCTATGACGAACAACTGCGCGGCAAACCTGGGCATACCGTGACCCTGGTCGAGCGAAAGCACCCGTCTGAACTCAATCCAGACCGGGTAACCCCGAGTGAGCCTGTCTCCGATCAGGACTTATTCACCGTGGCGGCAGTCAATGGAACCCCGCTCAAACTCTCCCTCGACCTGGAGTTACAGACCATGGTCGAGAAGCGGCTCAGCAACACCATCCGAGGCTCTTTCGTCATGATCGACCTCGCCACCGGTGGGGTCGTGGCGGCTGCTGACAGTGGCGATGCCCGCGCCACGGCGGATTCAGCCCAAGGTCATTTCCCGCCCGGTTCGACTTTCAAACTCGTGGTGTCTTTGGCTTTGCTGCGTCAAGGATTCACCCCAGATACCCCGGTTCAGTGCCCGGAGACGACCACCGTCAACGGCATGGTTTTTAGGAACTATTCCGGGTATCCGTCCGCCAAACTCGGCACGATCACCTTCGCCGACGCCCTGGCTGAGTCCTGCAACACCGCCTTCATCGAAGCTGCCACAAAGAATCTGAGCATTGAGCAAATCCAGGAAGCCGCCGCATCCTTGGGGTTCGGCGTGGACTTTTCCATGGGGTATCCGAGTTTCTTCGGCTCACTGGCGTCAACCGATCAGCCGACGAAGTTTGCCGCCGACGCCATCGGCCAAGGCGATGTCTTAGCCTCTCCTTTGGCGATGGCCGGGGTGGCGGCCTCTGTGGCGTCGGGCAAGACCGTTGTCGGGTGGATGGTCGAGGGTCGCACTGCCCCCGTCACAGCGAAACCTTTGACTCAGGATGAGGCGAAGTCCCTGCAGAAGATGGCTGCGGGCGTCGTCTCGTCAGGGACAGCGACGTCACTGAAAGGTATCTTGGTCGGGGCCAAGACGGGAACCGCTGAGTATCAGAGCGCCGAGGGGATCGAGACTCACGGTTGGATGATCGGCTATAACGATAAATACGCGGTGGCGGCCTTCGTCTTCACCGGCGTGAGTGGATCCGGCGACGCCGGGCCCCTAGTCAAGGACATCTTGCAGGGTAACCCGTGATCTCGTCGGCAACGCTCGCCGTAGATGACGGGGAAGTCATGGTGGAGGTAGTTCCGATAGTAGTGAGGAAGTCAACGTGACCCCGATGGGATTGAACTGGCAGTGGCCGGAGTCGGTGATTTCGATTGTCGTCATCATTGTGTTTGGCCTCATCGCCAACCTGGCAGTGACCTTGTTGATCAGGCGGTGGGTGCGATACGCGGAGAAAGCGAAACCGTCTCAAAGGTTCACCGGTGGCGGGAAGAACCGGGATGAGGCGAGTGACGACGGCGAATCCAGCCTCCCGTTAGTGTCGAAGCTCAAGTCGGTCACCGCCGCGTTGACCGATGCGCAGAACCGGCACCGTGCCCGGGTCAAGACCATCGCCACCTTGCTTCATTCGATCGCCAACGCCTTCATCTGGAGTGTGGTGATCGTCATGGTGCTTGGCGTCGTCGGCCTCCCACTAGGGCCTATCCTCACCTCGGCAGGTATCGGCGGGATCGCGATCGCCTTTGGGGCCCAATCTTTGTTCAAGGATTTCATCTCTGGGATCTTCATGGTGGTGGAGGATCAGTTCGGCGTCGGGGATGTGGTGACCGTCGGCGACCTAACTGGCACCGTGGTTGACGTGTCGCTTAGAGTGACGAAGATTCGTGACGGTGCCGGCCAGATCTGGTTCATCCGCAACGGCGAAATCACCAAGCTCGGCAATCAGTCGCAAGGGACGATGAGCCACACCTTGACCATTCCTGTCGGTGTGGACACCGACCACGGCACCGTGGTTGACGTGTTGACGAAGGTGTGCGCCGAGTTCAACGCGGACGGATCATGGGACGAGGTGTTGTTGACTGAGCCGGTCTTCTTGGGCCTCGGCGCTGCTGACGGCCGCATCCTGACCTATCAGGTGCAGATCAAGACCTCCGCCAATCAGCATTGGGCTGCGGCCCGGGCGCTGCGCGCCACCTGTGTCGAAGCGCTCACTCAAGCTGGCGTCTCAACGTCAATGACGAGCAATCAGGCCTCCGACACCAAGACGACGTAGGATGGACTGCCGTGTCTGATCTTTCTCAACTGCAAGCCCGCGCGGTGAATGAGCTGTTGCGGGTCTCGCCCATCATCGCTGAGCTGGGTGCCCTATTCCACTCTGCCGGACACTCTCTCTACCTGGTGGGAGGTTCCGTCCGCGACGCCTTGCTGGGCAAACTCGGCAACGACCTGGACTTCACCACCTCTGCGCGCCCCGACGAGATCGAGACTCTCCTGCACCGGTTCTCTCCTTCGGTGTGGACCATCGGTAAAGAATTCGGGACGGTCAGCGCCACCAAGGAATCTCAGGGACGCCAATGGCTGATCGAGGTAACCACTTTTCGCGCCGAGATCTACCGCGAGGATTCTCGCAAACCCTTGGTGAGTTTCGGTGACGGGATCATCGCCGATCTGGAACGGCGCGATTTCACGATCAACGCGATGGCAATCGAGGTGGTTGACCAGGAGTTCGTCGACCCCTTCAACGGTATCAATGACCTAGCTGACCAGGTGATTCGCACCCCAGCCAGTGCCGAGTTGAGCTTCTCCGACGATCCTTTGCGGATCATGAGGGCTGCCCGATTCGCTGCCCAGCTAGGATTCATCATCGCCGACGAGGTTCGCCAGGCGATGACGGACATGGCCGGACGTCTAGAGATCGTCTCCGCTGAGAGAATCCGCGACGAACTATCGAAGATGTTGCTGACCAATGACCCGGTCTCCGGTTTGGAGGCACTCGTATCGACGTCGGTAGCAGAGGTGGTCTTGCCGGAACTGCCCGCGATGCGCGACACCGTCGATGAACACCGCCGCCACAAAGATGTCTACGCCCATTCCTTGACGGTGCTCAGACAAGGCATCGATCTCGAAAAGGCACGCAACCATGACCCCGATCTCATCCTGCGACTAGCCCTGATCTTGCACGACATCGGCAAGCCGGCTACCAGACGGTTTGAGGCTGGCGGCAAGGTGACCTTCTACCACCACGACATCGTCGGGGCGAAACTGGCAGCCAAGAGGTTGAAGGCGCTGCATTACTCGTCTGAGGTGGTCAAAGCCGTGGCGAAGCTGATCGAGTTGCATCTGCGTTTCCACGGTTATGGCGAAGGGCAATGGACTGATTCGGCGGTGCGCCGCTACGTCCGGGATGCTGGAGATCAGCTTGAGCGGCTGCACATTCTCACGCGCGCTGACTGCACCACCAGGAATCGGGCCAAGGCTGAGCGGCTGCGCCGCGCCTACGAGGAGCTGGAGTGGCGGATTGACGAGTTGGAGAAGGAAGAAGAACTCAACGCGATTCGTCCGGAGCTTGACGGTAATCAGATCATGGAGGTGTTGGGGATCGGCCCTGGACGCGAGGTGGGCCAGGCCTATCAGTTCTTGCTGAATCTGCGGATCGAGGAAGGTCCGATTGGTAGTGAGGCAGCAACCAAACGACTGCTTCAGTGGTGGTCTGAGTCTTTACTCAAACCCTAGCTGAGAGGGAGTAGGAAGATTCGATTTCGATACGATAGGCCCGTGATCACGAAAGCCCCTCGGCTGGCACTCCTGACGGTATTGCTCTGCGTGTTGATGGTGATGCTCTCCGGCAGTATCACCTCCCCTTTGGCGGCCCACGCAGATGACTTTCCGCAGGTAGATATCGAGATCGAGTCAGTCACGCCGTCGTCATCGGCTGGGAATGTCACGATTACGATCACCGGCCGGGTGGTCAATAAGTCTAATCAGCGACTTCAGCACGTCCAGGCCTATTTGTGGCGCGATACCACGCCGGTCACCCGTGACGACCGGCTGACTACCCTGATCAACTCTGATTCCATGTATCCCGCCGGTAGCCGGATGCTTGACATCAGCTCCGGGCAGGTCGCCTGGGTGCCCAGCGCCGATAACCCCGTGATCGAACCGGGGGCATCAGCCCCCTTCACGGTGGCTGCCCCGATTCGCGGCGCCAACTCACTTCGCCTCGACAAGGACAATGCCGTCTACCCGATTGGGGTACATGTCCGCGCCGACTCCGACACGATCGGCAACCAGACGGTCGCCCGATCACGGGTGCTGTTTCCGCTAGTCAACCCCAGTTTCACTGCCTCGGTTGTCCCGGTCACCTTGTTGAGTTCATCCCCAGATATCTTCACTGACGAATCCAAGTCACACTCCGATTGGGTCCCGGAATTGAAACGGCTGCAGGCCCTGGTTTCCTATGCGACAACCTCCCGCACCTGTGTTGTCGTCGATCCATTCCTCGTCGAGTTCCTGGAAAGGCTGGTCAGCGGTGAGCTTCCGGTCGACCCCGGGCACGGGGACGGCACCACGCCACATCCTTCACCGTCAGCCCCGGCGACACCGTCTGCAACCTCGGCAACCGTGGCCGCCCTTGCCAAGTCTCTTCTCGATGACATCGCCTCACTGGCGTCGACCGGTCTGGCATATCGCAGCCAGTACGCCCTCGCCGACCTAGAAAAGGCGCAGTCCAGCTCCCAACCCTCAATCCAGGATGCGGCCAGGACCTCAGTTCAAGCCGTCCCGAACCTCCACGTCGATGTGACCACGTTGCCGCTGGCCTACATCGGTTCGAGTGACGGCGGGTCCCAGACCTTGCTCAACTACGGCTTCATCTCTCCCGACGTCGTCATAACCCACTTCACTCAACCCGGTTTTTCCCAATTCGGTTCCACCCTCGTCGCAGGCATTGACGACGACTACCTCTCCGGCGGTCCAGGTCCGCAACCTAGTCACGACGCCGCCCACGTCACCGGCAGATTCTTGTCCGAAGTGCTGGTGCGAGCCTTGACCGACGAACCAACAGTGGTGTTAGTGTCTTCCCCCGACGACTTGGCCATGATGAACAAACTCCCCGCCTGGGTGACCCCGCAGAGTCTGTCGGCGGTGCAAAAGCAACGCCGGGCCTGGCCAGCGACGCAGTGGACGACGGATCAACCGGCACCAGCGTCCCGAGACTTCATCTCAGACTCGGTCCAACTGCGCGACAACGGCAATCTGCTCGCCGACCTCACCCAAGACCCACAAGTAAAGCTCCACTCGGCAGCCAACCTGGCCCGGTTATGGTCAGCGCACCTAGGCCAAAATTCTTCCCTAGACTGGGTGCGCAACACAGTCAAGTCATCGGCGATTGGTGCGACATCAACGTCGATCTCGGTGTCCGTGACAGAAAGATTCGTGGTCAGCGATAACGATTCAGTGATCCCGGTGACGGTAACAAACACCCTCCCCTACTCGGTGACCGTGAAACTCGTTTTTGCCACCGACTACGCCAACCGCATCTCGATCCCCGACACCGACCCAATCCGGCTCAACCCAGGTGAAGCCGCCACCGTCCTCGCCCACCCGCATTCAACTGGAAACGCTGTGGTGCCCTTCACAGTATCGGCGACAACCCTGGGAGGACACCGTATCGGTGTCCCCGAGAAGTTCGAGATTAGCTCCAACATGCTCGGTCGGATTGGCTGGCTGATCATCATCGTCGCCGGGGCGATCCTGCTCGGCGGGACGGCGTGGCGCATCCGCCAGGTGCGCCGAGCAATGTCGATTGACAAGGCCCGTCATGAAGAGCAACTCCTCGCGGCGGTGAGAACGGGGCAACCACAGCCGTCCGGGCACCCGGTGGAGAAAGGGCCCGACGTTGACCGCGAGGAACTCACCGTTCCCCCCCCCCCCCCCCCCCCCCCCCCCAGGCCCCCCCCCCAAGGGGT
>JAEZZG010000035.1 GCA_023442485.1 Actinomycetes bacterium | reverse complement strand
GCCATAACCAAGCGATCTAATCCTATGCCCAATCCTCCCGTTGGCGGCATCCCGAGTGCCATTGCGTCGAGGAAATCGTAGTCAACCTGCATCGCTTCCCCTTCGCCTCGGGCAGCCTTCCAGGATTGACGAAGCAGGCGGTTGCGCTGATCGGCGACGTTGGTGAGTTCGGAATACGCGGTGCCTAACTCCATTCCCCCGGCGACCAAATCCCAGCGTTCCACCAAACCCGCCTTGGTCCGGTGTGGGGCGGTCAGTGGAGACGTCTCTGCAGGGAAATCTGCGTAGAAGGTCGGCATCACAGTCTGGCTTTCAACCAGTTCGGCGTAGAGCTCCTCGATGATCGCGCCCTGTTCCCAGTCCGGCCTCACCTCGATGTGGTGAGCTTGGGCGAGATGGATCAATTCGTCCATGTCGCTGCTGACTGTCACCTCCATTCCGACGCGCTCCGAGACGGCGTGGCAGACATCCACCACGGGCCAGTCACCGGAGATATCGACGAGGCGTTTCGGCTTGTCAGGGCCGTCCACTGGCAGGGGCATGACTGGTTCGTCATGGACGGCGATGGCGGCGGCTTGAATCAGCTTCTGCGTCAACCTCCTCATGTCATGGTAATCAGCTAAGGGCCGATAGGCCTCGACGACGGTGAACTCGGGGTTGTGGGTCGCGTCTGCCCCTTCGTTTCGGAAGTTGCGGCCAATCTCGAACACGGGCCCCATCCCGGCAATGACGAGTTTCTTCAGGGCCAGCTCGGGGGCGATTCTGGCGACGAGATCCATGCCGTAGGCATTGATGTGGGTCCTAAATGGTCTGGCGGTAGCTCCGCCGTGAATCGTGTTGAGAATCGGAGTCTCCACCTCGACGTAGTCATCGGCGAGCAGGGTTTGTCTGACTGCCTCGATGGCACGGCTACGGAGCTTCAAGATATCGATCTGGGCCGGGTGGATGATCATGTCCATGGTGCGTTTGCGCAGCCTGGTTTGAGGATCGCTCAACCCGCGCCAGGGAATCGGCTGGAAGGCCTTGGCCAGCAAGGTCAGTTCTGAGACGATGAAAGACGGGGTCGAGTTGCGTGAGTGGCCGAATCGAGATTCCGCGCGGATCACGTCACCGCAGTCCAGGCAACGTGCCCACATGCGCAGGCTCTGGCGTCCCAGTTGAGCGGCTTCGACGATGAACTGCTCCACCTTGTCGCCGTCCTGAAGATCGATGAACAACACCCCGCCGTGATCGCGGATATTGCGCACCCGTCCGATCACGCACACCGTACGGTCACGCCAGGATTCAGGGGTGACGTCGGCGAGGTTGATCCCGTCGACCGCGCCCACAGGTGAAATGTCGATGCCGTGTTCGGCGAACTCGCGGGCGTGGCGACTGCGGTGCCGCTCTTGATCAGTGAGTGCAGACAGATTCTGCTGAGGCGGCGGAGGCAGTTCCAGGGAACGAATTTCTGCGAGTTCTTCAGCTCTAAGCTGGGCTTCGCTAGCCGGGTCTCTCCTGGTGAATAGGGTCGGCAGGAATCCCTCGGCTCTACCTGAAGCGATAGCTACCGAGGGCAGGTTGAGGATGGATGGCAAAGCCACATATCGCGGTGCCCAGGTCGGGTTGTATTTTGCGTTGGATCGATACAGACGCTGGAGCTGCCAGAAATGATCGAAGAAGCCGAGGATACGCGAGTTCACCTTCTCAAATGGAGTGGCGTCGATCTCTTCTGCATCGGCGAAGACTTGGCGGAGGAATGCGAAGTTGAGTGACACCTTGGTGATCGAGTGGTTGTTACACCATTCCATCAACTCAGCGACGAGGAACTCGTTGGCTCCGTTGGGTGCGTGCGGGGAGCGGCGCATGAAGTCGAGGGAAATCCCGCGTCTGCCCCAGGGAACGAAGGTCATCAGAGCAACCGGGACTTGGTTGACGTCGTTGACTTGGGCGATGACGACGCGCGGGTCAGACGGGTCACCGAGTCGCCCCAGGGCCATGGAGAAACCGCGTTCGACCTTGCCGTGGCGCCAACTATCGGCGATGCTGTCGAGGAAGGAGAGCTCGCTCGAATCAGTTTCGTCTTGGAGCCTAAACTGACAGACATATCCGGCCCGCCGTAGACGGCGAGCTGCCCTGCGGACATCGGTCATCCCTGGTGTATCGATGCGGAAGGACTCGGGGGAGATGATGGCTTCGTCGCCGAGCCGAAGAATCTCGTATCCGAGCAGATGTGAGAACAGCTGCGCACCCTTTTCCGAGCACGAGATCACGGCTGGGGTGTTGCCGTATTTGCGAGCCTGTTTGTACCACGACATCACCGCCGCTGGCCAGTCGCTCGGGTCACCGATCGGATCTCCTGAGGCCAAAGCCACTGACCCGAAGCACTGGTAGGCGATCGCGGAACGGCGCGTCGGCGAGAAATGCAGCAGCTTGTCTCGTCGGGTCGCCAGGTAGCCGAGAGAATCATCTTCGCCGTATTGAGAAAGGAGTCGACGCACCTCAATCTCTTGGGCACTCGACCACGAATCCAAGGTTTTCGCAGACGCGATGAATACCCACACCGCCAAGCAGACCGTCAAACCCAGGCTCAACGACACTAGGCGCGGAATCATCGACGGAACTTGGGCGATCTTGTGGTGCCCATAGTCGAGCCCGACGCCTTGGAAGATAACCGCCGCGAAGTTCTTCCAGAACTTGCCGGGGATGTGTTTTACATGGAGCAAGACCCAGGCCAGCCCCAAGGTGAACACGGTTCCGATGACGGAGAAGAAACTAGCCAGTTTCCATGATCCACGGCGTGACTGGGCTGTGAAGATCTCCCTGAGCCAGATCACCACCACCAGGGCCACAACGGCTATCACCAACTCGATGAGGTTGTAGATTACCCACGGCCACATCTTTCGTGGCCTAATCGCGAGCACTAACCCGATAGTGGTCAAGGCGCTGGCAATTCCGAAGATCTGGAAAAGCATGACGGTGACGAGGGCGAAGCGTTTGTGGCGCAGTAGACCGACGAAGGTCAACGCCGACGTCACTAAGGAGACCAGCGACGCAGTAGCCGGGACGTTGAGCGTGACGAAGAATCTTTCGACGGCAGTCAGTCCAGGCGAATAGGTGATGATCTTTCGCATCGCCAAAGCGAAGGCGCTGGTGAGCGTCGATAAAGCGAAGATCCAGATCAGAATCTTCGCCGCGATAGACTTTCTGCGATTGATTACGGTTGATTCCATGCGAACTCCGATGACGACTCTCCCAGCCACGACATGACCTTAGGGATCCCGGCTACCCACACCGGCCATGCGTGTCCACCATTACCCATGAAGATGGTGCTCATCGACGTCGGCGGCCGCAGAGACTCTGAGAACTTCTTCCAGTGGCTGACAGGTTCCTTGTCGTCCTTGGCGGACAAGAACAAGATCCGAGAGTTAGGGGCGGTCTTCTTAGCGATGTCGGGCAGGTAGTAGGCCGGGTCTTTCTCGGGGCGCAGTTTCTTGCCGAGATAAGTCGGCCAAAAATACCCAGACATGTTGACCCCGAGCCCGTACTGATCGGCGTGTTTGACGGCGACCATGGCGGCACACCACCCGCCTGCAGAATATCCGAGACCGGCCCACGCCTGGGGAGAATCAACGACGCGCAGATTAGTCAAGATCCACTGCCTGAGGGTGACGGTGATGAAGGTGTCCATCTTGATACTGCCGTCGGCACTATCGAGACATTCGGTATCGATATTGCGGGTGAAGACGTCTGGAGACACTACCACGGCTTCACGCATGGTTTTGGCCTCAGAGGCCTCGCGCACCACCTTGCCGATGTTGAGACTCTTGCGGTAGGAGGTTGGGTTTCCGGGGACGCCGGGGAAGGCGACGATCACCGGATAGAAGCGATCGGGGTGGGTGCGGTAACTGGGCGGAAACCACACCATGACGTCGGTGGTTTTATCCCCCACACCCGATCCAGGGATCTTCGTAAAGACGTAATCTCCATCTGCCCCATTAGTCCAGGTGTACCCGGCGAAGGCAGGATTAGTTTCGGGGTGGGCCTGAAGATCGGTGGCTGGTTTCGTTACCCAGCCCTCAGATTGAGCTGGCTCAGTTGCCTCACCGGCGTGGAGTTCTTCTTCAATGACGGGAGTCGACCACATGCTTTGCCAGGTCGGATACCACAGGTTAGCCCGGTTCAACCCGAGCCCGACCAGGCACAAGGTCAGGATCGACACCAAAGCCAAGACCAATGCTTGACGCAACCGCGCCCGGATCGGATGGGCTTTCGCGTCTGGAACCCACCCAATGCCCCAGATGACCGCAGCGGCTAACCCGATCCCTACGACGACCATGGGGCCGTAGGTGTCTGGTTGAAGCCAATCCGGGAAGGTCATAAGCACGGTGTAAAGCACATCGATATTATGGCCACACCACAACCGAAAACACAGCTTTGAAAAACTAAGAATTAGCTAAACCTCTCCTGAGTGCCACCACGACGGTGTGGTATGAGCCCGAAGATGTAGTCTTGACGTCACGAAAACTACCTGGGGTGGATTGATCCGAGTTATCGGCAGCGTCGCGAAGAGTGACATTGCCGCCATCTTCACCAGATAAGGAGCACTACATCATGATAGGCGCGATCGTCGGCGACATTGTCGGCTCCATCTACGAGGGGCGCCCGGTCCAGTCAAAGAACTTCCCCTTCTTCCAGGAACAGTGCCGATTCACCGATGACTCGATGATGACGATCGCGGTGGCCGAAGCAATCATGGCGGGTGGAACACGCGACGATTTCATCGACCAGATGAAGAGGTACGGGCGTCTGTATCCAAACGCAGGATACGGAGGCCACTTCATTATCTGGCTTCGATCAGACAGTCGCGACCCCTACAACAGTTTCGGCAACGGTTCAGCAATGCGGGTTTCTCCATGTGCCTGGATGATGGATTGTGACGAGTTTTCCCGAACCGGTCGTCTCCCCCAGATCGGAACAGATCTAGCCCGCCTTAGCGCCGAGGTAACCCACAACCACCCTGAAGGCATCAAGGGTGCCCTAGCTACCACGGACGCTATCTTCCTCGCCCGCTATTATTTCGGCGGCTTCCACCGTGGAGACGAAGAACCGATCCACGGCGACCCCGACGAATGCAAACGCAGGATTCGCGATCACATCGAATCCACCTACGGATATGACCTATCCCTTACCGTGGATCAGATTCGCCCCACCTATTCTTTCCACGTCAGTTGTCAGCGTTGCGTCCCTGAGGCGATCAGGTGTTTCTTAGATGCAAACAGTTTCGAGGACGCAGTGCGCAACGCGATCTCGCTCAATGGCGACAGTGATACTCTCGCCGCCATCGCCGGCTCCATTGCCGAAGCCGCCTACGGTGTGCCTGCATGGATCGAAGAGACTGCCCTCGGCTTCTTAGATGACAGACTCATTGATGTGATCTCGCGCTGGCGAGCCTTCTTGAACCAATGACCCAACGTCTTGGCCCATTGTTGACCGCTGAAGAATCTGAGCCGGTGTGAGGTGTTAGTCTCTGCGCCCGGTTCAGCTCCTCTACCTGTGATCTAACTCTTCAGCCGCCCCATGGTCTGCTCCACCACTCGGTCAGTGAGCTTCTTGAGTTTCTTCGTGGGAGGAGAGAGCCATTGGATGTTGCCGTCGGCTGGGCGAACCGCCACCAGCCGTCCGCGATAAATGATTAATGGTTTGAACGTGCCATTGCGCGCCGGGCAGATCAGCCGGTCCCCGTCACTATCGGTCAAACAGGTTCGGTTGGCGTAGCCGACATAAATCTCGTCAAAGGACGGAAGGAACATCAGCCCCATTGCCTCGTCACGGTGTTCGGCGAGCACATCGAAGAGATCGCGGCGCATATATAGCTGTGGCTGACTGTTCTTAGCTGGCGACGAGGATTTCACACCGTCACCATCAACGTCGAAGACACCGATACTCGGGTCACATTCCATAGCTGCGGTGACGGCGAATCGTGCTGTGGCCTTGGACAGTCCGGCCCACCAGGCAAGATCGTCAACACTGATCGGTCCGTGTCCGAGAATATAGCGGCGGGCAATCTCTACGATCCCGTATTCTCGGTTAGCAGGTGAAAGCACAAATCCAGACTCTGGGCTATCGGCTGCGGGGAGGTCCCGGGCGTCAATGAATAGATGCTGGTTCTTCCCCATCGGGCCTTCCACGATGGCTCCTTGATGCATCGTGGCATACATCAAGAATTGGCACCAGCGACGCACCTGAGGTGCTGAACCATCCACATGGCCGGAGTTGAGCTGCTTGGTCCAGGCATCGAATAACTCCGCTCTATTGATCTGCCCACCGTGGCTGTCAATCTCGGTCCATGCCACCTCGCAGGCCTGGTCGATCACCTGCGGATTGATGCCTAGCAGCGCATGGTTGCGTGAGTCATGTGCAGAAAAACCTGATTTCAAAGCCACCCGCATCCAATGAAAATCCGCAGCGGCGGTTATGTGAACTGTTCCGCGCATCGGACGGTGACGCACCAAGGCAGAAGAATCGAACAATGCCGCAACGTCAGACCTTGTTGACTGGGGACATCTAGCTAAGAAGGCGTGCGGAATTGCGGAGACCTGTTGGCCTTGGATAGCGAGCATGCCTTGTGCGACGTCGCTGAGTTTGGAACGGCTCGTCCCTGGTGTCAAGAACTGAGCACATATCCGCAACAACCCTACCTCAGTGGGTAGTTCCACACGCCTGGCAACCATGACACGATCCTAGTCGGACAGGATCTGCCAGTCATACCTCTGGTCTCGGCTAATCACGACTGTTGAGAATCCATCTGGCGACTGTGTTGAATCTGTGGGATAGCGGTTTTACGGGCTGCGTCTCCAAGTCGGCTGATAACCTTCTAGTCGAGGTGACGGCGAGACGGCAAGGTTTGTCTGTTCTAAGAGTGGCGCGAGTGACCATGTGCGGTAGTCCTTCATACGAGACGTTGGGGATAACGTCTGGGATAGCTTCTTTACGACAGTTGTTTGACCTGCTCGATGAGCACGTTGAGTGCGGGGTATGGTGGCCGGCTGAGTCCAGGTTTGAGATCGCCGTAGGTGCGGTGTTGACTCAAAACACGGCGTGGCGGAACGTTGAACGCGCCATCGCTAATCTCTGCGACGCGAACCTCCTTGACGCTGAGGCGCTGTTGGTGGCAGATGATGATGTAGTACGGACGCTGATTCGTCCGGCTGGGTATTTCAACACCAAGACCCGGTATCTGAAAGACCTGACGACGTGGTGGATAGAGCATGATCAGGCCGCACAAGAGCTATCTACCAAGCAGCTTCGCGAAGAACTGTTGAGTATTCGAGGGGTGGGATGTGAGACAGCCGATGACTTGTTGCTCTACGCCTATCAGCGTCCAGTGTTCATCTACGACGTGTATGCGCGCAGACTTCTGAAGTCGGCGGGATTTGGTGATTACCGCACGTATGGCGCAGCGAAGCGGGCCATTGACCCTCAGGTGGCTGCGTCTAGGATGAGTGTCGAAGAGCTAGCGAAGTTTCATGGTCTGATCGTGGATGCAGGAAAAATTGTGACCCAGCGTTCCCTGGCGAACACGACTGTGCGGATGAAAAATGAAACGCCCATCCTGACCCGCAACCTAAACGAACCAGGCGTTGCATCAAAATGAGCGTCTAAGTGGTTGTTTAGACGCTCATTTTGATACAAGGGTGGTTTTGGGTGCAGGATACCGGTATTGGGTACATGTGCGTAGCGTGCTGGGGGTGCGGCTGTGTGATCTGTGGAGATGGCAATGGAGCGTAGGCGTTGATTCTGATCCGCCTTGCTTAAGTTCTCAGGCTTTCTCGAGCTTACGAATAATCTGCTCCGGAGTGTGCTTACTAAACTTTTTCACCATTCATCCATTCTCCCCACCCACAGGCAGGGCATCAATAGACAACACTCAAGTCACCCGGACCTAAAAACCTAGAACACTCCGGTATGAATAACTCGTAGCTTGTGCCGAAGTCTAGGATAATATTATTATTCTAGGTAAAATAGTTCGTGGAACAATCGTTCTTTTACGATTATTTCAATAGGCCATTTGGAGGATTGGATTTTAAACATATGTTGCTAAAGAAATCGTTCATACGGGGGATTATTCCCTTCGTCACCATGACAACTCTATCAATAATCATGAATTATCAGGGTATTGACGCCTTTCAAGTGAGAAGTACTTTCATAGTCGGGTTGATTATCACCGTTGTGGCTGCGGCATCTGTCATATATGAAAATGACAAG
>JAEZZG010000064.1 GCA_023442485.1 Actinomycetes bacterium | reverse complement strand
CCTTCTTGGCCACTAGCGGCTCAGTAGCCGCCGCCCCCTCAGCGGCGGCGTCGGCTGCGGCACGCAAGGCCGCCACCGGACCGTTGGCGGCGTGGTTTTGGGCAGCTTCGACGGCAGGCGTCCAAGCATCAACCATGGTCTTATCCCCAACCGAGGCCTTACCCCGGTCTTGAATCCCCTTCAGGCAGGCAGCCAAGAGGGCGCATACCCCGTCACCGTCAAGCGGAGACTCAGCAGCTTTCGCCGCCCTCATAAACGCCGTGCCGTAGAGCGGACCCGAGGCTCCGCCGACCTTAGAAATCAGCGAGGCGGCCACAACCTTGAGCACCTCTGCGGCACTGGCGAACTCGGAAGTTGAAATCTTCTCCATCGCAGCCTGGAAGCCTCGGTTCATATTCAGGCCATGATCAGAGTCGCCAATCTGGCGGTCCAGATCAATCAAGTAGTCTTGGTTCTCGTGAATCGCTGCGGCGGCTCGAGTGATCCAATCGGTGGCCCAAATGGCGTCGAGAGTATCGGTCATCGTCAACCTTCTTCGTGGGTATGAGTTCGTGGGTATCAGGCGCGACCACAGATATCCTGCAGGGCACCTGCTCGTCGGGGATCGTCAACTTTGGCGAATCGGCAGAGACGGTCCGCAACCATAGCCACCAGCGTCGGTGACGATCCGGAACCAGTCACCGACAAGTATAGGAGTTGATCAATAACCACGAGGGTGTGACAGATGATTTACCGCCCAGCCACTGAGACAAAAGCCTCTCTGAGAGTGGGAATCGGTGTTGATCAACGTCGAGAATATGGACAACTTCGCGCATAAGCTGACTCAGCGGTGAGAAAGTGAAAAGATGGACACCATGAGTCAGCGAGAAATTGGCATCACTGAGCTCGCCCCGCGCGACGCCCACCAGTCCTTGTTGGCAACACGTATGGCCTTGGAAGACATGGTCGATGCGTGTGCTGATCTCGACGCCGCAGGCTACTGGTCGGTTGAATGCTGGGGTGGAGCAACCTATGACAGTTGCATCCGTTTCCTCAACGAAGACCCATGGAAGAGGCTTCGTACTTTCCGGGAACTGATGCCCAACACCCGCCTGCAGATGCTCCTTCGTGGGCAGAACCTGCTCGGCTATCGTCACTACAACGACGAGGTTGTTGACAAGTTCGTTGAGAAATCTGCTGAGAACGGCATGGACGTGTTCCGTGTCTTCGACGCGATGAACGATCCCCGTAACCTGGAACACGCAATGCAGGCCGTCAAGAAGACTGGCAAGCATGCTCAGGGCACGATTTGCTACACCATTTCACCGGTTCACACCGTCGAAGGCTATATCAAGCTCGCCGGTCAGCTTCTCGACATGGGCGCTGACTCGATCGCTCTGAAGGATATGGCTGCACTGCTCAAACCGCAGCCTGCATACGACATCGTCAAGGGAATCAAGGAAACCTACGGCGATGACGTCATGATCTCCGTCCACTGCCATTCCACCACTGGCGTGACCCAGGTCGCTCTGATGAAGGCCATCGAAGCTGGGGCTGACGTCGTTGATGCCGCAGTATCGTCGATGTCCCTTGGCCCAGGCCACAACCCGACTGAATCCGTGATCGAGATGCTCGAGGGCACCCCCTACACCACCTCGGTGAAGATGGAACACGTCCTCAAGATTCGTGACCACTTCAAGAAGATTCGCCCGAAGTATGCCGAATTCGAGTCGAAGACCCTGGTCAACACCCAGATCTTCTCCTCGCAGATTCCGGGCGGCATGTTGTCCAATATGGAATCCCAGCTTCGCGCCCAAGGTGCCGAAGATCGCATCGACGAAGTGATGGAAGAGGTTCCTCGGGTTCGCGAAGCCGCAGGCTTCCCGCCACTGGTGACCCCGTCCTCCCAGATCGTCGGCACCCAGGCCGTGTTCAACGTGTTGATGGGCCCCTACAAGCGGATGACCGGCGAATTCGCCGACATGATGCTTGGTTACTACGGTGCCTCCCCGGCCCCGCGTGACGAAGAGGTTACCGCCCTCGCTCAGCAGCAAGCCAAGAAGGACCCGATCGAGTGCCGTCCTGCGGACTTGCTCGAGCCCGAATGGGATCGCCTGTCCGATGAGGCCTCCAAGGTGGAAGGCTTCGATGGTTCCGTTGAAGACGTCTTGACCTACGCGATGTTCCCGCAGGTTGCGTCCAAGTTCTTCACCACCCGGCATGAAGGTCCAAAGAATGTTGGCAAGTCCGAGGCCCAGATGAAGGCTGAAGCTGCCGCTGCTGCAGGAGCTCCTGCGAGCCCGGTGATTACCGGCCCGATCACCTACACGGTGAAACTGGGTGGGCGTGAACATTCCGTCACCATCGAGAAGACTGAGGAGTGATGATGGCTAAGAAACCACTATCCATGGCTGAGCGGGTTGAGCAACTCAAGGAAGCCCGCGAAACGACTCGTCTCGGTGGTGGGGCAGATCGTCTCGACAAGCAGCGCGCCAAGGGGAAGAAGACTGCCCGCGAGCGTGTTGAAGAGTTCGTTGATCGTGACTCCTTCCAAGAAACCGGCCTGTTCCGCAAGCACCGCACCACCCACTTCGGGATGGATAAGGCCGTCATGCCGGCTGACGGTGTGGTGACCGGCTCTGGTGCAGTCGGCGGCCGTCCGGTCTACCTGGCGAGCCAGGACTTCTCCGTTGCTGGCGGTTCCGCTGGTGAAACCCACAACCAGAAGGTTGTCGACACCATGGAAGAAGCCCTGAAGAACGGTGCCCCATTCGTTTTCATCAACGACTCCGGTGGTGCCCGCGTTCAGGAAGGTATTGACTCCCTTTCCGGCTACGGCAAGGTGTTCTTCGCTAACGTGAAGCTGTCCGGCGTGGTCCCGCAGATCTCGGTGATCGCCGGTCCGTGTGCTGGCGGTGCGGTCTACTCCCCGGCTCTGACTGACTTCATCATTCAGACCCGCAAGGCCCACATGTTCATCACCGGCCCTGGCGTGATCAAGCAGGTGACTGGTGAGGAAGTGACCCAGGACGCCTTGGGTGGCGCTGACGCTCACATGGCCCGCTCTGGTGTGACCCACTTCGTGGCCGATGACGACGAGCAGGCCCTGCTGATCTGCAAGAAGTTGCTCAGCTTCTTGCCTCAGAACAACGCCGAGCTGCCGCCTGTTGTTGACCCTGACCTGGTTGTCGAGCCTGACGAATCCTTGCGTGACATCGTCCCGGTCGAAGCTAAGCGTGGCTACGACGTGCGTGACGTGATCGCCAAGATCGTTGACCACGCCGACTTCTTGGAGGTCCAGGCCGGTTACGCACAGAACCTGGTTGTTGGTTTCGCGCGCATCTGTGGCCGCACCGTCGGTGTGGTGGCGAACCAGCCTCAGGTGATGTCGGGTGTTCTCGACATCAACTGTTCTGACAAGGGCGCCCGGTTCATCAACTTCTGCAATGCCTTCAACATCCCGCTGGTCAACCTCGTCGACGTCCCTGGCTTCCTGCCCGGTGTCGCCCAGGAGCATGGCGGCATCATCCGTCACGGCGCGAAGATGCTGTGGGCCTACTCGGAAGCTACCGTCCCGAAGATCACCGTCGTGTTGCGTAAGGCCTATGGTGGCGCATACCTGGCTATGTGTAACAAGGACCTCGGTGCCGTCGCTGTGTTCGCATGGCCGAGCGCTGAGATCGCTGTGAGGGGTGCCGTGGGTGCCGCTGCTGTCGTGTTCAAGCGCGAGATCGAAAACGCAGAGGACCCGGCAACTCGTCGCGAAGAGCTGGTTGAGGAATACCGCGAGACCTTCTCCACCCCGTACATGGCCGCTTCGCGTGGCTTGGTCGATGACATCATCGATCCTGCCGATACGCGTCGCGAGGTCGCTCGGGCCCTGGAGTTGTTGCAGAACAAGCGGATTCCGCGTCCCGCCAAGAAGCTCGGGAACTTCCCGGTCTAGGAGGTTCACGATGTCTGAAGACCTGCAAGCAACGATTGAGGCGCTGACGAAGCGCATCGCCCAACTTGAGGCTCAGGCGGAGCTGCGTGAAATCCCCGAAGACCACATCGTCGCGATCGCGGCGGCTGTGGCCGGATATATGGGGTGCAAGGCCAAGATTCGCCAGGTTCGGTTGAACTCTGGTCGGGCTTGGGCAGACGCTGCTCGGCGTGACCTGCATAACCATCAGCCCGTGATCGAGCGGTAGCGGAAGGAAGAACATGAAACTCAAAGTGACCGTCAATGGGACGGCCTACGACATCGAAGTTGAGGAGCAGGAGGAAATCCGCCCCACCCTCGGGAATATCGTTGTTGGTGGTTCCGCTGCAGCTCCCGCCGTGGGTGGCGGGGCTCCCGTAGCAGCCGCCTCCGGCGACGCGGTTCCGGCTCCGCTGGCTGGTTCGGTGTTCAAGATCTTGGTCGAAGAAGGCCAGGACGTGAAGGCTGGCGAGGTGATCGTCATCCTCGAAGCAATGAAGATGGAAACCGAGATCACCGCGCCTGCTGACGGCAAGGTGACTGGAATCTTCGTGAAGGTGGGAGACGCGGTCCAGGCTGGTCAGGGCCTGGTCAGCCTCGGCGCACCGGCTGCCTCTGGTGACTCGGCAGCTAAGCCAAGCGGTCCAGTTGCCCCGACGGGTCAAGGAACCCCGGTTCCGGCTCCGCTAGCTGGTTCGGTGTTCAAGATCGAGGTTGCCCCTGGTGACAAGGTCGAGGTCGGACAGGTTGTTGTCGTCCTCGAAGCAATGAAGATGGAAACTGAAATCAAGGCTGAGGTCGCCGGTACGGTGGGCTCGGTTCTGGTCAACGTCGGTGACGCTGTCCAGGCTGGTCAGGCTCTCATCGAGATTGCCTAGCTGCATCACACGTCAGGGCTGTGGGTGAACCACAGATAGCCCGATAGATTCCTTGTGGCGGTCCCTTCGGGGGCCGTCGCAAGGCTTTAAACACCGGACGGATTTGCCCATAGACGAGTCCGATTCACCCGTCACACTTATTCTTTTCCACCACAGGGGTTAGTGCTCATCCGCGAGCGACCTTATGGTTGGCGGCTTGAGCGCGTGGACGCACCACCATCCGGTCGATATTGACGTGGGCAGGAAGATCAACCACCCACCGCACACATTCGGCGATATCCTCGGCCACCAGCGGATGGTCGACACCGTCATAGACCTGGTCGGCCTTGGCCTGATCCCCGCGGAACCTGACCAACGAAAACTCTGGTGTATGAACCATTCCAGGTGAGATTTCACACACCCGCACTGGCCGTCCACACAGTTCCAAACGCAACGCTCCTGCAACCGAGCGTTCGGCAGCCTTGGCCCCGCAGTAGGCCGATCCGCCTTCATAAGGAGCCTCGGCAGCCGTGGACGTGATGAACACGATCGTCCCGTGGCTGCGCTCTAGTGCCCCCAATAGTGCCTGGGTGACTCGTCCAGCCCCGATGACATTGGTGTAGAACATGGTTCCCCATTCGTCGAAATCTGCTTCTTCGACGGGGTCTTGCCCCAGCGCACCACCAGCATTGTTGACCAGGACGTCGAGATGATCACCGATCCGTTCAGCCATTCGGGCAACAGAGTCGGGGCTAGTGACGTCACAAACGACGGCGATCCCGTCAATCTCGGCGGCCAGCTTTTCAATGCGATCCTTGCGTCGAGCTGCGCAGTAGACGGTGTATCCGGACGCTGCGAGGGCGCGGGCGGTCGCCTCTCCGATTCCTGAGGACGCTCCAGTGACTAGGGCAAATTTCATCGCTAACTCCTTCGTCTAATACTTCGAGGTTAGCACTGAGGGCAGCATGAGCGAGGCGGGCATCTCGAGGCGGATGCGCTGAGGTGAGAATGTAAGCCGGTTTCACCAGGCGCGGAAGTAGTCACTCCCGCTGCCTATTCTTCCAGTGTCGATGAGTTCAACGTCGCGTCCGGATAGGATTACCCCATGACTGCAAAGCTGATTTTGATCCGTCACGGCGAGAGCGAGTGGAACTCCAAGAACCTGTTCACCGGCTGGGTTGACGTTGACCTGACCGAAAAGGGCGAGGGTGAAGCCTCCCGCGGTGGCGAACTGTTGAAAGAAGAAGGCCTGCTTCCTGACGTGGTGCACACCTCCTTGCAGCGTCGAGCCATCCACACAGCCTATCTGGCTCTCGACGCCTGTGACCGTCACTGGATCGAGGTGAAGCGCTCTTGGCGACTCAACGAGCGTCACTACGGCAAACTCCAGGGCATGAACAAGGCCGAGATTCGTGACGAGTTCGGCGATGAGCTTTTCATGCAGTGGCGCCGCTCCTACGATGTCCCGCCGCCGCCGATCGACAAGGATTCCGAGTGGTCGCAGTACAACGATGCGCGTTACGCGAACCTGCCGACTGAGATTCGTCCGCTCAACGAATGTCTCAAAGACGTCGTCGCCCGCATGTTGCCGTACTGGTACGACCAGATCGTTCCGGACCTGAAGGCTGGCAAGACCGTCCTGGTGTCTGCCCACGGCAATTCCTTGCGTGCCCTGGTCAAGCATCTCGATAGCATCTCTGACGACGAAATCTCGGAGCTGAACATCCCTACCGGTATCCCGCTGCTCTACGAGCTTGACGAAGACCTCAAACCGGTGTCATCGCGTTACCTCGACCCCGAAGCCGCCGCCGCTGGTGCTGCTGCGGTTGCCAATCAAGGCAAGTAAAGGGCCGAAGCCCAGGTGAGGAAGACCTAGGCCGGCAAGTGCCGGTGCTGCTCGATTGAGACCCCGCGGCTCTAGGCGCGGGGTCTCAACGCTTCTTAGCCGCAAACACCCCTCCGACAAGGTCTCGGCCGCCTCACCTCGTGGTCAACCCCAAACTCAACTGAAAATCTGGGAGGTTTCTTCCGACGCGGGCATGGTAGACTTGATTGGAGTCAGTCGAAGGGGAATGCTTAATGAATTTCAAAGTCGGTGAAACCGTTGTCTATCCGAATCACGGCGTCGCTGTGGTTGAAGACATCGAAACCAGGAAAATCAAGGGCGAAGACAAAGACTACTTGGTGCTTCGCGTCCTCGGGCAGACTGATCTCGTCGTCCTCGTCCCGGCCTGTAACCTCGACCTCGTCGGTGTTCGCAACGTCGTCGACGAAGAGGGGCTAGAGAAGGTATTTTCCATTCTTCGCGATCCCGACGTTGAAGAGCCGTCTAACTGGTCGCGTCGCTACAAGGCCAATGTTGAAAAACTCCACTCTGGTAACGTGTTGAAGGTTGCCGAGGTGGTGCGTGATCTGTGGCGTCGCGAACGTGATCGCGGCCTGTCTGCCGGCGAGAAGCGGATGTTGGCGAAGGCCCGCCAGATCCTGGTCTCGGAGTTGGCACTGGCTGAGGATGTCAGCGAAGAGCGCGCCGAAGAAATGCTTGAAGAGGTCCTTGCGTCCTAACCTTTTCCATGGACGAAGCCTCAACCTCTCCCAACCCTGCGACGGTGATCGCCGTCGTGGTCGCTGCCGGCATTGGTTCCCGGTTTGGCAGCAAGATTCCCAAACAGGTCCACACCATCTGCGGGCAGTCACTGATCTCGTTATCGGTGAAATCACTCGTCGCCGCCGGGTGCCAGCAGGTTACCGTCGTCATCAAAGAAGAGATTCGTGACGAAGTATCCGAGCTCCTCGCCGACATTGACGTGCCGGTCTCCCTCGTCCCTGGCGGAAACACGCGCCAAGAATCCGTGCTCTGCGGCCTCCTCGACCTCCAAACAAGAGTCGATCTCTCCGACGACGACGTCATCTTGATCCATGACGCCGTTCGCCCGCTGGCGCCGGCATCAATGATCCGGCGAGTCATCGACGCCGTCCGTGACGGTGCCGCCGCCGTTACTCCCGTCATCAACGTTGCCGACTCGATCCGCATGGTCAACCCTGACGGGTCCAATCAGATCGTCGATCGCGACATCCTGAGAGCCATCCAGACCCCGCAAGGTTTCAAAGCCAAGGCCATCATCGACTCCCATCTGTCTTGCCGGGGCACGGTGGCGGTGACTGACGATGTCTCGTGCTGTGAACACTGCGGGTACCCGGTCACCTTGGTGGAGGGCTCTGACTTGGCGATGAAGATTACCCGCCGATCTGATCTCGACATTGCCCAGAGCCTGATCCGTCAACACCCCGAGATGAAAGACCTGGGGCTATGACCGCTGATTGTTGCTTTCGTAGTGGGGTGGGCAGTGATTTTCACCGCCTCGCCGCCGGTGTGCCGATGCAGATGGCAGGCCTATCCTTCCCTGACTGCCCGGTCGGTGCTGTCGGCCATTCCGACGGTGACGCCGCGATCCACGCCCTCTGCGACGCCCTCCTTTCTGCGGCAGGCCTAGGCGATATCGGCTCCAACTTCGGCACCTCAGACCCTCAATATGCCGGGGCAGCCTCCACCGTTTTCCTTACCGAGGTGCGCGATCTTCTCGCCGAGGCCGGATACCGGGTCGCTAACGCCTGCGTCCAGGTGATCGGGCGTTACCCGAAGCTGTCTCCACGTCGTCAAGAAGCACAGAATCTGCTCAGCGGATTTTTGTCAGCGCCGGTTTCGGTCACCGCGACGACCACCGACGGCCTGCTCGGCGAGCTGGGGGAGGGCAATGGCGTCGGCGCGATCGCGACAGCGCTGATCTACCGCGTCGACTAGCCCCGCTTCGGTCCTTGCGTCTTTAGCTTTGGAGAGCTACTTAGGGGACGCGCTGACTAGGCGCGGTGAAGGTATTACACATCTGCGCCGAGGTGCTATTGACCCCGTTGAGATACCAGGCGCTGCGGCTCTGCGGAATCCCGTGGTCGCCTCCGGTAGCGCCGTCCCCGAGACTGGCAAACATTCGAGTCCGTTCCTCAATATCTTTGCTAGTCAGGCCAAAACTTGCGCGCACCGCCTGGGTGAACATCCCTGCGAAACAGTCTGCTTGAAGTTCGAGACGCCGAGAAGTCTCCAACCGGCGAGTCGGGTTCGGTTCGCTATTTTCTAGGTAGATGAACGCGCCGAACAGACCCGTTCTACCTTGGACGGAGTGACCAAATTCGTGGGCAAGGATCTGCTCGGGAATGGTGAGGGTGCCGAATTGTCCTTGCGGGAAAATCCTCGGCAGTGACATGGAGTAATAGATGTTCTGGTCGGCGGCGCAGTAATAGGCGTTCATCTCTTCGAGGCGGCCACACGGCGACTGCACCTCAGATCCAGAAAACACGATCACCCGAGGACGAACAATCGAGTACCCAGTGGATTCAAGCACCGGCCCCCACGCCTTCACCAGGCACCCAGTCAGATCATTGAGATAGCGATCCATCTGACGGGTTGACCTGGTGATATCACCTTTGGGGAGTTCGATCTCGCAACGGATCGGGGCCTTCATTACGGCCTGGTAGAAAACATTTGACCCCGCCCAAGTCTCGGCCTCACCTGCTGACCGAGGGAAGGGAATCTCAGAAGGGTTATCGGTGTAGCCGGGGCCTATGTAGTCCTCGCTTTGCCAAGTCGAAACCGTCCCGCCCGGGTTGGGATCAGTCGTGGGGCCAGGGACGGTGTGATCTGGGGCTTCCTGGTTAGGCTGGTCTTGGCTGTACGGGATGTCAGGGTAGGGGCGGCGGTCAGGGGAGAAGAAGGTCTGGGTGAGGTCTTGGAACAGGCCGTAGATCGAGGCAAAGACGATGAAGGCGATCACCGTCACCAGCAAGGATAAGAAGGAATGTTTCTTCTTTGAGGGGCGGACCTGCTGATACGGATCAAAGTGGGATGAGTAGCGCTGAGAGTAGTGCGACATCGCCCTCATGTCGGGCCGGGAAAACCCGTTTCGGCCTTGGCCTCGGTTGGGGCGGTTCCAGCCGGGAGGTGGGGTGTCTGAGCCGAACCTCTCGAACATCTGCTGGGTGCCCCACTGCTGACTCGGCGAGAAAAGCGGCGCCCGACGCCGGGGTTGGGAGAACGGGTCCGTCGCTTGGCGCGGGTCAGGGGATTGGGTGAAGTTTCCATCCGTCACGGGACCTAGCTTAGCCACCTTGTTGATGACGGTGGTGACGAGAAAAGGGAAATGTCTTAGGCTTGCACTGGAAATGGTGTGGGTGATGGGCCCACGTCTGGGACCGAAAGGACAGCGTCGATGGCGTTTGGAGAAGACCGCACGGTTCGACGGCGACGTCTCCAGGTGGCGAGACTGGTCGCGGCTGTCGTGGTGATGTGCGCGGCGATCGTCGGTGGATTCCAGACAAGTCAATCCTGGGCTGCAGGCGACCAACCCGCTGAGGCGGAGATCATCGCCAAGGTCGACCCGTCAGGGCGTCTCGATATTACCCAGCGTTTCACTTTCAAAGACGGTGCCCCGGCTAAGATCAGTGAAGATATCGCCACCTCCGTTGACGCGGTCGGATTGGACAACACCAACTACCGCTACGAAATCTCCGACGTCAAAGCCAGCATCGGCGGCCAGCCGATGAACCCGGACGTCAGCACCACTTCCACCCACGTCACGATTGCGCTGGCGACTTCGCAGACGAAGGAGCCGATCGAAATCACCTACTCCGTGGTGGGTGCGGCCAATGCCGTCGAGCGAGTCACCTCTGAAAGACACACCCAGGTCAAGTGGCCCATCCTCCAAGGTCTGTCTTTCCCCATCTCCCAGGTTGACGGCAGAATCTCCACCCCGTCAGCCCCGCTCGCCTTCGATTGCCAAGCCGGAGTCCCCGGAAACCTGTTGGCCTGCAACGCCTGGCAAGCCGGTACTTTTGAGAGCATCGACCCTTCCTTCACCCAAATCTCCTTGGGTGCAGGCGATTCTGTTGTACTTTCGATGCGCTTCCCCACCTCGAGTGTGGCCGTCAACCAAATCCTTCAAGAACACTGGACCCTCGACCGGGCCTTTACCTTCTCCGGTTTCCCGCTGTGGATCGCGGTCGCGGTGGCGGCCTTCGGTATCTGCACCGTCGGCATGTTCCAGCGTCGCGGTGCCCGTGACGAAGTAGGCACCGGCCGTCCCGCCGTCATCGCCGCATTCGCCCCCGTCGGTCAAGACCAATCCGAGTTTCGGCTGTTGGCCGACATCCACCCCGGCGAGGTGGGGACGGTCGCAGATGAACGCGTTGACCCTATTGACGTTGTTGCAACCATCTTGCACCTGGCTGTGCGCGGCCACCTCACCATCGTCGAGGTGCCGTCGGGCAGTTCACGCGCGACGATGGACTGGGCTTTCGAGCGCAACGACTGCGACGAGCCGCTGAAAGACTACGAGCAGATTCTGTTAGACACGATCGCCCCCTACTCCGGCAAGCAAGTCCGTGTCTCGCAGCTCGACATGGCTGTCAACCAATCCATTCCGGCTATCCAATCGAAGATTTATGACGAGTGCATGGCCAACGGATGGTTCCATTCCCGGCCCGACCAGGTCCGAAACTTCTGGCGGGTGCTTGGATGGTCACTCCTGTTGACCTCCTTGCTGACCTTCTCGCTGCTGGTTTTCTTCACCACCTTCGGTTTGCTGGGTATGGTGCTAATCGCCATCTCGATCGGGTTCTTGTGGATTTCCCAATCAATGCCTCGGCGCACGCGCGCAGGCTCCGACCTCCTCGCCGGTCTATCGTTGCTGTCGAATCAGCTCGCCACCCAACCCACCAATCAGCTCCCGCACGGAGCCGAGTATGAGGTGTTGTCGTCGGTGCTGCCATACGCAACCGTGCTCGGTCATCGCCGTCGTTGGTCGGATGCTTTCGCCGACGCTGACGACGATCCAGGTGTGCCAGATCCGGACGATCTGAGCTGGTACCGGGGCAGTGCAGAGTGGAACCTCTCAGACCTCTCCCAAAGCCTAGACGCCTTCATCACCTCGGTTATCGGCAGGCTTTACGAGCGCTAATCCCGCTACCCCTATCCCTTCCAATCAGGGTGCCCTTAGTGGGCGCTGACTAGCTCAAACGCATTAGCGAACACTATTCTTGTATAAGTAAATAACTGGGTTTTTCGTCAGATTTATCGGCGAAGTAATGAGACACTCATATCATATCGTCGTCCTCGAGCTTTGGGTGACTTTGACAATGCCCATCCCACGACGGGGTGGTTGCTCGGCTGATTGGTGTCCACTATGACTGAATCTATCGCTCCGACTCTCAACCCGACGCTTTCGCGTCGCTCGCTGATGAAGTGGTCTGCTGCCGTCGGTGGTGCAGCAGCTCTCGTGACGACCACAAAATCCCTCCCGATCACCCCCGTCTCCCACGCCGGTGCCGCCGTTGAATCCGGCCCCGACAAGACGGTCTGGTCGGCTTGTACCGTCAACTGTGGCTCGCGTTGTCCGCTTCGCCTCGAGGTCAAGGACGGCGTCGTCGTCCGCGTCTTGCCAGACAACACCGGCGATGACGAGCTCGGCTCTCAGCAGGTTCGCGCCTGTGTGCGTGGCCGCTCGATCCGTCAACGCATCTACAACCCCGACCGGCTGAAATATCCCATGAAACGTAAGCCCGGAACCAAACGTGGGGAAGGCCAGTGGGAAGTGATCTCCTGGGATCAGGCGCTCACCGAGATCGCCGACAAGATGAAGCAGATCAAGGACAAGTACGGCAACGAGGCCTTCTACATCCAGTACGGCACCGGCGTCCTCGGCTCGATCATGGCCTGTTCCTGGCCTCCGGAAGCCACCCCGGTCGCCAGGCTCCTCAACTGCTACGGCGGCTACCTGGATCACTACTCCGACTACTCGACCTCGAGTATCACCCAGGCATATCCGTACTTCTACGGCGAGTGGGTATCATCTAACTCTTTCGACGACGCCAAGAATTCCAAACTCCAGGTCATGTTCGGAAACAACCCCCAAGAGACCCGCATGTCAGGTGGCGGTTTTGCCTTCGTGACCAATCAAACCAAGAAACTATCTGGGGTCAAGACGATCATCATTGATCCGCGCCTTTCCGAGACCTCAGTCACCATCGGCGATGAATGGGTGCCGTTGCGTCCGGGCACGGACGCTGCCCTGATCGCCGCCATGATCTACGTCATGATCGAGAAGAACCTGCACGACCAGGCCTTCCTCGACAAGTACTGCGTCGGTTTTGACGAAGCTACCCTTCCCGCAGGTGCCCCGGCGAACTCGTCGTACCGCGCCTATCTTGAAGGCAAGGGTGCAGACGGTATCGCCAAGACCCCTGAATGGGCAGCCGGGATCACAGGTGTCCCTGCCGAACGAATCCGCCAACTCGCCATTGAGATTGCCACAGCTAAGCCGTGTGCAATCAGCCAGGGTTGGGGTCCTCAGCGTCACGCCAACGGCGAGAACACCTCTCGCGCGATCTTCTTGTTGGCTTGTGCCACCGGCAATATCGGTATCCCAGGTGGCGGCACCGGTGCTCGCGAAGCCAGCCCTGGGCTTAGCATCGCGCGCCCGTTCGTCTCGGAAATCCCGAACCCCTCCAACAAGATCATCTCTTGTTTCTCCTGGCTCGACGCGATTGAGCGCGGCCCCGAGATGAACACCTTCAACGCTGGTGTCGGCGTCAAACCCGACGACGGCTCCCGTAATCTCAAGGTTCCGGTCGACGATAAGTTACAGCCGGAGAACACCCAGCTCGAAGTCCCGTTGAAGGCGATCTTCCAGTATGGATCGAACTCCTTGGTGAACCAGACAGGCGATAACAACCGCTCCGTCGAGATTCTCCAGGACGAGACTAAGGCTGAGCTGTTGGTCACCTGCGACATCATGTACACCGTGTCCGCCCGATACTCTGACTACGTCTTGCCGGGCACGTCAACCTCCGAAGAGTTTGACTTCCATCCTGGGCAGAATGCCTCCCCGATGGCCTACGGCATCATGTCCTCTCAGGCGATTGACCCGCTGTATGAATGTCGCTCCATCTTCGATATTTGTTCTGATCTTGCCAACAAACTCGGGGTGGGGGAGAAGTACACGGGCGGCAAGAGTCGCGAAGAATGGCTGCGCGCCACCATCGACAAGTCGCGCACCAAGGATCCGTCCTTGCCGACCTACGATGAGTGGAAGGAAATGGGGATCTATCGGAAGAATGCTGGGGCAGTGGTGCCGATGCAAGACTTCCGCGAAGACCCCGAAGCTAACCCGTTGCCGACCCCGTCGGGCAAGATCGAGGTCTACTCACAGACCTTGGCCAATATGGCGACGAAGTGGGAGTTCGGGAAGTTCTACCCCGAATGGAAGGGCGACTATCTCGCTACCATCCCCGAGTACACCGAGACCTGGGAAGGCCCGGTCGACGCGAAGGAATCCGAGAAGTTCCCGCTCCAGGTGATCGGACACCACTTCAAGGGCCGTACCCACTCAACCTACGGAAATGTGGAGTGGCTGCGCGAGGCTCACACCCAGACGGTGTGGGTCAACCCGGTTGACGCCGAAGCCAGGGGAATCGCCAATGGAGACATCGTCTATGTGTTCAATGATCGCGGTACGGTTCGGTTGAAGGCGCTGGTTACGCCAAGAATCGCACCTGGGGTGATGTCGATCCCGCAAGGGGCCTGGTATGACCCGAAGCCAGCGTCCGGTTTCAGCTTGCCGAAGCACGCTAATCCAGATTTGCCGGTAGATATTGCTGGTTCAGTCAACACCTTGACTTCTCTGCATCCGAGCCCGCTAGCTAAGGGGTTGGTCAGCCACACGATCTTGGCTGATATTGCTAAGGCGGAGGTCAGCCAAGAGCAGTACCAGAAGGATTACGACACTCACTACATCGAACACGCCACGATTGAGAAGTGAGGTCGAGGGTTAAAATCCCACGGTGGCGGGATAGCTGGTATCGGCTATCCCGCCACCGTGCGTTGAGAGGTTAGAGAGACAAACCAGGATAGAGCGGGTTCGCGTCCAGCAACTCGGCTGCGGCAGCCTTGACGTGGTCTGCGACACCGTCTTCGAGGATGTATTTCGCCTTTGACGCCTGCCCAGACGCCGCCGATGCCGGGGTGGTTGATGACAAGGTCTTGACGATGAGTTCAGCGGTGCGGTCGAACTCGTCAGCCCCGAAACCGCGCGAGGTGAGGGCGGGTGTACCGATCCGAATACCGGAGGTGTACCAGGCGCCGTTCGGGTCAGCCGGGATCGAGTTGCGGTTGGTGACGATGCCCGCCTCCAGCAACGCGGCTTCGGCTTGGCGCCCGGTCAAACCGAAACTGGTGGCCACATCAATCAACATCAGGTGGTTGTCGGTGCCGCCGGTGACGAGGGTTGCGCCGCGTTTCAGCAAGCCTTCGGCGAGGGCCTTGGCGTTGTCGGCGACGTTGTGGGCGTAGGCCTGGAAGGCTTCGGTGCGAGCCTCAGCGAGGGCTACCGCCTTACCCGCCATCATGTGGGCCAGCGGGCCACCCAACACCATCGGGCAGCCTCGATCAACGTCGTCAGCGAACCTCTTTGTCGCCAGAACCATCCCGCCGCGAGGGCCGCGCAAAGACTTGTGGGTGGTGGTTGTCACCACATCGGCGAAAGGTACCGGGTTTTCGTCGCCGGTGAAGACCTTGCCTGCGACGAGCCCCGCGAAGTGGGCCATGTCAACCATCAACACCGCACCCACTTCGTCAGCGATCTGACGCATGGTCGCGAAGTTGATCCGACGCGGGTAGGCCGAATAGCCGGCGACGATGATTGCGGGCTTGAAATCGCGGGCCAGGGCAGCAACTTCGTCATAGTCCAAGAATCCAGTGGCCGGGTTGGTGCCGTAGCAGCGCTGGTTGAACATCTTGCCGGAGATGTTGTGGCGGAAACCGTGGGTCAGATGCCCACCCGCGTCCAGACTCATCCCGATCATTCGTTGATTGCCGAGGTCGGCGCGTAGCTTGTCCCAGTCCTCTTGGGACAGGTCGTTGACGGTTTTCGCACCTAGCTCTTCTAGGCGCGGGGTCTCGACGAGGTGAGCGAGAATCGCCCAGTAGGCAACCAGGTTCGCGTCGATACCTGAGTGGGGCTGGACGTAGGCGTAGTCGGCGCCGAAGAGTTCGCGGGCATGTTCTGCGGCGACTGATTCGACGGTGTCGACGTTCTGGCAGCCAGCATAGAAACGGTGACCGGGGGTACCTTCAGCGTATTTATCGCTCATCCAGGTTCCCATCGCCAACAAGGCAGGCAGGGAAGCGTAGTTCTCTGAGGCGATCAGTTTCAGTGAGGAACGCTGATCTTGTAGTTCTTGACGGGTTGCGGCTGCGATGCGCGGCTCAACACTCTCGATAATCGACAAAGCACCTTGATAGACAGACGATGCGGCTGCGGTGATGTCACTCACTTGGACTCCTCGAAGGATCGACAAACCGGATGTTTCTAACCCTATCGCGAAGTCCCAGGGAGCGAGAATAGTGCTCAGCCCCGGCAGCGCATCACCTCGTAGAGGCAAATCGCGCACGCCACGGACGCGTTCAGTGACTCCACCGACGACGAAATCGGGATGGAGGCAAGCTGATCGCAGTTTTCCCGAACCAGACGAGACAAGCCGGACCCTTCCGAACCGATCACTAGCACCAGGGGGCCAGCACCGGCGACCGCCTCGGTGATGTCGGCCTCGGCTTCGCCAGCCAAACCGACGACAAAGAACCCGGCCTTGCGCAAGTCCTGCAAGGTGTGGTTGAGATTGGTACACATTGCCACCGGGATGCGGGCTGCGGCACCCGCCGACGATTTCCACGCAGCAGCCGTCATCGACGCCGAGCGGCGCTGCGGAATGATCACCCCGTGAGCGCCGAATGCGGCGGCCGAGCGAACGATCGCGCCAAGGTTATGCGGGTCCGTGACCGAATCAAGGACCACGACGAGCCCGTTCGTCTCGGGATCGGCCAGTGCCGCATCCACGACGTCACCAGGTTCGGCATAGCTGAACGGCGGCAGTTTCACCGCGACACCTTGATGGGTGGCGCCACCAGTGAGGTTGTCCAAATCGAGGCGAGAGGTCTGCATCAGCGGGATTGACCTCTCGGCGGCGATGGTCATGATCTGGCGGATGCGCTCGTCGCGGTCGATACCTTCGGCAAGGTAGACGGCCTTGACGTCGAGGTCGGCCAGTAGAGCCTCTAGCACCGGGTTACGTCCAGCGATCCAGTCGCCGCTCGACTTGGGGGTGCGGTTGCGTTTGGGTTGATTCTGAGCCCGTTTGAGGGCTTCTTGTTTGGCTTTGTAAGCCTTGTGGTAGACCCGATCCTCGGCCTTCGGGGTGGGGCCGCGCCCGGCCAGGCCGCGTTTGTTGCGTCCTCCAGAACCTGCGGCCTTGTTGCTGCGAGATCGCCCTGAGCTGGGATTCTTGCTGTTTCCTGGCATTGAGGTCCTCCTACTCCACCGACCAGCGGGCACCGTCAGGGGTGTCTTCAATCTTCAACCCGGCATCTGAGAGCAGATCGCGAATCTGGTCGGCGCGCGCCCAGTTCTTCTCTGCCCGAGCTTGTTGCCTCTCGTCAAGGAGCCCGGTGACCAAGCGGTCAATCACATTCATCAGGTTTTCGTTGCCCCCAGACGTCGAGTTGGCCCATTCAGGAGATGATGGGTCGAGCCCGAAGATCGTCAACATCGCCTTTACCGAGCGGTAGTAGTCGCCGACACTAGCCAGATCGACGTCAGGCCCGGTTAGAGCCTGGTTTCCGGCGCGGACGGTGTTGAAGAGGGCCGCCATTGCCTGGGGTGTGGCCAAATCGTCATTCATCGCCTTGCAGAAATCGGCCGGAAGGTAATCTGCCAACCGAGACTCGTCAAAGCCAGTGACGGCGAGTTTGGACTCGGCCTTGGTCATGAAGGAATCGATGCGTTCAATCTGGGCTTCGGCGTTAGCCAGATGTTCTTCCGAATACTCGATCTTGGAGCGGTAGTGCGGCCCGACCAGGTAGAGACGCACCGCGCGCGGGTTGAAACGCTTGGTCACCTCGGTCACCAGGGCAGTGTTACCCAAGGACTTACTCATCTTTTCACCCGCCATGGTCACCCAGGCATTGTGCATCCAATAGCGCGCAAAGCCGAGGCCAGCCGCCTGGGATTGAGCCATCTCATTTTCGTGGTGGGGGAAACGCAAATCGATCCCGCCACCGTGAATGTCGAATGACTCACCCAAGTACTTTGCGCTCATCGCCGAACATTCGAGATGCCAGCCAGGACGTCCCGGACCCCACGGGGACGGCCACGACGCCGTCTCGGGCTCGGAGGGTTTGTGTCCCTTCCACAAGGCGAAATCGCGTGGGTCGCGCTTGCCGCGCGGGTCGGCATCTGTATCTGCCTCCATCTCCTCAATCCGTTGACCGGAGAGGGAACCGTAGTCAGGCCAGGATTGGACGTCGAAATAGACGTCGCCAGAACCGTCCTCAGCCGGATAGGCGTGGCCGGCGTCAATGAGCTTTTGGGTGAGTTGAATCATCTCGGGGATGTGCCCGGTAGCTCGTGGCTCGTAGGTGGGAGGCAAGCACCCGAGGGCTTGATAGGCGCGATGGAGTTCCAGCTCCACCGAATAACCTAGCTCAAACCATTCCATCGACTGCTGGGCTGACTTGGTCAAGATTTTGTCGTCAATATCGGTGACATTTGCGACGATCGACACCTGATACCCGAGATGAGTCAGCCAGCGACGCAGCACGTCGAAGACGACCTCCTTGCGGATGTGACCTAGATGAGGTGGGGCCTGCACCGTCAATCCACAGTGGTAAATCGACACCTTGCCCTCGACCAGCGGGATGAACTCGCGAACCTGACGGGACTTGCTGTCATAAAGATGGAAACTCACCATCCCAGTCTACCGGCCTTTCCGGCTCGCGCGAACTATCGGGCAGGCCCCGGCCCTAGCCGAGACCAAGAGCATTGGCGCTACTCAACCTCGCTAGCTCACCAACCCGTTGCCGACCCGCACCCCTCTCGGCTGCGCCTGAGCTGAGACCTGAGAATTCTTATTCGGATATTCATAGGCAAATCAAGGGGTTTTAGATTGAGTTTCGCCTGATTTGGTTGCAGTCTAAGAGTCATGACCAGGCGCCGGAGCATCCCTGATCTCGTCGCCGTGGCCGTCATCTATCAGGCAACCAGTCTGAATCGCAGAACCCCATGAGAGTGAAGTACTTCCTAGCCGCAATGCTGGCATTAGTGGTGGCAATCGGGACCGTCGGCTGTGCAACCAGAACGCAACTCTCCGAGGCGTCATTGACGGTTCAATCCCTGACCAATGGTGCCGCCGAGCAGATCTGGTCCCCCAACCTCGACGGCATCACCACCTTGGAGTCGGCCAGTGAGCAGCCCCCCAAGTTCCACGCCACATGGCCGTCCCTGGCCAACGAAGACGAAATCAACACCCCGGTGTCGCAAGTAGTCAACGCCTGGATCGACGCCTTCTCTCTCGGCCACGGCAAGGACGATTCAGCTACTCAGACGATCACCTGGCAGTTGACCAGCGCCTCTGCCCGGTTCATCACCGTGACGTTATGGGAACAGGTCGCCCAACCCGACTCCACAGCACTCCAGGTCCGCTCCCTCGTCTTAGACAAGGACGCCAAGAAGGTCGTCGAACCTGCAGAACTTTTCTCTGAGGCGGGCAAGAAAGCGCTGGGGAAGGCTTTCCTGGACAAGGCGACCTCCGCCAAGCTGATCCAAGGAAACGCCCCCGCCAGACTTGACGCCCAGGACGTCGACTCCATGGTGCGCGGAGTGGGAATCTCTCGCGACGGCGACCTCGTCGTCTACATCGGCACCGATAAGATCGCCGGGGTTACGGCGCAAGTATTCGCCGTTACCGTCTCGAAGGACCAAGCCGAGCAGTTGTTCAGCGGGGCCGGCCTCACCTGGTTCCAGGATCCCCAGATCGGCACCCCTGCCGGTGCGGCTGCCGCTAACGGCACCGATCACCTCGCGACTGCCTCGCCGAGCCCCTCCGAGTCTGATTCCAGCATGGCGGTTGATTGTGCCGTGACGAAGTGCATCGCGATCACCTTTGACGACGGACCCGGCCCCTACACAGAAAAATTGCTGGATGAACTCAAGGCGGCGAAGGTCAAGGCCACGTTCTTTACGGTCGGCAACCAGGTCGCCAGGCACCCCGAGATTGTGAAGCGAGAGGTTCAAGAAGGCCATGCCGTCGGGAACCACTCCTGGAATCATCCGCAACTGACGAAGGTGTCGAAGGGTGAGGTTGCCCGCCAGCTCAATAAGACCTCTGACGCTATCTTCAACGCCTCCGGGAAGCGCCCCGAGCTGTTTCGCCCACCCTATGGGGCGTGGAGTAAGAAGATCGACTCCCACGGCATGGCGGTGATTATGTGGGACGTTGATACCGAAGACTGGAAGAACCGCAACGCCGCGATCACGACGAAGCGTGCCTTGGAAGGCGCACACCCTGGCGCGATCATCTTGTTCCACGACATCCATCCTTCGACGGTGGAAGCCATTCCCGGCATCATCGCCAAACTTCAGCAACAGGGATACACCTTGGTGACGGTGCCGCAGTTGCTTGGTGAGACGATGAAAGCGGGTCACGTCTTCTACGACGGCAAACACCCGAAGAAGGCGTAGCGGGTCCAGGACGGTGAAAGATTGAGAAACCGAGGGGAGAGGTTAGGCTGGAGTCGTGGCAGAGATCAGGAAACATAAGCCCCAGCTCTCCGAGGTAGGTGAGGCTGTTCGGGCAGCTTTGGGGGAGACAGTACGCCCCGTCGAACCGGGAATGTCGAGCCCGAGTGTCCGAGAGGCTGACGATCCATTCGCCCCAGACGAGACTGCAACGAAAATGCAACCTGGTTTTGCATCGATAACCGCCATCGAGACCCTCAGCGGGGACAACTTCATCTCGGTCAACCTCGCAGATCTGACGCCGAATCCGGCCAACACCACTGAATCCAAGATTGACGACCCAGACGGTATCGATTGGGACGCGACCCTGACCTGAATATCCGCTGCGGGTGGGTGTGTGAACTGGCGATCTGGCGGCTAGCGCTGAGCGTGTTTGGCGCGCAAAGCTGCTAGGTCGAAACGCTGAGCACGGGCGATTTCCTCATCGGAGATGTCCTGCTCCCACGGGTCGAAGGGTTCTGGCTCGTCGTCGACGGGGTCTTCGTCCTGGAAACCCTGGGTCGGGTCGAACTTATTCGCCAACTCCTTGTTGGAACTGACGATTTGGTCCATCGCGTCGGCGGAGATTCTCTCCTCGGGCAGGTTCGACAAGACGTCTCGAATATATCCTTGGGTTGCCTCCACTAGGGGAACCTCGCGGAACTCGCGCTGGGACTGATACCAGCGGTAATCCAGCACCTCGTGGAATACCTGGGCGGGGTCGCGTTTGCCGGTCAGATGGCTAGGGATCGTGTTCACTACCGGCTCGAAATGCTCCGTCAACCATTGATGGGCGACCACTGCCTCGTCCGCGTGCTGCAGTCCGTGGCGAACCCGGTATGTATCTAAGTCATTGAGGAGGCGGCGGGCCTGGTTCTCTTGGGCGTCCAGGCCGGTGAGTTTCATCAGGCGTCTGGCGTGGTGGCCTGCGTCGACGACCTTCGGCTGAATCTGGATGGTTGAGCCGTCTGGGGATGTCTGGATGTCGAGTTCTCCGACGTCAAAACCGAGGGCGTTGAGTCTGCGCACCCGGTTTTCGATGCGGTCGAGTTCCCCGCCAGGGAATTCCTCGATGCCAGTTAGTTCGTGCCAAAGCTCCTGGTAGCGATTTTGGATGGTTTCGACGAGGTGGAGGGGGTCGAGGGCTTCGTCGAGCATCCCGCCGGTTTCGAGGTCGCAAAACTCACCGAAGAGATTCGTGGTCATCAGCTCGATGTCGAAGGCGCGCTGGCCGTCGGAGAGTTTGTCGTGGAGTTCTCCGGTCTCGGCGGCGACGAGGTAGGCCGCGAATGCCCCCGCGTCACGGCGAAACAACACATTCGACAAGGAGACGTCTCCCCACAAGAACCCTTGGAGGTGAAGACGGGCAAGGAGGACCACGAGGGCATCGATGAGCCTCATCACGGTGTCTTTGCGCACACCGGGGAGGAAGAGCGAGCGATAGGGCAGGGAGAACTGCAGGTGACGGGTGACGAGGATCGGGTCTAGGGGGCGGCCATTGAGGTCTTCGCGGCCGGTGACTACACCTATTGGTTCCACCGACGGGGTATTGATCCGCATCAGGTCGCGCAACATGCGGTACTCATGGATGGCTAGGTGTTCGACGACTTCTTTGGCTGCGTAAACCTGATCGTCAACTTGGATGAACCTGACGACGTGGCGGGAGATGCCGCGAGGTAGGGCGACAAGGTTGTGTTCGGGCCACTCGGCGAGGGGGAGGTGCCACGGCAGCGCGATTAGTCCGGCGTGCGGTTTGGCGGCGAAGTGTGTGGAGGCGGGAATTAAAACGCACCGTGCCTGCGAGTGGTTGAGAGGATACTCGCAGGCACGGCGCCAGTCACGGCGACTGCCTCAGGAGCAAGAGCTACGAGATTCGCTCCTGGTTTTTGTCCGAGAAGATGTGAGCCCCTTCGGGCGTGACCTTGAGCCGAATCACGTCAGAGCTAGCCGGAAGGTTTCGTGACGGAACCCGAACCACCAGTTGTGGCGCGGAAAGCCGCTGTTCTTGGGTCAACCCCACCAAGGTCCCGTAGGCGTAGGCCTCGGCACCGAGATTCTCGACGATGCCCACTTCCACGCCGATACCGTCGCCGTCGTCTGAGATCTCGAAGGACTCGGGACGGATACCGACGGTCACCGTTGCCCCTTCGGCCCGATCCAGGACCTCGCGGCTAACCGGGAGGGTGTAGTCGCCGATTTGGACTCCACCGTCAACGATCTTGGCTTGGATCAGGTTCATCGACGGAGACCCGATGAAGCCTGCGACGAAAAGATTCTTCGGGGTGTCGTAGAGGGCCAGCGGTGAATCAACCTGCTGCAGGATGCCGTCGTTGAGCACCGCGACCCGGTCACCCATCGTCATCGCCTCGACCTGGTCGTGGGTGACATAGACGGTGGTGACACCTAGGCGGGTCTGCAGGGCGGCGATCTGGGTGCGGGTCTGGACGCGCAGCTTAGCGTCCAGGTTTGACAACGGCTCGTCCATCAGGAACACCTGCGGATTGCGCACGATGGCGCGCCCCATGGCGACGCGCTGGCGTTGGCCACCGGAGAGGGCCTTGGGTTTGCGGGCGAGGAAATCTTCGAGGCCAAGCAGTTTTGCGGCCTCAAGTACCCGTTGTTGACGCTCTGACTTGGCCACCCCTTGCATCTTGAGGGCGAAACCCATGTTGTCGGCGACAGTCATGTGAGGGTAGAGGGCATAGTTCTGGAATACCATCGCGATGTCGCGATCTTTTGGTTCAACGTTGGTGACGTCGCGGTCACCGATGACGATCGAGCCGGAGTTGATCTCTTCGAGACCTGCGAGCATACGCAAGGAAGTGGATTTCCCGCAGCCAGACGGGCCAACGAGAACCATGAATTCTCCGTCTCCGATCTCGAGGTTGAGTTTGTCGACGGCTGGTTTCGTGGCCCCCGGATAGACCCGGGTGGCGTCACGGAAGGAAACGGTGGCCATGTGGACCTCTCTTCTATGTCCATGGGCAGGTACGTGCCCAACGATCCGAGTGGAGGGGGTGAACCCCGTCATCGATATTAGTACACCTGAACCACATTGTGATCGGCGCCGATCATGGTGGGACAACGGGAAGGACTACCTCTGCGCCGTCGCATCCGTCGATGAACCCTCAACATTCAGTCAAAGGTGTTGAAAAATTCACGATCTCGGTGTACCCGCGAGAAAACCACGAAAACCAGGTGTTTTGTGGTCATTTTTACTGTTTCGATGCTGATTCGGGGAATAAATTAGATATTTTCATCTCGTGAACGCCCGCTCTTCGCCGTGTCCGTTTGTCGCGAAAGAATTAAAGGGGAGTGTATTTACTGTCAATCTGTGTAAGGTGTACCTGAGATGAACATCATCCACGGGTTTCGCTCCTGAAACCCTCCAAAATCATTACTCTCTCGTTCTAAAGGAGAATTATGAAGAAGATTGTCCGTGCGGCCATCGCCGCCGCAGCGGGTGCATTGATGATCGGGGGGGGGATGCTAGTTCCTGCAGCTAACGCTGCGACTGAGCTTACCGCCGAGGATCCTTGTGGCACCGCGAATGACGTTGTAGTACTGCCTGGTAAGTGGGCTGGTGACCTGATCGACTACTACGAAATCGATGGTCAAAAGTTCACCGTTGATTATTCGGACACGAAGCTCCCTGCTCCTGAGGGTTCTGCTATTCGCACCATCATCGACGCGAACCAGGGTAACCTCACCGGAAAGGCTTACGGTGTCTACGGCGCGATCAGTGAATTCAGCGCCCACGTCACTTTGACCAATGTCGCTTGCGAGGAGCCAACGCCGACCGTCGATCCGGAACCTGGCTGCACCCTCAAGACTGCTGCAGATCTCGGTTGGACCGAAATCCCGGCTATCTACTTCGGCAAGGATGTCAACAGTGCCCGCGTCCGCACCGCTAACGGTACTGAATTCACCATCACCCCTGGTATGCCGGTTGAACCCACCGATGTCATCGTCTTCTTGACCCTCGCTGATGACACTAAAATCTCCGGTTGTGATCTCGAAGCCGCTCCTGTCGTTCCGGATCCCGAGCCCATCCCGGACTGCCTCGGCACCGCTGGTGAACTCGGCTGGACCGAAGTTCCGGCTATCTACCTTGGCAAGGACGTTCACAGCGCTCGCATCCTCAACGCCGCCGGTACTGAAGCCACGATGACCACGGGTATGCCTCTCGAACCGACCGACGTGATCGTCTACCTCGAGTTCGCTGACGGCACCCGCATCGAGGGATGCCAGATTCCTGGTGAAGAGACCCCTGGCTGGGCGGTTCCGACCGACTACCCGACCACCGATCCGCTACCGTCCTTCGATCCTTCCCAGATTCCGTCCGACACCCCGACCCCCACTCCGGTTCCCGGTAAGCCCGGTGTTCCTAGCACCGGTGCTGACGGTGTTGCCTCGGCCCTTGGCGTGATCGCTCTCGGCGCTGCTATTGCTGGTACCGGTCTGGTCTACCGCGCCCGCAAGAACAAGTAAAGGTGCAATCAATCTGACCTAGATTGATAACGAATGCCCCGGAGGTCTAATCCTTCGGGGCATTTCGCTTTAATCCGCAGCCCCCTTTTTTGCTCGTGTTGGCCGATTCCCCGGTCTTTATCTTCCCTGGTGTGTTCCCGAGCCTTCGCTGATCCGCCCGGTTCCTTCACCTATCCTGGCTGGTTCCCGGGGCTTCTCCCATCCGTCCCGTTCCTCCTCCGTCTACGCGTAGGGGTGGTGCGTCAGGCGGGCAGGTGGTCGGCAGACAGGGGTTGACGGGTCAGCAGACGGGCGGGCAGGGGTTGGCGCCTTTCTCGCGCCAAGGATTCAAGGGGCCAGACAAGACGGAGAATACGGCGGCTATTGGCGTCCCGCAGCATGAAACAGTCGTGGAAATGATCGCTGAGATTGGTCTAGACTGACGTCGATAACTTCAGATCAAACCGTTGACGCGGAGATAACGGTGAGAAACGGCTTCACAGAGAGCCCGCGATGCTGAGAATCGGGCAAGACCAGCTCATCAAATGGACCGCTGAGGGCGCAGTCAAAGGCCCAGTCGTTTGTTCTACTCGCCGCCCTGGCGTGGCTTCGATGACGGCAAGGCTGAGTATTCTGCGACGTGAGGGCATACGTCAGTTGCCAGGGGTATGTTAGTACCCTACAAGTGCACGGCACCCCGTGAATTCAAGGTGGCACCGCGGATATGTTGAACATATTCGTCCTTGACAGGCTGAGATTCGATCTGTTGAGGACGTTTTTCTTTTGATTCAGATCCCTCCCAGTCGCACCCCATCCAGTACCGACGCTGATCAGTCCGGCACCGCCGGGCCCAGGAGAAACGCCATGAACGTGTCACCACCGCTGGAGGCCGTACTCCAGTTTGCCGAAGACGGCAACTACCGCGTTGTGCCAGTCAGTTGCGAGATTCTCTCCGACGTGTGCACCCCCATCCAAGCCGTGCAAATCTTGCGCGAACACTCAGATCACTGCTACATCCTCGAATCCGTCGTCGACAAGGAAAGCTGGGGCCGTTACAGCTTCCTCGGCTTCGAGCCGAAACGTGAACTCAAATGTTGGGGCACCACGATGAGTATCGACGAAGTGGAGACCCACGTCGATCATCCCGCCGAGGTGCTGCGCACCGTCCTTGACGAGTGGTCAAGTCCCCGCTTCGATCACCTTCCGCCGTTCACCGGCGGGCTAGTCGGCTACTTCGGCTTCGACTACCTCGCCTACGCGGAGCCCGTACTTCGCCCCCAGGAGTGGGGCCAGTCGTGCACCTTGGATGTGATGCTATTTGACAAGGTGATTGCCTACGACAACTTCCGGCAGAAGATCGTCTTGATCGTCAACGTCGATCTCAGCGACCCCGAGGCCAACTACGCCGCCGCCGTCGACGAACTGACCCGACTGCGTGACCTCCTCACCCAGTCTCGCTCGCCCGCCCCGACACCTGGCAAGATGACCTCGCCGGTGACGCCGAAGCTAGATCGAGATGAGTTCTGCCAGATGGTGCGTCGCGCCCAGCACCACATCGTCGAGGGAGACATTTTCCAGATCGTCTTATCGAATCAGTTCTCGGCCAGCTATTCAGGTTCACTACTCAACACCTACCGGGTGTTGCGCACCACCAACCCGTCTCCCTACATGTTCTATCTTTCCGGGACGGATGTGGAGATCGCAGGCGCCTCCCCGGAGACCCTGGTGAAACTCCAAGACGGCGTCGTGAAAACCTTCCCACTAGCGGGAACCCGCCCGCGAGGGGCAACCGCTGCTGAGGATCGCGCCCTCGAAGCCGACCTGTTGGCGGATGAAAAGGAACTCGCCGAACACAACATGCTGGTCGATCTGGGGCGCAATGACTTGGGCAAGATCAGCCGTTTCGGCACCGTGGAGGTCGAGAAGCTGCACTCGATCGAGCGGTACTCCCACGTCATGCACATCGGCTCGACCGTGCGCGGACAGATCCGAGACGGGGTGGATGCTCTCGACGCTATCGACGCGGTGCTGCCCGCCGGAACCTTGTCGGGCGCTCCCAAGATCAGGGCCTGCCAGCTCATTCGTCAGCTCGAAAACTCCGAGCGCGGCATCTACGGCGGGGCGATCGGATACCTGGATTTCACCGGCAACATGGATGTGTGTATCGCCATCCGCATCGCCTACCGCAAGGATGACACCGTCTACATTCGTTCCGGCGCGGGGATCGTCGCTGATTCGCAGCCAGAACGCGAATACGACGAGTGTGTCAACAAGGCCAAAGCGGTCGTCGAGGCCCTCAGTGCGGCAGAAAGGATCGGCTGATGATTGTCTTGATTGATAACTACGATTCTTTTTCCTACAACCTCTACCAAATGGTGGGCGCCCTCAACCCCAATATCACGGTCATCCGCAACGATCAGATGAGCGTCGAGGAGATCGCCTCCCTCAACCCGCAACACATCATCCTCTCACCGGGGCCAGGACGGCCAGAAGACGCCGGCGTGACTGCGACAATCGTCACCACCCTCGCCAAACACGTCCCGACCCTAGGGGTCTGCCTGGGGCACCAAGCGATCTGCCAGGTATTCGGCGCAACCATCACCTACGCCCCCGTCTTGATGCACGGCAAACAATCCGACGTCACCTTCGACACCACCTCGGAGCTATTCGCTGGTATGGACCAGACCGCGCCGGTAGCGCGCTACCATTCCCTGATCGCTGACCCGCACACTATCCCCGACGCCCTCGCCGTCACCGCCCGCACTGAATCCGGGGAAGTGATGGCCGTCCAACACCGCCACTACCCGATCTTCGGAGTTCAGTTCCACCCCGAATCCATCCTCACCCCCGGCGGGCAGCAGATGGTGGCGAACTTCCTTGCCGTCCAACACAGCCAACCCGTCGAGTCACATTCTGCGAGGACACCATGATTAGAGAAGCAACCGTCAAGATCGTCAGCAAAGCCGACCTCACATACGAGGAGGCCTACACCGTCATGAACGAAATCATGAGCGGTGAGACCACGCCGACCCAGAACGCCGCCTTCCTAGCCGCCCTGTCAGCCAAGTCGGCCAGGGCCGAGACCATCGACGAGATTGCCGGGTGCGCCGCCGCGATGCGCTCCCACTCGTTGAAGGTCGACGTTGACTATGACGTGATCGACATCGTCGGCACGGGAGGGGACAACTCCAATAGCTTCAACATCTCCACCACCGCCTCCTTGGTAGCTGCCTCGGGAGGAGTCAAGGTCGCCAAGCACGGCAACCGGGCCGCGTCCTCGATGTCTGGCACCGCAGACTGCCTCGAGGCCCTCGGCGTCGCCATTGACCTCGGGCCCGAAGGTTGTGTAGCTGCCCTCAACGAGGCGGGAATGTGCTTCTGTTTCGCCCAAAAGTTCCACACCTCGATGAAATATGTGGGAGCGATCCGCAAGGAACTGGGATTTCGGACGGTATTCAACATCCTCGGCCCGCTGACTAATCCAGCTAGCCCGTCGATGCAGCTCTTAGGTGTCTACGACGAATACCTGGTTCAGCCGCTCGCGCAGGTGCTGGTCAGCCTCGGGGTGCGCCGAGGCATGGTCGTCTACGGGCAGGATCGCCTCGACGAAATCTCCATGAGCGCCCCGACGACGATTTGCGAGATCCAAGACGGCTGGTACAAGACTTTCCAGGTCCGCCCCGAAGACTTCGGCTTCGACAGGTGTAGCCGTGACGATCTCGCAGGCGGAACCCCGCAAGAAAACGCAGAAATCACCCGCTCAATTCTTAACGGCGAAACCGGACACCGCCGCCACGCAGTGCTGATGAATGCGGGCGCTGCCCTCTACATCGCAGGCAAGACAGATTCGATCGCCGACGGAGTTGCCTTGGCCGCAGATTTGATTGACTCCGGACGTTCCCTCGACACGTTGGAGCGTCTGATCGACGTGACCCGACGCAACCAGGAGGCCTAATGTCGACGATTCTGGACCAAATCGCCGCCCATACCCGCCAAAGAGTCAGCGAGAGTCGGCGACACATTCCGCTAACCCGGTTCCGCTCCCAGGTGGAGCAGATAGTCCGTGACGGCCACAATCTAGGCCAGGTATTCGAGAATGCGCTAGCCAAGCCGGGGATTTCATTCATCTGTGAATGTAAGCAGGCCTCCCCGTCGAAGGGCTTGATCGAGGCCGAATATGACCCGGTAGGTGTCGCCCTTGACTATGCCCAGGCTCAGGCTGACGCCATCTCGGTGTTGACCGAACCCAAGTGGTTCCTCGGTTCGGATGAGCACCTGCGCCAGGTAGCGTCAGCGGTGCCGATCCCGTGCCTGCGCAAGGATTTCACTGTCGACGAATACATGATCTACCAGGCGCGACTGTTGGGGGCGAGCGCGGTCTTACTCATCTGCTCAATCCTGTCGCCGTCCCAGTTGCGCGACTACCTGGCGTTGAGCGCCGAACTGGGGCTCTCCGCCTTGGTGGAGACCCATGACGAAGCCGAGATCGAATCGGCGTTGACGGCAGGTGCGTCCGTCCTCGGAGTCAACAATCGCAACTTGAAAGATTTCACCGTCGACACCTCGCAGAGTTCAAGGTTGCGCGCACTCGTCCCCGACGATGTGGTCTTCGTCGCCGAAAGTGGCGTGTGGACCCACGAAGACGTTGCCGCCTTGGACATGATCGGGGTGGACGCCGTGTTGATCGGCGAGGCCATGATGAGGGCCGAGGATAAGACGGCCAAACTCGCGCAACTAAGAGGTATCCCCGCCCCCGCCCCCAACGCCACCCCCGCCCCCAACGCCACCGGAATCTGAACCTAGCCGTGACCGCGATCAAGATTTGCGGGCTGACCCGCGTAGCTGATGTCGACGTCGTCAACGAGCTCTTGCCTGACTACGTCGGATTCGTGTTCGCTGGGGGAAGTCGCCGCTTTCTTTCGCCCGCCGCCGCCCTGCGATTGCGTGATCGCCTGGACCCGTCGATCACCGTGGCAGGGGTCTTTGTCGACGCAGAGGTTTCGCTGATCGCAGACTTGTGCCGAGACGGTGTGATTGACGTGGCCCAACTGCACGGCAACGAGCCCGATACCGTCGTTCGTCGACTTCAGCGCACCCTCCCGGTGATGAAAGCGATCCAGGCTAGTCGAGGCGGGGATGTTGCCGGGGCGGCGAATAGTTCCCCGGCTGATCTAGTTCTCGTTGATGCAGGCACTGGTGGGACAGGTCGCACCTTCGATTGGTCTCTGACAGTCGGAATCGAGAGGCCCTTCTTCCTCGCCGGTGGGCTATCGCCAGATAATATCTGTGAGGCCATCGCCCAGGTTGCCCCGTTCGGGGTTGACGTCAGTTCTGGGGTGGAGGTTGACGGGGTGAAGTCTGCGGCGTTGATGAGTGCTTTCGTCGCGGCAGTGCGTGAACTGGAGTAGTACTCCACCGACGGTCATCACCGACCCTGATCTACGATCGTGCCCGTGATCGCCGAAGTGCCCTGACCTCGATGCGGAAAATCTTGTATTCGTCGATAGGGTGAGTGTTGGTACAAAGCTGACAACTTAGACCATTGGAGTTGTCACCGGATTCAGTAGCTAATCCGGTGTCGGGGTGAGTTCGACACCGATGGGGAACAAGGAAGACGATGGATCAGACCGACTATCAGGACCGGGATGAGATGAACCAGGCACAGGTTGATGTGCTGATGAACTCGCCCGAGGTTCCCGCCACGTCTGATTCCGGCGAGTCGCAGATGGAATGGTGGGATGATCCCGGGATGCCGTGGAATCACAAACCCACCCGGACCGATATCGCGGCTTTGGCCTGGATGGGGTTCTTTGGTTTCTTTTCCTTGGCGATGTTGCCGCTGAAAGGCTGGCTGCTGGGGCTGTCACCTGAGGTGACCCTCGCGATCAGCGGGTCAAGGACGGCGGCGGTTGCCACCGGGGCGATGGTTGGTGTCGGCGATTCATCTAGTTGGTGGATTTGGGCTGTGCTCATCGGCAACCTCATGTCGATCAAGTTCGACTGGATCTACTGGTGGGCTGGGAAACTGTGGGGACGCGGGATGCTCCAGGTGTGGGCAGGGAAATCTGAGAAAGCCCAGCGCCGCTATGAGAAAGCCGAGAGTTGGGCGAAAGAGTTGGGATGGATCGGCATGTTTGTCGCCTATATCCCGATCCCGATCCCGCTTATGCAGGTGGTATTCGTGTTGGCGGGCTCGTCGGGGATGGGGTGGAAGAAGTTCATGGTCTTGGATTTCTTCGCTTCCCTTCTTTCGATCTTCGGGTTCTTCCTATTCGGTTTCTATCTCGGTGAACCCGCCGTCAACGTGTTGCGGGCGTACGCCAAGATCTCCAACTACGTCGCCATCGCCCTCGTGGTCCTCGTTTTCGTGGTGTACTTCGCCAGGTCCGCGAAGAAGAAGTAGCCAAGATGTCACCTAGGGATCGCGCGGTGACGCAGTGATTGCTGACGCAGTGATCGTTGAGGCGTCGCGGTGGCGTCGCGCCCTGGCTGGACCACTGTCGCGTTTTCGTTCAGGTGACGGTCGAGTCTTCGTCTGGGTGGCCCCGAGCCTCGCCTGGGTAGGGCCCTACACCTTCCGGTGATCTCGGTGAGTCACTGCCGAGGCTTTGGTGTTGCCTCTGCTTTCATCCCGGCACTTGGGGCTTCCTTGATTCCGAAGCGCTGATAGAGCTTCGCTAGCGGCTTCGGTGCCCACCAGTTCCACTTACCGAGCACGGTCATTGTTGCCGGGACAAGCAACATCCTCACCAAGGTTGCGTCAACCGCGACGGTGATAGCGAGCAAGATTCCGATCTCCTTGACCGCCATCATCTTGCCGAAGACGAATCCGATGAATACCGCCACGATGATAACGGCAGCCGAGGTGATGATTCGTCCAGATCGTTGAAGACCGTATTCGACAGCTTCATCGTTAGTGCGTCCCAGATCCCATTCTTCCTTGATCCGGGCCAGCAAGAAGACCTCATAGTCCATGGCTAAACCGAAACCGAAGGCGAGCCCACACGCCATTACGAAGGCGGTGATTCCGGGCTGCTGTGGGATACCGAAGAGGCCGTGTTTGAGGATGAATACCGTGGTGCCGAAAGAGGCAATCCACGACAAAGTATTGATGATCAGGGCCTTGATGGGGACGATGATGGAACCCGTCATCAAGAACAGCAACACCAAGACTGCGGCAACAGCGATCGCACACGCAGGCAGGGCCCCTTTAGCTAATTCGCTGACGAAGTCGTATTGAAGAGCAGCCGGACCGCCAACATAGATCGGGTAACCGGCGTCATAGGAGCGAATACTTTTGACCAGTTGAGTGGCCTCGTCGCCAGCTTGGTCGGCGAAGTCGGCCTGCACGTCGATCTTGACGCCGTCGTCGCGGTTAGGCAGCGGGACGGGATCGCTCACCCAGGTCACCCCATCAAGATGGGCGATGTGATCGCGGAGTTGGCCGACATCGGCGTCGGTGTCGGCGATGACGGTGGCGGTGTGCTCGGCGAGGGCGGGGTAGTCGTCCTGGATGGTACTCCACGTCGTCCACGTCGAGGTGTGCCGTGGGATGTAATCGGTGAACACCGCCCGCACCTGAGTGTGCTGCAAGGGCAGGGTCATCACAATCAACAAGCCGAATAAAACCAGCATGATCGGCCACGGGTATTTATGGACCGTTCGGGCGAGTTTGGAGAAGACGCCTTCGTCTGAGGATGAGTCGCCAACCGCCTTGATGATTCGCCTCAACCCTGGGATGCGGGTGACGGCTGAGGGTTTGAGGAGCCGGTGCCCGCTCAGCGCCAAGGTCGCGGGAACGAAGGTCACTGCGGTTAGGACGGCCAGCAGCACCGACAGCACACTGCCGATGGCGATGGACTTGATGAGTGGCGCTTTGATGACGAGGAGAGCTGACACCGAGAAGGCGATCGTTAGCGCAGAAAAACCCACTGTCCGGCCGGCTGTGGCGACTGTCCTCACTACGGCGCGGTTGATCATGTCGCGTGCCGTTTCCGGGTCGGGCATTGCTTCTGACGTGCCGGGAGATGTTCGGTTATCGAAGCCAGCGTCGGCGAGAATCAGGTGGGATTCTTCGCGGTAGCGAGAGACGACGAAGAGCCCGTAGTCAATGGACAAGGCGATGCCGATCAGCGAGATCACGTTGAGGATGTAGCTTTGGATGTCGATCAAGTAGGTCAATCCGAGCAGCATCCCCAAGGTGATGACGATCGTCAGGAGCGCAGAGATCAGGGGGAGCCCGGCTGCGAGCAACCCGCCGAAGACAATCACCATCAGCAGCAGTGAGATCGGTAACGAAATGGCCTCGCCGGTGTAGAGATCGGATCGCACCTGGTCAGTGAGGGTGCGGGTGATGATTTGATCGGATATGGCCTCGGCGTGCGCCCCTGGGAATTCCTTCCCGAGTGCGGAGTTGAAGTCGTCGACTCTTTCGGTGACGTCGTCGAGGGCTTCCTCCTCGGTGAACTGATCCAGCCCCGGTGCCAGAGAGATGGTGAAGACGAAACCGTCTCCCTTATTCGACATCATGGCTTGGGCTTGGGGGAGGGTCGGGTCTGGAAGTTGAAACGGGTCCGTGACGGTGGAGACGTGGTCGACCTTCGCGAGTTGTTCGCGCCAGTGGGTCATGAACGTCGCCAGCTTTGGGTAGTCGGAATCCATCTTGATGCCAGTGACGATGACGGTGCTAGTCCCTGACGTGTGATCGCCTTGGGTAAGGTTGATGACGCGATCAGATTGAGACCCGGGCACCAGGGACACCTTGGATGACATCCTGGAGAAGATGCCGCCGTCACCGAAGCCGACGAATGCCGAGTAGGCGGCGAAAATCATGATGGCAGCCCAGGAGATGATGACCACCCAGGGTCTAGCGACGATCCCTCTTCCTAGACGGTGGAACATGGCGCCTCCACATATCCGATATCTGGCAGTCTCGACCTTCGCCGCGTGCCACTTAGCGGGTGTTGCAGCATCGTTGCGTACAGTCACCGAGATTGTGCCTGGCAGATGACAGCTCCGAGAATTAGCTGTGACACCAAGGTTACCTGTTTGGGTGTCGAGGGGAGGGGCAGCGGTGGAAAAGCCGGGTTGAGGTGTGCCGGTTAGCGGGTTCCAAAAACCGTCACGAGGAAATCTGAATCCTCGTCGAATGGCCGCAGGTCCCACGACTCCATCGCGAGTTGGAGGCGGAGCCCGACGGATTCGGCGTCGACGATGAAGTGGCCAAAGTCGTAGCCTCTGTTGTCGGCGAATCCAACGACAAGCCTGCCGGTGGGGGAGAGGATCGCGGCGAGATTGTTCAAAACGTCGCGGCGGTGTTCTTCGGGGATGAAGACCATGACGTTGCCGACGGCTGCGACACAATCCACCGTGGTTCGCTCCTCGGGCAATCGATCGGCAACCTTGGCGGCGAAGTGGGGATCGGCCAGGTCTGCGGTGATGGTGGTGAGGTTGGGGAATCTGCGCGTAGCTTCTTCAATCATCTTTTGGTCACGGTCAACGCCGATGCAACGGTGGCCGAGTTCTTCCAGCCGTCCTGCGACCCGTCCGAACCCGCAGCCAGCATCCAGAATCCAGGAATGTCTAGGAACCAGGGTGTCGATGAGCCTAGCTTCGGCGTGGATATCTGCGCCGTCCGAAGCCAGTGCGTCGAAGCGGGCTGCATGATCAATGGCTCGATTCGGATCGGGATTGACGAGGCCAAGGCCTGGGCGCTGTGCCGGTTGCGCGGTGACATTATTTTCAGAGTTCACCTGGCTATTGTGGCCAATCAAGGACGGTCGTAGGCAAATCAGCACAGATTGGTGTCCAGCTTTCTCATCCCCGACGACGAAGATGGGTCTGCCAGGTGAGAGACCTATGGGGTTAGGGGTGTCTGGATACGGGCTTGTAGCGACCGACGGTGGAGTCTCGTCCTAACTAGGCGATGTGGTACCGAGATGGGTTCTTCGGACGACGCGACCGCAGCCGCCAATCTCAAAGAGTGCCCGCAGTTTGCGTCACAGGGCCCTCACCTAGCATGATGGAGGCCTAGCCTCCTTAGCTCAGTGGTCAGAGCACCCGCCTTGTAAGCGGGGGGTCGAGAGTTCGACTCTCTCAGGGGGCTCCACTTTCACGTCGCATTTGATAAATTCCTGATTGCGTTGGAGTGTTGGCGCTTGGGGGGTCTGTTTTCTGGCTCGCGTTGGCGGGTTAGTGTTTTGCCTAGTCGCATGGTGTTTCAGGGTAAATGAGAAAACCCGCCCCTAAGGTGAGGCGGGTTCGGTGGTATAGAAACAGCGCTCTATAGGC
>JAEZZG010000051.1 GCA_023442485.1 Actinomycetes bacterium | reverse complement strand
GGGCTGGATGGGTGCCGGTGGGGGGCTGGATGGGTGCCGGTGGGGGAGTTGGATGAGTGTGGGCGGGGGAGAGCCGCCCGGGGATGGTCTGGGGTGCCGGTGAGGGGAGCAAGGGTGCCGGTGAGGGAAGGCGGCCCTGTGTGTAGGGCTTGGCTCGACCCAAAGCTCTGCTTAGCTACTGACTGTGCGGTCGGGGTTCAGGTTCTTTACGCCAGTGGATCGAGCCAGCCTGGGGAAATGACATGGTTGTAGTTTGGGGCTAAGCTTGGGCGCATGAGAGATTCTGGTGCTGCGGTTCTGGCTAACGTGGACGTCGCCGTCGGGCTGAGTGAACGTGACCGCGCCATCCTAGAATTCGAGAGGTCATGGTGGACTGCCGAGGCCTCGAAGGAAGAAGAGATCCAGTCGCGGTTCAACCTGACCACTGCCCGTTACTACCAGATCCTCAACCACATCATTGATCAACCGGCTGCCCTCGACGTTGACCCGTTGCTGGTCAAGCGGCTTCGCCGACTCCGTTCCTCTCGCCAACGCGCTCGCTCCGCATTGCGCAGATAATCTTCGGCTTCTCCGTCAAGGCGCATCACCGACGGCAGTTTGATCCAGTGCCGCCAAACGACAGTTATATCGCGGGCGAATCTCACCCCTTTGGACCTCAGATAATCCGCCACCACAGCCAAGTTGATAGAGACACACTCAACTTTACGCCGTTTTCCACGATCTTTTAGGTTCAGCGTTTGCACTCTCGGGTATCGAGTGCTAAACATGACTTAGCACTCGACTAGTGCGAGTGCTATTCGCGAAACGATGATTTCAGCGAGGTTTACTCCCCGAGAGTGGCCGTCCGTCGCGGGCGTTGATCCCATCTTCCGGCTTTCCGGTGTCGCGAATCCGGGGTCTCCCCGGGCGTCCGGGTAGCTCCCGGAATTTGACGAAAAAACAGACGTGGCGGCAGTGTCCGCCCATGATGCGGGAGGATTCCCGGAATACCATGACGAAACTTATTGAATTTGACGTGACTGCTCGTCGTGCACTCGAAGAGGGCATGAATATCCTGGCTGACGCAGTCAAGGTCACCCTCGGCCCCAAGGGACGCAACGTCGTCCTCGAGAAGAAGTGGGGCGCTCCGACGATCACCAATGACGGCGTTTCCATCGCCAAGGAGATCGAGCTGGATGATCCTTACCAGAAGATCGGTGCCGAACTGGTCAAGGAAGTTGCGAAGAAGACCGATGATGTCGCCGGTGACGGCACTACTACCGCAACCGTGATTGCTCAGGCCATGGTTCGCGAAGGTCTGCGCAATGTCGCTGCTGGCGCCAACCCGATCGAACTCAAGCGCGGTATCGAACAGGCCGTCAAGGCTGTCGTCGCTCGTCTCGGTGAGATGGCCCTCGACGTCGAGACCAAGGAACAGATCGTCGCCACCGCCTCCATCTCCGCTGGCGATCCCGTCGTCGGACAGAAGATTGCCGAAGCGATGGATAAGGTCGGCAAGGAAGGTGTGATCACCGTCGAAGAGTCCAACACCATGGGCCTCGACCTTGAACTCACCGAAGGTATGCGCTTCGACAAGGGCTACATCTCGCCTTACTTCGTCACCGACACCGAGCGGATGGAGTGCGTCCTCGACGATCCCTACATTCTGCTGGTCAATTCCAAGGTGTCTGCACTGAAGGACCTGCTGCCGGTCCTGGAAAAGGTTATGAAGACCTCCAAGCCGCTGCTGATCATCGCCGAAGATGTTGAAGGTGAAGCCCTGGCTGGCCTGGTGGTCAACAAGATTCGCGGTACCTTCAAGTCCGTCGCCGTCAAGGCACCCGGTTTCGGTGATCGCCGTAAGGATATGCTCAACGACATCGCTATCCTCACCGGCGGCCAGGTTATCTCCTCTGAGGTTGGCCTCTCCCTCGAGACCACCGACATTGAGCTGCTTGGCAAGGCTCGCTCCGTCATCGTCACCAAGGACGAATGCACCATCGTTGACGGTGAAGGCGACAAGGATCAGATCGAAGGCCGCGTTTCCCAGATTCGCACCGCCATCGAGAACTCCGAATCCGACTACGACCGCGAGAAGCTCCAAGAGAGACTGGCGAAGCTCGCCGGCGGCGTTGCCGTCATCAAGGTTGGCGCTGCCACCGAGGTCGAACTCAAGGAGCGCAAGCACCGCATCGAAGATGCCGTCCGCAACGCTAAGGCTGCTGTGGAAGAAGGCATCGTCTCCGGCGGTGGCGTGGCTCTAATCGAGGCCTCCCACGAGCTTGATCTCGACTCCCTCGGCTTGTCCACTGACGACGAGCGCACCGGTGCTCGTATCGTCAAGGAAGCATGTCAGGCTCCGCTGCGTCAGATCGCGGTCAACGCCGGTCTCGAAGGTGGCGTAATCGTTGACAAGGTCGCCTCCCTGCCTGCAGGCGAGGGCCTCAATGCTGCCACCGACGAATACGTCAACATGGTTGATGCCGGCATCATCGACCCGGCTAAGGTGACCCGCTCTGCCCTGCAGAACGCCGCCTCCATCGCAGCTCTCTTCCTCACCACCGAGGCAGTGATTGCCGACAAGCCCGAACCGGCTCCGGCAGCCCCGATGGGTGGCGACATGGGCGGGATGTACTAATCCCGGCCTAAATTGCCGCACTCACTAAATATCGACTGGAGGCATCCGAGGATGCCTCCAGTTGCTTTTAGGTTCCATGTCGGTGTGTTCGCACCTTCCTCCCCAGGCAGATACCGTCAATCTGGCAGAATTCAGCCATGTCCGGTCAGTTAGACGTCGTCGTCTGCAATGAACATGATGCGGTGCGCGCCGAACAAGGCGGGGCTGATTCCGTCGAACTCGTCGGCTCCTTCGACGATGACTGGTACAGCCCCGATGTTGACCTTGTGGAACGCACCTGCAACCGAGTAGACATCCCAGTGCGCCCCCTGGCTCGCTTGCGTCCAGGTTTCAGAACCGACGGAGGAGAGGTAACCAGGCTGCGCGGGCTGATCTCGGCCTATTTCAGTGCCGGTGCGCGCGGTGTCGTCCTGGGATTCTTAGACGGGTATTCCGGGATTGACGTGGAGGTCACCCACGCCCTCGTCGACGACATCGGATTCCCGTGGACCCTCGACCGCGCCTTTGATCACACCTTGGACCCACAACGTGAATGGCACAAACTCGATGAATTCCCGACCTTGGACCGGGTATTGACGGCCGGTTCGGCCATTGACGTCGGACACGGCCTAGACCTGCTGATCCAGGCGGCGCGCAATAATCGGCAGGTGGCATCTTTGGCGGTGGCGGCTGGTCACATCGTTCCTGAAAATGTTCCGTGGCTGGTCCGTGCCGGGATCACCAAGTTCCAGATCCGTACCCACGCCCGTCCGCAAGGAGATATGCGGGCCGGGGTCGACGCCGATCTCGTAGGCAGTTGGAGGGATCTGATTGATGACGAAATCGCCAGAGTAAGATAGCCCCATGGCTCACGAACGCACCTTTATCCCGGTCGATCCGATGAAACGTCAGGTCCACAAACGTCACACAGCCCGGATCATTGTTCGTTGTCAAGGCCAGATTCTTCTGATGCATGACTCTGATCCTGGGCTCGTGGATTCGTCTTGGTGGACTACTCCAGGTGGCGGAATAGACCCGGGCGAGACCCCGTCCCAAGCAGCAGTGCGTGAACTACGCGAAGAAACCGGATTCGAGGCGAGTGAAGACCGCCTGATCGGCCCGATCGCCACCGCCAAGGTCATCCACGGCTACTCCGATCAAGTTCTGGTCCAAGACGACGTGTTCTATGCCCTCGACGTAGCCGAGCCTTTCATCGCCGATAACTCCGGTTACACCGATGACGAAAAGGTCTGCATGGGTGAAGCCTGCTGGTTCCCGATTGATCAACTTCCTTGTGACGAGCCGGTGTGGCCGAAACAGATCTGCGAACTCTACGCCTCCGACGGGTCAACGGTCATCGATATGGGGGTGGATGAGCAATCAACTGTCCCGGTCGATGACGCCCTGCTCAGGTAGGGTGCTGACGCTTCCTCGGTGTTCGCCGGGCGAATCATCCAAAACACTCCGATGATAGAGACGACCAGCACCACGATGACGGTGATGATCGCCGCGTAGGCGGTCTTCATTCCGTCGCGTGGATTATCGGTGAATGTTTCGTCTGGAACAGCCATGAGATCCTTCTCAATCACTTAAATTCTGGTGACGCCCACTCCTCTAGGGGTGTCGAATGAGTCTGGGCTCGACGTGCCTGCCGTCATGACGTGATCCACCTTACCCCGCCACCGCCGCGATCTGGGATGAAGGGGCGGTGAGAGCCGGGTTTTCGTCAAAATCCCTGGTCCCCTACGGCTAAGTCGGAGAGCTCCGGGGTATCCCCGGGGCTGGGGTCGGGGGTGTTACTCGGGGTGGGCGTGGGTTGAGCAGATGACGGCTCAGGGCTTGGGCTGAGACTCGGATCGACACTGGGGGTAGGTGTCTCAGGGGAGGGTGTGGTCGTCGGAAGCGGTGGCGGCAGGACGACTAAACGTCTCCACTCCGATCGGTTCCCGTTGTTGTCTTGGGCAAGTACCTCGATGGTGATCGGGTCCTGGCTAGTCAGCCACGGTAACTCGACGCGGGTAGATCGGGTGGTCTTGACCATCTGACCGTTGACCTTCACCGCGTAATGGTGGACCCCCGAGTAGTCGAAGGATGGATCCCAGGCAATGACGAAAACACTGGCGGTATTAGAGTGCAGCCGCAGATTCGACACAGGCGTGGGCGGGTAGATGTCCCGGGTGTTGGATGAGGGTCGAGGATAAGCGACGCTAGGGGGCGTCGATGGAGACGGGTAGACCGTAGCGATGGGCGCGGCGGTCGCTGTCGGCGTATCCACAGGTGGCGACGGAGTGTGCCGAGCCGGGAAGAGGGTCGTCGGTCGATTCGTTGGGCTAGGCGACGACGTGGAAGTGCGAGACGGTGAATAGGCGAGCAGGGCACCGGCAATGCCGAGGGATACCAGTAGTGACATCCCTGCCGTGAGCGCGAATCCCTTCCTATCCATGCCCCAAGTCTAGAGCGGGAATCCCGACGATGGCGCAGCCCGCGCCGAGTCAGTACACCCCTAATGGTGTGGCAGCTAGGGCAGAGGTGGATCTTGGGTTCTCATCTCGGCGCAGATTGTGGAGGAAGTTTGGCGTCGAGCACATGGATTCCGGCAAGCCCGAGACCGAGCAGAAAACACGCCCACGGCAACCAAGTCAGGAAACCATAGGAATAGGCCAGCATCCAGCGATCTTGGGCAAGGCCGAAGACGGCACCGATTCCGGCGATCGCCACCGCCACCACCGTGGTGTAGAGCACCCGAACGAGAAACTCTGAGATTCGGTGAGTCAGCGGCGTCCGGGTGAGGAAGGACAGGGGGATCGTGATCCAAGCCCACGGTGTCGCAACGTAGCCTCGGATTTGGATGAAAGACAAGGCGCCCAAACCGAGGATGATCAAGGCAAGAACAGGGAGTTTGACTCTTGCAGACGGCTCGGAGTCGACTTGAACAGCAATGGCCTGAGGGGCCGGAAACTCAGACGGCCACAAGCCAGGCGCCGCCGCGAATACTGGGGACGATCCCTCTCGGGTCCCGGTGCCCAACGGTTCAGTTGCCGCCTGCCAAGAGTGCCTTGCCGGCTGCGCCATGGCGCCGTCAGTGAAGAATGGTTGCTGAGGGTCGCGCTGGATCTGGGAGGCGGGGTCGCCGACCGCGTCGAGTTGGGGTGCCCCGGCGGGAGTGTCGTAGCCGGTTGGCCGGGTCGTCGGGAAATCCGCCCCGGCGTGGGCGTTGGGAGCAGATGTTGAGGTCGAGGCCTGGGGTGAGTCGGCGGTGAGGGTGGTGCCCCCGAACTGTCCGGGGGTGGCTAGGTCGTCATCGCCGGTGGATCGCTCCTCACGAGGTGGAATGAAGGCGTCCGGGGATGTCTTAGGGGCATATTCAGCGCCGTCCCTCCAGGTTGCCATGACCATAGCCTAGTCATTCACCGTGGCAACAACAACGCCTCGACCTGTGAGATAGGTGGCGAAGCCTTGAGGACGCGTCAATGGCCGGTAGAGTGTGACGAATAGAGACGACGAGCGAGCACCGTCCCTCCGGCTCCTACACACTGGTACCCTTGTTGGTGAGACCCGAGTTTGGGAGATCTGTGGCGACGAGTTCGCCCGATGTGGTTCGCCGTGCTGGATCACCGCCGGCAACGCAAGAGGTTTATGAGTAGCAAGGGGTGTGTCATGCCAACGGGCAAGGTGCGTTTCTTCGATGCTGATCGAGGCTTTGGTTTTATTACTAGTGACGACGGTGGCGACGTCTATGTCAACGCCAACCAGCTTCCCGATGGGCTGACTCAGTTGAGGCCCGGGCTGAAGGTCGAGTTTGGCATCGTTGAGGGCAGGCGCGGGGCGCAGGCCTTGTCGGTACGTCTGCTGGATCCACCGCCGTCGGTTGCGAAATCGATGCGCAAAAAGCCGGAGCAGATGGTGGTTATCGTCGAAGATCTGATTAAACTCCTCGATGGTATCGGCAACGGGTATCGTCATGGACGCCACCCGGATCCGCGTCAGGCAGCTAAGCTTGCAAAAATGTTGCATGCGGTCGCTGACGAGTTGGAGCTTGGTAGTTGAAGCTAGGTTGCAGGCGCCGAGCCGCGAGGAAGCCTTCGGTGGGGCGCAGTTCTACTTCTACCGTCGGTGGCTTTTTAGGACGACGAGAAGAGCTAGGGAAAGATGAGTGCACGAGCGAAAACCGCCGCTGACTCAGCGGTCGTGGCCGCCGTTGATCGAGCCCGCGAGGCTGCCGTTGAAGAGGCCGGGGACTTCGGGGTCGGCGACTACCTCGGGTGCGTGACCGAAGATGTCCGAATCTCGACCCACCTATTTGAGTGCCGCCACCCCGGTTACGTCGGCTGGAACTGGGCCGTCACCATGGTACGGGCCTCGCGAGCCAAGGTGGTCACCGTCAGCGAGGTCGTCCTCCTCCCCGGCGCAGACTCGCTCCTCTCCCCGGCGTGGGTGCCGTGGGAAGAACGCCTAGAACCCTCCGACGTCACCCCTGGCACTCTCCTCCCAACCCCAGATAATGATCCGCGTCTCGAGCCCGGTTTTTCGGTGGTCGACCTCGACCCCGACATCGAAATCGCCGAAGCCAGCCAGATCCGCGCCCTCGCCACCGAGGTCGGCCTCGGCAGGACCCGGGTTCTCTCCGCCACCGGTCACGACTGCGCAGCCGAACGCTGGGCCAAGGGGCAAGGGGGAGCAGACAACCCCTCCACCAAACAAGCCCCAGGCATCTGCGTCGACTGCGGCTACTTCATCAACTTGCGTGGACGTCTCGGCAGCAACTTCGGTGTGTGCGCCAACGAGTATTCTCCCTTCGACGCCAATGTCGTCACCGTCGATCACGGGTGCGGCGCCCACTCCGACGTGGTCGATGATCACCGTGGCGTCGTCCTCGATGAGCCGATCTACGACACCATCTCCACCGACGACGTCCACTGGTGACAGAAAAGGCCACACCCTGCGGGGCTGAGACGGCGGCTGTGACGGGATCGACTCATCCGAGAGTTTGTTTTGCGACGGCAGCTATGACGGAAAGGTGTGGCCGTCACTCAACCTGACCTTCCGGCGGGACCGACCCTACTCGCTCTTCGCGGACTCGTGACTGGCCGCGCGTTCCATCGCCCTTCGACGCCGAAGTGTCCACGATGTGAACATCAAACCGATGATGATTCCGGTGACTGCGACCCAGAAATACCAGCCATGACCGGCCGCTTCGAGGTCGTCATAATAGAAGGTACACACCAGGGTTCCGCAGACGAAGAGAATGGTCCCGATCGTAGCGACAAGGACACCCGCGCGGTCAAAAGGCTCAACCGGTGCTTGGACGAAGTAGTTGCGCATATCCTCGCGGAGACGGCGCTCATTACGTCCGGATTTGTGGCCGAGCTGGCGGGCGTCACGAGTCTGTTTCATGAGACACAGTCTAATCTGATCAACCAAGCTCAGTACCATATGCCCCATGGTTTCCACTACTGATGAATCTCTGGGCTCAGAAACACATTCCGCCCAAGCGCCGTCAGCTCTCGATCGCTGGTTTGAAATCACGGCGCGAAAGTCAACCGTAGGACGCGAGGTCCGAGGAGGGCTCGTCACCTTCTTCTCGATGGCCTACATCATCGCTCTCAACCCCCTCATTATCGGTACGACCGCAGACGTCAATGGCAACCTCATCTCCGGAGCGAAATTGCTGACCGAAAGCGGGGACGTCAACTCAGCCGCAGTGGCCGCCTCAATGGGCATGGTCGCTGCGGTTACTGCTTTTATTGCCGGTATCTTGACGATCCTGATGGGCGTCTGGGGTCGTTACCCGATCGGTATCTCTGCCGGTCTCGGTCTCAACGCCATGGCTGCCTACGTCATCGCCCCGCAAATCACCTGGGCGCAGACCATGGGTCTGTTCGTCTGGGAAGGCATCTTGATCACCATCCTGGTTCTGACGGGTGTCCGTGAGGCAATCTTCAAAGCCGTCCCGCGCTCGATGCGCACCGCCATCTCCGTCGGTATCGGTCTGTTCGTGACCTTCGTCGGTCTGATCAACGCGGGTGTGGTCCGCAAACCCGCTGGTTCCCCGCCGGTGGAGCTCGGTGTTGGTGGCACCCTCGAGGGGTGGCCGATTCTCGTCTTCGTCGTCGGTCTGCTCCTCTTGATCTTCATGCACGTGCGCAAGGTCAAGGGCGCCATGTTGATCACCATCGCCGTCGCTACCGCCCTCGCCATGATTATCGAAGCGATCAAGCACATCGGCCCTAAGACGGCAGAGAACACCACCGGTTGGGCATCGTCGGTTCCGGCCACCCCAGACGCTGGCTCTTTCATCCGTCCTGACCTCTCCCTGATCGGCAAGTTCGACCTGTTCGGCGCATTCACCCGAGACGGTAAGTTCAACTGGCAGGTGGCGCTGGCGTTGATCATGCTGATCTTCTCGCTGCTGCTGGCGGACTTCTTCGACACCATGGGTACCGTCGTCGCCATCGGTAAGGAAGGCGATCTTCTCGACCAGGACGCCAACCCGCCGCACTTGAAGGAAATCCTGCTGGTGGACTCCTTGTCCGCTATCGGTGGCGGTGTCTGCTCATCTTCGTCGAATACCTCCTACATCGAATCCGCGTCGGGTGTTGCCGAAGGTGCCCGCACTGGTCTGGCATCGGTTGTTACCGGCGCGATGTTCCTCGTCGCGGTCTTCCTCGCTCCCGTGGTGAACATGGTTCCCGCCGAGGCGGTCGCACCCGTCCTGATCGTCGTCGGCTTCTTGATGATGCAGCAGGTCACCGACATCGACTGGAATCACATCGATGATGCGTTGCCGGCATTCTTCACTATCTCGATGATGCCGTTCGCCTATTCGATCACCGTCGGTATCGGTATGGGCATCATCACCTTCGTTGCGGTCAAGATGTTCCTCGGCAAGTTCCGCCAGATCCATGCGCTGATGTGGGTTGTGGCCGCTATGTTCGTGATCTACTTCGTTCAGGGGTTGGTCATGGGGGTCTTGGCTTAGCCGACGGCACCAGATAGCTCCCGCAACTAATCGCGGTAGCTGTGATCGGGTCAGATTCTTGCGTCTTGGACGCCAGGTCTGGCCCGATGCTTTATCCGTGAGCGACGGCGAAGACGTCTGGGAGATAGTCGCCGCTGTCTCGTGCAATAGCGGCCCACTCTGGAAGGTGGGACAGGAATTCGCGGATCGTTACTGCCGACGATGAATCGACCCTTGACGGTGGATCAATCTCGTCGAGACGAGAGAGTGCCGCACCGAGTTGATGAGTCATCTCGACGCATCCTGCATGGCGGGCGTAGCCAACTCTCATGCCTGCACCTGGGCGAATCGGAATCAGGGGGTTGCGGTTGAATAGCGAACCCAAAGAGTATTCGGCGGCAAGACCGGCACGGGCGAGATCGAAGTCGATGGCGTCGAGTTCGTTGAATCCCATCGGCACCGTGACGTGTCCGTAGGATAGATCGGACATCCAGACGAGCAGGATTCGCCAGCACATGTCGAGTCGCGAGGGTTCGATGAACCGGCCCGCTAGGAGATCGTCAACGTCGGCGTTGACGGGATCGTTGCCGAGGCTTCCGTAGGCAGGGCGGCGCGACAAGGGCCCGAGGCGTTGGATCAGGGGAAGCCGTTTGCGGGACTTCTTTGCGCAGAAATGCTCGATGGCTACGTCTCGAAGGTGGCGAGATAGGTCGTCGCGTCCTGAAAAAATGTCTCGGACACGGTCAATGCCAAGTGCGAAAAGACTGACCTGCTCCATGCCCATAATGTAGTCTGTTTTCCCGGTGCGAGATACTGTCTTGTTGATTTAGTGCGTCTACAGGTCACACGATTACGGAAGAAGATTGACTATGGGGACGAAAGCAGCGCTGACTGCGTGGATTAGGCTCGTCGTGGTTGCCGTGTTGATGGCTAGCGCCGCTGTTCTTCCGGTCTCAGCTAGTGCTGCTCCCATGATTGAGGTGTCGGATTCGTCCATCAGCACCCCGGTCGGCATCGCCGCCGATAGCGAGCTTAGTCTGTATTGGGTGACGAACCGCTCCGAGGCCAAGGTGTATGGTGTCGACCCTGCCTCGGGTCAGACGAAACGCACCGTCACTTACCAGGCTAGCGTGACCGCCGTCGAGGCCTTGGCCTATATCGATTCGATGTTGTTCATCGGAGACATCGGTGACCCGGCGGCCAACCGTGACCACATCAGCGTGTACCGTCCGAAATCGCTCAATGACGGCTCGGCAACGGTGACCGAGTGGAAGTTCAAATACCCGGACTCGGCCCACGACGCCGCCGCCATGATGATCACCCCCAGGCACAACCTCTACTTCGTTACCAAGGGCGACAACGCCTCGATCTATCGGTCTGCGCGTCCAGTCGAGCAGTTATCTGAGGGCAAAGTGAACACTCTCGTCAAGGTCGCATCCGCCCCGTCTTGGGTGACAGACGCCACCTTCGTCGGTGCGGACTCGATGGTGATGCGCACCTACAACTCGGTCTTTGTGGTTGACGCTTTTTCTTTCCAGAAGAAAGCCTCGGCGAAGCTGCCGGCCTACGATTCTGGGGAGGCGGTGACCGGTCAGCTCGGCAAGACCGGTTCGCTGATCGTGGTGGACAACAAGGCCCACGCGCAGCTCACTGCGGTCGACTTGCCGAAGTCTCTCAGTGACGTCGGTGCCCCGCCTTCGACGCCACCTTCGTCTGATCCGAACGCGAGCCCATCTGCGGCAGAGTCTCAGACCGCCGACACCGAAAGTGGCGACGGTCAGGGCGCTAATGACGAAACCGAAACCGACGCGAATGTCGACGTAGAAACCATCTCTCCGGGTAAGACGTGGGGGACAAGGCTGGCCATCGCTGCGGCGGTGTTGGTGTCGTTGATCGCCGGTACCTTCGTGTTCATCACCCATCCGCGAGGACGCCCGGCGCGTCGGGCTATGTGAGGCTGATCCTCTCCGCGACCCAATCAATACAACGCAACAGTTGTGCAACGTCTGCCGGATCGACTGAGACGTAAGCGCCGATCCTGAGCTGGTTGCGTCCCAGGGAACGATAGGGGTTGACGTCGAGAATTCCGTTGGCACGCAAGACGGAGATCAGCGTGTTAGCGTCAATCCTCTCGTCGAGATCGATGGTGGCGACAACAGGTGAACGCCATTGGGGGTTCTTGACGAAACAGGATGCGTAATCTGAACGCTGCGCCCAGTCGTAGATCAGATTGGTCGAGGCCAAGGTGCGGGAGGTGATGAACTCCATACCGCCGTGGTCGTTGATCCAACGAAGCTGATTTGCCAACAACATCAAGGTGGCTAGGGCAGGGGTATTGAGGGTTTGGTCCTTGCGTGAGTTAGCCAAGGCGATGTCGAGGTTGAGCATGTCGGGAATCCATCTGCCGGAATGGCACACCGTCTTGATTCGCTCGATTGCTGCCGGAGAGAAGAAGGCCACCCACAGCCCGCCGTCGGATGAGAAGTTCTTCTGTGGCGCGAAGTAGTAAACATCAGTTTGGCTGATGTCGGCGGCGATGCCCCCTGCCGCCGAGGTGGCGTCGATTGCGACCAGCGCGTTGGCTAGGGACGGGTCGGTGGGGCGGTGAATCGGGCAGATTACCCCGGTGGAGGTCTCGTTGTGGACCCAGGCTGCAGTATCGACGGGCCCAATCTCCGTCACTGAGGGGGCTGGGTCGGTTGAGCCGTCCGTCATCGGTGCCGTACCCTCTGCGGTTTGGCCTGGTTGAGCCGTGGCTGTCAATCCCGGAACGGAGATGGACCCGGGAGGTGATTCAACGATGATTGGCTCTTGCAGGAAGGGTGCCTTCGAGGCGGCGGTGGCAAACTTGCGGGAGAATTCTCCGCATACCCCGTGGATGGAGCGTTCAGCGATGAAAGAGCACACGAGCGCGTCCCACATCAAGGTTGATCCACCGTTTCCTATACCGATCTCATATCCTTCGGGCAGGGAATACAATGTGGATAAAAGATGCTTGATTTCAGAGACAATCTTCTTCACCGGCTCTTGGCGGTGAGACGAACCCATTACAGTGGTCTGTGAGCTGAGTTCGAGTAGTGCATCGCGTCGGACCTTGGCAGGTCCGGACCCGAAGTGTCCGTCTGCGGGAAGAAGATCAACGGGGATTTGCAAGTCAGTCACGCAGTCGATTCTTCCACTGTTAGCTGAGTGACGTCGAGCAATGTCCACAGAGTAGTCAGGGGCACGTCGTCGAGATTGAGATCCTTGACGATGCGCGGAGGTAGACCGAGGTTGAACAATGAGTGATTTGATTGACACCACCGAGATGTATCTTCGGACGATCTATGAATTGTACGAAGAGGGGATTCCGGCGATGCGCGCCCGAATCACGGAAAGGTTGCATCAATCCGGCCCGACGGTGTCGCAGACAATCGCGCGTATGGAGCGTGACGGGTTGCTCACCCTCGACAATGAACGTCGGATCAAGCTGACCGACTATGGCTGGGCCTTAGCCTCGGCGGTGATGCGCAAACATCGCCTTGTCGAGCTGCTCCTCGACCAAGTGATCGGGCTGGAATGGCACCAGCTTCATGGAGAAGCCTGCCGCTGGGAACACGTCGTCTCCGAACAAGTCGAGGCCCGCTTGATGGAGATCGTTGATGACCCGAATTTCTCGCCTTACGGCAACCCCACCCCCGGCCTCGATGCACTGCGCAACGGCAGCCCGGTGGGGCCACATCACCCCGGCGAAATCTTCTCTCGCGGCTGCCAACCGATCCCTCAATTCTTAGAGACTCATCGAGGCCCGGTCACGGTTGAGGTCAAGCGCATTTCTGAACATCTCCAGGCTGACTCCCGCTTGCTGACCTCTCTGGCCGAGGTCGGTCTTCGTCCGGGCGCGACGGTCGTGATCAGTGCCAACGGGGATGAATACTCGTTGAAGTTCGTCGAGGGCCGAGGATGCGTCGTCGATGACGTCGTTGCGAACTCCCTATTCGTTGCTGAGCCAGCCAAGGCTGCCCAATCCAACAGCGAGCCCGGCGCCTAGGGTGCAGGCTGGAAACACCGAGATTGCAGGGCGCTGTATGGGATTTCGACGCAGTGTGATAGGCCGAGTCGAGGAGCAGGTTTTCTCCTCGTTGAGGTCGCTGTTTAGGGCCCTCAACGATTTTCACACTGCCTCAGCGACAGCAACCGACGAGGTGATGTCCCTGGCAACCAGCGGGGGAGAATCGCCGTATCTGTGGCTGGCGCGGGCAGTGTCGGATGAGGCGGGCAGGATTCTCGACGTCGGGTGTGTCTCGACTCAGGTGGCCGAGGCCTTGCAGCGTCCGGGACGTCTCGTGGATCAGGTTGATGTCGATCGGGACGAGAGATTGGCCTGGACAGATGACACCTTCGACGTCGTGGTTGCCTCCACCGGTCTAGCTAGCCATGAATCATCAACCCACCTACTCGCCGAGGTGTCGCGGGTACTCAAACCAGACGGGATGCTGGCTGCGCTTTTCCCGATTGTGTGGGGTTTGACTAGGCAAGATGCTGCGTGGATCGGCAAGATGTCGGTGATCTTACGCAAGCCTCCCCAGTTGAGTAAGTTCCGCCGCCACGCTGTCTCGCGTCTGCTCCCTGAGGCCGGGTTCGACGTCGTCGAGGACGGTCGAGAGCTCTATCGATTCCCGATCCACACCCGCGCCGAGGCCGAGCTGTTCCTGACTTCTGCGGGTCTGCTGGCCGACGATGTCAAGCGCCTCGACTCAGGGGTGGACTGGTTGCTCTCTCAAGCAGAAAAGGACGAAAGTTTTTCGGTGCCTCTGATGATTCGCCGAGTGCTGGCGGTTCCGTCGCTCTCGACGACACCCAGCGGCCCCTAAGGTAGTGGAATATTTTACAATCTCCTCTGGTTCTATCCGTTGTCGAAGAGGAAGGAAACGACTTTATGGCAACGATCACCCTGACCAAAGACAAGTTCTCCGAAATCGTCAAGACAGACGGAATCGTCATCATCGATTTCTGGGCAACCTGGTGCGGCCCCTGCCAGCGCTTCGGCCCTGTTTTTGAAGACGCCTCCAACCGTCACGAAGACGTGGTTTTCGCCAAGGTAGACACCGACCAGGAACGCGAACTCGCCGGTGCCCTCCAGATTTCGTCGATCCCGACGCTGATGATCTTCCGCGACGGCTACCTCGTCTTCCGCCAGGCGGGGGCGCTCAACGCCGGCGCTCTCGATGATCTCGTCGCCCAGGTAAAGAACCTAGATATGGAAGACGTCGCCAAGCAGGCGGCTGAACAAGAGTAACTCCCGGGGAGCTAATGAAGCCGAAGCCAGCTTCGGGCGGCTGATACTCCCACCGCTGTGATCGCTGTTCTTCGTCGCGATGAAAGCAATCGTCGCGACGAAGCATCACACTCTTCGCGACCCCGATAGGAGTCGAACCTACGACACGCGGTTTAGGAAACCGCTGCTCTATCCACTGAGCTACGGGGCCTCGGCTGTTGCCTCTCCCAGGGTAGTCCAGGGGGTGGGTCGCTTCCAAGTCGATGAGGCCGCTTCCGAGCTGAAGGGCGTCGCCCAAGATCAGGTAACTTCATCGGCGATCTGCCCGATGATCTGACAAAGCACCTCGGGTTCCCTAATCTGGCTCCATGACGTTGAAGCCCCCGCCTCTAGAAGGCCTCAGCCTCGCCACGGAGAAAATGACTCAGGCCGGTATTTCTCATGCCGCCGTCGAGGTGTTCCGGCATTACTGGTCTTTGTTAGCAAGCGGCGATACCGGGTTGATTGGTGAAGAAGAGATTGAGCCCGTCACCGAGTTGGCCCATGTCAACCAGATTTGTGTGAGTGACGATGAGGAAGCTGAGGCTCTCTCCGCCACCGCAGTGATTCGGCTCAACGGTGGGCTGGGCACGTCTATGGGTTTGGACAAGGCCAAGAATCTCCTCGAGGTGCGTCACGGTCTCACCTTCTTGGATTTGATCGTCCGGCAAGTCTTGGCGGTGCGCCAACGCTCTGGGGCTAAGGTCCCGCTGCTGTTGATGAACTCTTTCCGTACCCGCGACGATTCTTTGGAGTTCTTGAATAAATATCCTTCTCTACAGGTTGATGGGCTGCCTTTGGATTTTGTTCAGAGCGCGGAACCGAAACTTGACGCTGATACCTTGGCTCCGATCTCTTGGGAAGCTAACCCGAATCTGGAATGGTGTCCCCCAGGTCATGGCGATATCTTCCCGGCTCTTCTGGCGTCAGGGGTGATCGAGAAATTGCTTGATCACGGGTTCCGCTATGTGATGGTGTCCAATGGCGACAACCTGGGTGCGGTTCCATCCGGGAAGATCGCGGCATGGTTCGCAAACTCGGGGTTGAGTTTTGCCATGGAGGTGTGTCGACGGTCTGCCTCGGACCGCAAGGGTGGTCATATCGCCAGACGGCTAGATGGTCGCTGGGTGTTGCGTGAACTCGCCCAGACCTCCCCTGATGATCACGAATTCTTCATGGACCTTGACCGGCACCGCTTCTTCAACACTAATACGCTGTGGATTCGACTCGACGACCTTCATCGCGTCCTCACCGAACGAGACGGGGTACTCGGCCTCCCCCTTATCCGAAACCGCAAGACCGTCGACCCGGCTGATCCGTCATCTCCGAACGTGATCCAGATCGAGACCGCCATGGGGGCGGCCATCGAGGTGTTTGATCGCGCCGGGGCGATCGAGGTGAGCCGCGACCGCTTCTTGCCGGTCAAGACCACCGAAGATCTGATGCTGGTGCGCTCATCCTTGTTCGAGTTCACCGACGACTACCAGCTTGTCCGTGCGAATTCACAAAACCCACTCCCGCTGATCACCCTTGACCCCCGGTACTTCCGCACCATCGCCGCCTTCGAGCAGCGCGTCCCAGCCTCGATCGATCTGGATGAAGCCGAGGAGATCACCGTAGAAGGAGATTGGGTGTTTGCCGATTCCGCACGTCTTGTCGGCCAAGTCAGGCTACCTGGTGACTGGGGTGCGGTGGTGTCTCTCGCTTTGACTGGGGCCGTGGTTGCCACCTGCCCATCCGATCAACCAGCAGAGATCATCGACGCACTAGCCCGCGCAGGTTGGGGGCGGGAGCGCATCGCCGAGGTCAAGGCATCCTTCCATGACGCCGGTAAGGTCTGGCCGGAGTCGATTGACATCGACGTCCAGCGCAAACTCGGCTTCGCCCGGGTGCACTCGTTGATCCACCAGGTCTGCACATCGCTGGGCCTGGCTGACGGTGGCCGATCGGTGGCCCGAGGCGATCGCGAGTGGGGGCCGGAAGAGAAACGGCTCATGGAAGACCGTCCTCCCCATTTTGGATCGGTGGGGTAGTTCTTCATCGAGGGCCGATCGTCACGGAGATTGATCCCGCAGTAGAGGTGGCTAAGATCGCGGCAGTATCGGAGTCAGTGGAGACGATCAAGGTCGCAGGTGTCTCGCGAGACCACAGCCCGCTGCCGTCCCCTGATAGCACCGTCACTACCTGCACCTCTTCGGCAAGCAAGACGGGTGCGATGCCGGTTGTGACCTGGTAGATCGATACGCGATCACCCGGATGGATTAGCGTCGTCAAGGCGTTATCGGTGAGCGGGACAGGAACTAGGACGTCGCCGTCACCGGCTAAACCGTCCAGAAGATTCAGCTTCGACACAGCCTGCCCCCGAGCCAAGTGGCTAATCAATACCTCACCTTCGGCCACGTCGGATTCTAAGATCGCGTTGTCGGGGACGAGGTTGGCGGGGAAGGCGTCGACGCGCAGATCGGCTGCCGTCAGTATGGTGCCCGGGGCGAGATCGCGGTTAGCGACGACGACTGATTGACCTGAGCCACTGACGTCGAACACCAGCATCAAGGCCCCGAAACTGATCAGGGCCGCGCCGAGGGAACGCCGGTGCCAGCGAAGCCAACGCCTTAGTCGCACAGAGAAGCTGCGCAAGAACGCGGTGCCCTTGGATAACGCGCCGCCCTGGGATAACGGGGTGTACTCCGGCAACGCGCCGCCTTGAGATAGGGGTGGTGTGCTGTCGGGGGAGAGGTGTCTCATGCCCTTGACATCGGCGATCAGGTAGCTATCTGCCGGTTATTCACAGCGCGATCTGGAACACGCCTAGCCCGGATCGTCCTGAGAAACTCAAGAATGAAAAAGAATGGAGCGGTGCGGCCTAAGCGGCTGAGGATTGCGTCTTGGACGGGGTTGACGTCGAAGCTGCTGATACTGGCGCAGACTTGGATGCCGAGTTCGCGGTGGAGCTAGTGTCGGCTTTCGTCGAGCCCGACCCTGCAGCCGATGAGTCGGGGGAGGTTGCAGAATCGGATGGGGTTGAAGATGGTGCCGGGGGTGAGGCTGTGTTCTTGGTGCGGTTGTCTGTTGAATAGAAACCAGAACCCTTGAAGACCACGCCCACTGCCGAAAAGACCTTATTGAGGTGTCCGGAACACTCGGGGCACACCGTCAATGCGTCGTCGGTGAACTTCTGTACGACCTCGAGGTGCTGTTTGCAGTCTGAGCAACGGTATTCATACCTGGGCACAGAGTTCTCCTGTCTGCTTATCCGTGTGAACAATCTCAACTTTGGTTAGTGTATTCCGGGTTTGGGTGTGCCACAAACAGATCTCAACCACGGTGATGTGGTGACTCTGCGCCAGTTTTAATCACCCGCGACTCGGTGATGATGACGCTGACCTGACGGTCGTGCGGTTGCGTAGGGAGGTCGTCGAGAAGCTCGGCGTCATTGATCAACGCCACGATTGGGGCGGAAGGCCTCGCCCACGTCAATGCCCGGTCGTACCAACCTCCTCCCATGCCGAGACGTTTGCCCTCTGACGTACACGCCAACGCCGGGATCACGATGACGTCAGCGCGGCCCAATATCTCAGCGCTCGCCGGTTCAGTGTCAGCCTCGGGGATGCCCCATCGTCCAGGCAGGAGGGAATCGAGACTCGTCAACGGCGCCCACCTAATCGGCATGGACCTGGGGTCGGAGGGAAAGGGGTCAACCGTCGTCTTGAGCGAAGGCACCAGGATCGTCATTGAGGATTCCAGCAGGAACCGAATCGCCTCGGTCGGGTCCGGTTCTGGTGGGCGGCTCAAATAGAGCGCAGCCGTTGTCTCGCGGGTGTGGAGGCCTTCGCTGCGCAGCCACTCAATCAACGCGGCACATCGTCTTGCGTCACTGTATCCCCTTGCCCGTGCCCCGATTTGATCGCGAGCCTGCCGAATCTGGTGTCGCAGCGAACACTTAGCCGCGACCGGGTTCAGCGATTCAGCAGGGTTTTCCGCCGGTATTGTGGCGGTGTTGGCGTTCGTGGGTGGGGTAGGTGTGGTTTCACCCGTGGGTGGGTGATGTGTGGTTTCGTCCGTGGGTGGGGTAGGTGTGGTTTCGTCCGTGGGTGGGTGATGTGTGGTTTCTACCGCCGACGGGCGTCCCTCGGCGCTACGCGAAGTTGAGTCTGTTGCCGCGCTACTTGGCGTTGAGCGCACTGCATTGCTACTCGCGCTGAGGCGATCTTTACTCGCCTGGGTGAGTCGAATAGAACCGGAGTTACTCACAGGCTTATCGTAGGCCCATGGCGATTTTTGGTCGAAAGAAGGCTCCACGACGTTTACTCGATCCCGGCGAAGAACCGGCCCCCACCTTGCCGACTCCTCCCGACGACAACGCCGAAGGCCTGCGTCCGCTCAATGCCCATCGCGACTACATCCTCAGCTTGATCGAACCGTTGGAGCCCTTCGGGGTCCAACTCCAAGAAGCGACGGGTTTGATGCTGTGTGAAGACATCGTTCCGCTATCGGACCTGCCTACCCTCGACTCTGCACAAATCACCGGATATGCGGTCAATTCCCGCGACGTAGCCCGCGCAGAACCGGGTCGAACCTGCACACTCAACTTGGTTGACAGGGAACAATCCGATCCCACGGTGGGATCGAGGCAAGCCCTCTATGTGGCAGCCGGTTCGGTGCTGCCGCTAGGTGCCGACTGTGTCGTTCCGCTGACCTACGCGTCCGAGTCGGAAGACGGCACCGCTATCGTCGTGCGTAACCGCGTGATTGCTGGTGAGAATGTTCGCCGGGCTGGCTCCGATGTGTCTGTGGGGAAGACGATCCTGAAATCGGGCCAGGTGCTTTGTGACCGTCACATCGGTCTTCTCGCAGGAATCGGCATCGACAAGGTGTTGGTGCGTCCGCGTCCCCGCGTCGTCGTGATTGCTATTGGTGCCGGGTTGATTGATCCGTCCCGCCCTATTTCTTCGGCTGATCAGTTCCACGACGCGAACTCTTACATGATTTCAGCCGCCGCACAGGCCGCCGGTGCCCACACCTGGCGAGTCGCGGTGGATAGTGAGGACCCGGACGCGGTCCGCGAGGCCATTTCAGATCAGCTCATCCGCGCTGACCTGGTGATCACGACCGGCGGCATTACCCCGGGTGGTGATTCTGTGGTTACCCAGGTGATGCCACAATTGGGCAAGTGTGATTTTGCCGACGTGGCGATCCAGCCGGGCACCCACCAAGGTTTTGGTTTGATCGGCGATGACGAGATTCCGGTGATCATGCTGCCCGGCGACCCGGTGGGCGTCTACATGTCATTCCATGCGATCGTCGTGCCCGCGCTACGGAAGCTGACCGCCTCTGCACCCTACCTGCCCGACGCCCGCCGGTGCTTTGCGTCCACCGTGCTGCGGTCGACCGAGGGGGTCACGCACCTGATTCGTGGTTTCTACACTGAGAAGGGTGGACGCAAGCTGGTTCGCCCCGTCGGCCACGAACAAGATCACCTACTGTCGAGCTTGGCGGAAGCCAACTGCATCATCTGCCTTGACGAAAACACCACGACGGTGATGGCTGGGGACCCGGTTACTATTTGGCCGCTGGCATAGTTTTGGGGATTGGTCGGCGCATACAGAATCCACTAGGCCGCTAACCGTGAAGACTTTGCGCAGCCGAGTGTCGATGCGAGCGCGGTCAGCGTCCCTGGGTAATGACGCGAAACCGGTCAGCGTCCCCGAAGATCAACGCGGGGGTGGTTCGGACAGCGTCCGGATCGCCCCTTGTCTATACCCCCAAGATTTGCCGTAGTAATTGTGTGGTTGCGGCGTGCCTGTCCCACTTCCTCAGCGTTTCAGCATACGTTTACGCCATGGGTAGCGGAACAGCCGGACTAATTTTTGCGGTCATCGCAGGTTTGTCGATGATCTACTTTGTCCCTTCCCTGCTGAAGCGCAACCACAGTGAAGAAAAGAACGAGGGATTGGAGATCAACGAGCGGTTCGCGGAATCGATGAAGATCATCCGCCGCGGAATCGACCCGTCGAAAATCCGTCCCGTCGCACTTGACGACAACCCCGATATTGAGGTGTCGACACCACTGACGCGCAGGGCAGCGATGAACGACATCCGAATTGCGCATCGGACAGCAACGTCAAGGCGCATCTTCGGCACTCTCTTTCTTTTGGCGGCTATCATCGTCTTGTTCGTCACCTCCCTCTTCTGGGATTCTCTCCCGTTGTGGTCGGCTCTGATCCCGGCGGCAGTCATGGTTCCCTGGCTGGGGCTGTGTCGCTTCAACTCCCGCACCTTGACTAGGGCCTTGGATGAGCAGGTTCGTCAGATCCGTGAGGGTTGGACGGAAGACACCATGGTGTTTGAAGCCAAAGACCTCGGATTCCCGGTTGAAGCCGAACGCGGAGCCCACGAAATCTCTATCGAGATCACCGGCCCGGTCGCTGACATGGCACAGAATCTGTGGGATTCAATCCCGATTACGCCCTCTACCTATGTTTCGCGTCCATCGGCATACCGGACGGTGCGCACCATCGATCTCTCGGCACCTCGGCCCGCCGGAAGGGTCATTCCCCCGACGGCTGAGCGTGGCGATGATGTGAAGGCGAAGACGCAGGAGCAGGACTACCCGCAGCAGCAAGCTAACGCCGGATAGGTTAGCCAGTCCGCCTAGACCCCGTCACACCTTCGGATCACAGCCATGTGGTCCCTTGATCTAGCGGGTGTGACGGAGCCAAGTCCTCCATCTACTTGATGCGTGATCCTCACCTGATCTATGTCCACGGTGAGCCTAGTCATAGCGGGCTCGGGCAACTTTTGTGGCTTATGGTTTCGGTGGTATCTTGGTGGGCGGACAAATTAGGGGCATTGGCGCAGTTGGTAGCGCGTCTCGTTCGCAATGAGAAGGTCACGGGTTCGAATCCCGTATGCTCCACTCGAGTACGCAGGTTCGAACTCCGCTTCACGTGGAGACATTTCGTTCTTGACGTACTGCTGGCGTAGACCAGAAAGAAGGCACCGTCCATCAGGGCGGTGCCTTTCTTCGTGTCTGGGGTGGTTCTAGGCGGCGGCTTCGCGTTCCAGTGCCCGGTAGAGGGTCTGCCGGGAGACCCCAAAGGACCTGGCCACGGAGGCGACGCTCTCGCCGCTGTCGATGAGCTGGCGGGCTTGGCGGGCTTGTTCATCGCTCAGCTTAGGCTTGGG
>JAEZZG010000026.1 GCA_023442485.1 Actinomycetes bacterium | reverse complement strand
GAGATGCAGACAAGGGCATCTGCCTGGGGTGCATTACACATATATTCGACCGAGTCAGCGATGATTTCGCGGCTCGGCAGGGAATACAGCATCCCGGAGTGGCCCATCGCGATGCCGTCGTCAATAGCGATGGTGTTGAATTCGCGTCCGATCCCGCCGGCCTCGTAGATGGCGTCACAGACGAGTTTACCCATGTCGCGCAGGTGGACGTGGCCGGGGACGAACTGGGTGAACGAGTTTGCTACCGCGATGATCGGCTTGCCGAAGTCAGATTCTTTGATGCCGGTCGCCCGCCATAGGGCGCGGGCTCCGGCCATAGGGCGGCCTTCGGTGGTGGTTCGAGAACGCAGATGCGGCATGTCAGCTACCTCCTGATCGGCTAGTGCATCCCGTAGACGAGTCAAGCCTATTCCGTTGTGGCAGGCGAGGTGGGTGATCTCACTGCAGAACCGTTTCGGTGAGGGCGGGTTGGGGGTAAGCGTCATCAACGACGCGAAATAGAAAAGGAAAAAATAGGCAAAATGGCGTGATTTTCATGGCTTTTGTTCATTTATCCCGTGCGCCTGAGATATTTCTTGACATCTTCTCTCGCGATAATGCAAACCTCGTTTTCAAGGGATAATCTCGAGTGAGACACATCGTGTCTGGTGAAGAACCCGTGACTTGGCACTGAGGCCTAGTCAAGACATAGGGGTGGCAATGGTCAAGAGACTTGAAACTGATGTAGTGGTCATCGGTGGCGGTGCAACCGGCTGCGGCGTAGTTCGCGACGTTGCGATGCGCGGTTGGCGGGCAGTGCTGATCGACCGGGTTGATCTGGCTCAAGGAACCACAGGACGATTCCATGGTCTGCTCCACTCGGGCGGCCGGTACGTCAAGTCAGACCCGCACTCGGCGACGGAATGTGCTGAGGAAAATGCGATCTTGCGCAAGGTCATGCCGCACACCATTGAAGATACGGGCGGTATGTTCGTCGTAGCTCCCGAGGATGAGGAGTCCTATGCTGCCGAGTTCTTGCAGAATGCGGCCAAGACGGGCGTCCCCGCATCCGAAATCTCGGTTGCAGAAGCGTTGCGTCGGGAACCTCGGTTGAATCCGGGCACCAAACGTGCCTTCCTGGTTCAAGACGGCACGATTGACGGATGGGCGTTGTGTTGGAGTGCAGCCAGGTCTGCCCAAGAATACGGCGCCAAGATTCTCACATATCACTGGGTGACTAGCATCGAAACTCGAGACGGCAAGGTTGTTGCCGTCCATGCCCAAGACAACAAGAACGGCGGCGAAGAGGTCATCATCGACTGTAACTTCGTCTTGAACTGTGCTGGAGCATGGGCCGGTGAGATCGCTGGAATGGCCGGTTGCCCTGGGGTTGAGGTCGTCCCTGGCGCTGGCATCATGATCGCGATGAACCACCGCCTCACCCAGCACGTCCTCAACCGGTGCATCTATCCTTCCGACGGCGACATCCTGGTCCCGGCCCACCCGGTGTGCATCATCGGCACCACCGATCACGTCGTCGAACACCCGGACAAGTGCGACATCTCTTCCGCCGAGGTTCAGCAGATGCTCGACTCTGGCGAGGCCTTGATTCCTGGGTTCCGCCAGGCTCGCGCACTCCACGCATGGGCGGGGGCTCGTCCACTCGTCAAGGACACCCGGGTCTCGGCTTCTGACTCTAGACACATGTCGCGCGGCATGTCGATCATCGACCACACCGACCGGGACGGCGTCTCCGGCCTGCTGACCATCGCCGGCGGCAAGCTGACGACCTTCCGGCTCATGGCAGAACGCACCGTTGACGCCATGTGTGAACAGCTCGGTGATCACCGCGTCTGCCGCACCGCAGACGAGGCCGTGCCAGGACAGAAAGACGGGCGACTGCACAAGATCACCGACCGGCTCCGTGACCGCGAAGCAGGTTGGGGCAAGGAACAGATCATCTGTGAGTGTGAGCTCGTCTCCAAGAAGATGGTTGAAGACGCCCTTGAGGTGCAGCCGACGGCATCGATGGACGACTTGCGCCGCCAGTTGCGTGTTGGCATGGGGCCGTGTCAGGGCGGTTTCTGCTCGGCACGCGTCGCAGGTATCGCCAACGACGTCGGGGCTGCCGATGCCGAACGGGCAACCGGGATGATCTCCTTGTTCATGAAGAACCGCTGGATCGGTCTGTGGCCCATCCTTTACGGTCAGCAATTGCGTGAATCCGTCATGGACGACTGGATCATGCAAGGCATCTACGACATTGAACATGCCCCGCAGGCTGAATCCTTCCTCAGGGAGGTCGAACTCAACCCGGTGGAGACGGCGAAGAACGAGCGGATCGACAAAGACTATGCCGATTTCGCTACCGGTCAACCAACTGACAATCAAGGTGCGGAGGAAGCGAAATGAGAGACGTTGTCGTTATTGGTGCCGGTATTGCTGGCCTGTCCGCAGCGGTGAAGCTACGCCAAGCCGGACGTGAGGTTGACCTCGTCACCATGGGTTTGGGCGGGATTCAGCTAGGCACCGGCACCGTGGACCTGCTCGGCTACAACCCTGAGCGTGTCGTCGATCCGGTCGCCGCCATCGACGAAATCAAGGATCAGGGGCACCCTTACGCCCACTTTTCCGGCAAGGCCGTCGCCGACGCCGCACAGTGGCTTCAGGACACCCTAGGTGAGGACTTGCTCGTCAACAACGACGGCAAGAACTTCCTGCTCCCGACTGCCGTCGGCTCCTTGCGTCCCACCTGGCTGGCCCAGCCATCGATGGTTGCCGGTCACTTCTCGGGCGGTGAGAGAGTCGTCATTGTCGGTCTGCGCAGGCTGAAAGACTTCTACCCGCAGCTCGTCGCCGAGAACCTGGCGAAGGCTGACTTCCCAGGTGGCAAACTCCAGGTCCGTCACGCCTGGATTGATCTTCCGGTGCGCGGCTGTGAGGTTGACACCTCCGGTTTAAACCACGCTCGTGCTACCGACGACGTGGAATTCCGGGATTCTTTCGTCGCCTCCCTCAAACAGGTGATTCAGCCAGGCGAGATCATCGGTCTGCCCGCCGTCCTAGGGGTGAAGGATCGATTCGCATGGCGCGACCTAGCAGATCGCGTGGGTGCCAAGATTTTCGAGATTCCGCTACAGCCCCCGTCCATCCCCGGCATGAGAATCAATCAGGCCCTGACTGATCTAGCCAAGAGCCTCGGTATCCGCTACATCATCGGCTCCCAAGTCACCGGCGGGGAATCAGAGGGTGACAAGATGCGTGCGATCGCCTTTAACTCCGCAGGTTCCCAGACTCGGATCGAGGCCCAGCACTTCATCTACGCCGGTGGCGGCTTTGAATCCGGCACCCTAACCATGGATTCATACGGCAAGGTTTATGAGCGGGTCTTCGATCTGCCGCTGGCAATCCCCGAAGGCCAGCTTCTTCATGAAAAGTACTGGGGTGCTGACCAGCCCCTATTCAAGGTTGGGGTCAGCGTCGACGACTCGATGCGCGTCCTCAACAGCAGCGGAAAACCCGTCTATTCGAATCTCTACGCCGTCGGTGGAATCATCGGTGGTTCGATTCGGTGGCGTGAGAAGAACGGCGAAGGCGTTGCATTGGCGTCCGTGATGGCGGCTTGTGACGCGATTCTTGGAGGTGCGCGATGACCAGCGTAAAGATTGACCTGCGTGACAAGGCTCACTTCGATCCCCTAATGAGGGCCAGTCTTGACAGTTGCGTCAAGTGCACCATCTGTGAAACCCAGTGCCCAGTCGCTGCCGTCACCCCTAAGTTCCCGGGCCCGAAGTATGTTGGCCCCCAGGCTGAGCGTTTCCGCGCCGGCGAGATCGTCGATCACACCATCGACTACTGCTCCAGTTGCGGAACCTGCACCCTGGTGTGCCCGCAAGGCGTCAAGGTCGCCGAACTCAACAACATCGCTCGCGCGGCAATGAAACAGCAAAACGGCATCCCGCTGCGCGACAAACTCATCACCAACACCATGCTGATGGGCAAGGTGATGACCCCGGTCGCACCTGTGGCGAACTGGGCACTGCGCAACAAACCGATCCGGTTCATGGTTGAGAAGATCATGAAGATTCACCGCAACGCACCGATGCCGGTGGCTGACGGATTCAGCTTCGAGAAGTGGTTCCGCAAGCACAAGAAGACCACGAAGACCCCGGTGACTCGCGGCCAGGTCGTCTTCTTCCACGGCTGCGCCGGTGAATACTTCGAGACCACGACGTCCATCCGCACCGTCGAGATTCTGGAGTATCTCGGCTACGACGTGGTCGTCCCGAAGCATGGGTGCTGCGGTCTAGCCCAGCAGTCCAACGGCTTGTATGACGGCGCGACCAAGGCGGTCACGAAGCTGGCGCGCGACTTGTCTAAGCCGGGTCGAGACGTGCAAATCATCGGCGCGTCGGGTTCATGTATCGGCATGCTCAAACATGAAGCCCGCGAGATCATGGGCGTCAAGGACGAAACCCTCGACGATGTATCGCAGCGAATCTGGGATATTTCTGAGTTCCTCCTAGACCTCTACGACAAGGGCGAACTACCTCAGCTAGATAACTTGAAGGCTGTCGACCTGAAGGTCCTCTACCATGCTCCGTGTCAGCTTCGCGGCACCGGTATCGGCACCCCGGCCAAGCAGCTCCTCGACAAGATTCCGGGGATGACGGTCTTCGAGTCGGGTGCGGTGTGCTGCGGCATTGCCGGTACCTACGGCCTGAAGAAAGAGAAATTCGACGTGGCTCAGGCTGTCGGCAAGACGATCCGTGACCGCTCCGTGGAGACGAAGTGCGACATGGTGGCCTCCGACACCGAGACCTGCCGTTGGCAGATCGCCAAGGGGACCGGCAAACAGACCGTTCACCCGGTCTACTTCTTGCATCAGGCCCTCGGCTTGAGCTAGCCCGGCGCTGAGCGAGACGAATCCTTCGCTCAGATCGTGTTCAAGCGCGACCCGCTCGGTCTCATCCGGGCGGGTCGTTGCTGTTGACGGCGGTCACGACTACACCCAAAAGGTCAATAAATCTCGACGAAGAGGGCTCTCGATTTCTGGAATCGGCCTGCCTAGATGAATAGTTTAACTCGATCACAAGGGAGGCAGACGTGTCGGAAATCGGCTCGCAGAAGTCGTCGAGTTCGACCTCGAAGCGCAGAGGGAAGCTCAAACAAATCATCCAAACCCAAGCGGTGCTGATCATGGGGACGATCGGCGCGATCGTCACATGTTTCTTGGTCCCACCAGATCGCGAATATCTCGGCTACATCGACTTCCACACAATCGGCCTGCTGTTTTCGCTACTCCTGATCTCCGAAGCCGGGAAGGACATCGGCGTCTTCCGCAGGGTCGGCAACTTCTTACTCAATATCGCCGACACCCGGATGAAGTTGGCGTTTGCACTGGTGTTCTTACCTTTCTTCACGTCAATGATCGTGACGAACGACGTCGCCTTGATTACCTTCGTGCCGCTGGCGATCGGCGTCTTGAAACGAGTCGACGCAGAAGAAGCGATCCTCAACACCGTGGCGCTGCAAACCATCGCGGCTAATCTGGGGGCGATTTTCACCCCGCTTGGGTCGCCGCAGAATCTCTATCTCAGCCACAAGGCGTCGCTGTCATTCGTCGATGTCGCCGTGCTGACGGCCCCGTATGTGGGGCTGTCTGCTGTCGGGTTGGCGGTAGCCATCATGGTGATGGCACCGTGGAAAACCCCGATCGACAAAGACACCAAGAAGGCGCCGTCGATCATGTCTTGGCAGTTGGTCGTCTACACCTTGCTGTTCTGCGCTGCGGTCGCCTGTGTTGCGAAACTGTTGCCTCTGCCGATCCTGGTGGTCGCCGTCGTCATCATGGCCCTCATCGACCGGCCAAGCCTCTTCGCCAAACTCGACTACTCCTTGTTGGCAACCTTCGTCGTATTCTTCATCTTCGTTGGCAATCTGGGACGACTCGACGTAGTCAACCAGGGTCTTTCATCCCTGGTGTCGTCGAGCCTGCGACTATCCGCGGTCCTGTCCTCCCAGGTACTGAGCAATGTTCCGGCGACCCTGCTTCTCACCGGATTCACCGACCGCTACGGGGAACTCTTGATTGCGGTCAATATCGGCGGTCTCGGGACTGTGATCGCCTCGATGGCGTCGTTGATCTCCTACCGTCACTTCGTCGCGCAATACCCAGACAAGGGTGGCACATACCTGTTGAGATTCACCATCCTCAACCTGATCTTCCTCGCCGCTCTACTGGGCCTCGGCCTAGTTATCTAGGGGTTTTCCTCGACGTAGGCGGTGCCGAGCCCCTTAGGTGATGAACTCATCACCTAAGGGCAAACCCTCGCATCAAACAGCTTCAGCCGCCTCGGCCGCTGCCTGCAAGATGAGCCGGGTAGACTCTGCGCCCGGATCCAAGTGCCCCGCCGAGCGCTCCCCGAGATAAGAGGCGCGGCCCTTCTT